>DNQP01000091.1:1029-8723 GCA_003500955.1 Curvibacter sp. | reverse complement strand
CACACCAGGACGCCGCAGCCGTCGCCCGCCTGCGGGCTGCCGGCGCGGCATTCGTGGGGCGCACCCACATGACCGAGTTCGCCTACTCGGGTGTGGGCATCAACCCGCACCACAAGATCCTGGCCAACGCCACGGCGACCGATGTGCCGCGCGTGCCCGGCGGCTCGTCCAGCGGCGCGGCCGTCTCCGTGGTCACCGGGGCGGCCTTCGTCGGCCTGGGTTCGGACACCGGCGGCTCGATCCGCATCCCCGCGGCCCTGCACGGCATCGTGGGCTTCAAGAGCACCCAGCGCCTGGTGCCCCTGGACGGCACGGTGCCCCTCTCCTCTACGCTGGACACGGCCTGCGCCATGACGCGCTCGGTGCGCGACGCCATCCTGGTGCACGAGATCCTGGCCGCACGCCGCGTGGTACGCAGCGAGGCACCGCTTGCGCAGTACCGCCTGGCCGTGGTGCCGCAACTCATGTTCGACGGCATCGACAGCACCGTGGCCCGTGCCTTCGAGCGCACGCTGCAGACCGTGCGCGCCCAGGGCGCCCGCATCACCGAGCTGGCACTGCCTGCGTTGAACGAGCTCGCTGGTCTGCAGGCCAACGGCGGCTTCTCCGCCGCGGAGAGCTACGCCTGGCACCGTCAGCTGCTGACCCGGCGTGGCGCGCAGTACGACCCGCGCGTCCTGACCCGCATCCAGCGGGGTGCGGCCATCAGCGCGGCCGACTACATCGACCTGCAGCGGGCGCGCCGCGACTGGATCATGCGCGTCGAGCAGGCTCTCGACGGCTTTGACGCTGTGCTCTCGCCCACCGTGCCCGTCATCGCGCCCCCGCTGGCCGAGGTGCTGCCGGGCCCCGAGCGCGATGAGGCCTTCTTCCGCCTCAACGGCCTGCTGCTGCGCAACCCCGGCGTGGTCAACATGCTCGATGGCTGCGCCCTGAGCCTGCCCTGCCACGCGCCGGACGAGCTGCCGGTGGGCCTCATGGTCTGGCACGGCGCGATGCGCGATGATGCGGTCCTCAACATTTCGCAGCAGATCGAACGACTGCTGCGGCCACAACAACCATAATCCCCCATCCCGCCAGCACATCCGGACGGCGGATCTTTCTCCTCATTCATGAAAATTGCAGTCATCGGCGCCGGCATCATCGGCGTCACCACCGCCTGGGAACTCGCCCGCGACGGCCACGAGGTCACGGTCTTCGAGCGCCGCATCGCCGCCGCCGAGGAAGGCAGCTTCGCCAACAGCGGCCTGATCGCTCCGGGCTACAGCACCCCCTGGGCGACGCCGGGCATGTCGCTGCGCGTGCTGCGCCAGCTCTTCGCGCGCCACCGTCCAGTGCGCCACAGCCTGCCGCTCACGGGCAGCGACATGGCCTGGATGTGGAAGAGCTGGCGCGCCTGTTCTTCCGACACGTCCCAGCGCAACCGGCTCGCCCTGCAGGGTCTGGCGCGCTACAGCAAGACCCGTCTGCACGCCATCGCCGACGAGCTGGAGCTCGAATTCGATCGCAGCCCGGGCCTGCTGGTGCTGCTGCGCTCCGAGCGAGAGCAGGCCCAGTTGCGCGCCGGCCTGCAATTGCTCAAGGACCAGGGGGTTGCCCACCGCGAACTCAGCGCCGAAGAGGCGCGCGCCATCGAACCCGCCCTCAATCCGGACACCGCCTTCCTGGGCGCCGTCCATCTGCCCGACGACGAGGCCGGCAACTGCCGCCAGTTCGCCCTGCTGCTCAAGAACGCGGCCGTCGCGCGTGGCGTGCAATTCGACTTCAGCACCGAGGTCGAGCGCCTGACGCCCGGCGCAGGGATCGATGTGCATGTCGCGGGTGCAGGACTGCCACGGCGCTTCGACGCCGCCGTCCTTTGCGCCGGTACGGATTCGGCGCGCCTGCTGCGCGGCCTGGGCCTGAAACTGCCCCTGGCCGCCGTGCACGGCTACTCGGTCAGCGCCAACGTGCGCGAGCCGCTCAACGCCCCGCGCAGCGCCGTGATGGACGAACGCTACAAGGTGGCCATCACACGCCTGGGCAACCGGGTGCGTGTCGGCGGCGGCGCCGAGCTCGGCGGACGCGCCGAACAGCACAACAAGGCAGCGGTGCAGACGCTCTACAAAGTGCTGCAGGACTGGTTCCCCGGTGCGGCCGTGCTCTCCAGCGGTGTGCAGACCTGGAAGGGCACGCGCGCCATGCTGCCTGACGGGCCGCCCCTGCTGGGCGCCAGCGGCATCCCCGGCCTGTGGCTCAACTGCGGCCACGGCTCCAGCGGCTGGACTCTGGGTTGTGGCGCGGCTCGCGCGCTGGCCGATCTGGTGGCCGGCCGCACGCCCGAGACCGACCTCGCGGGCTTCGGCCTGGCCCGGCTGCAAGGCTGAGCCCGGAAGGCCGAGGGCATTGTGTACAGTTGAGCTTCCCCCGTCCACAATGCACCCATGAGTCCTGAACTGTCGCAAAAACTGGCAGCCGCCGTCGACGGCATGCCGGCTTTCCCCAAAAGCGTGCAGTCCATCCTGGATCTCACGCGCGACGTCAACTGCACGCCCAAGGATCTGGTGCAGGTCATCGACAAGGACCCGGTGGTCACGGTCAAGATCCTCAAGGTCGTGAACTCGGCCTACTACAGCCTGCCCAAGCAGATCGCCTCGGTCAACCATGCGGTGGTTTTCCTGGGCTTCAACACCATCAAGAACCTGGCGCTGAGCATCGCCGCCATCGGCATGTTGCCCCGAAACAATGCCGCCGGCTTCGACGTGCAACAGTACCTGCTGCACTCGCTGGCCACGGCCAGCATCGCGCGCGAGCTGGGCACGAAGATGGACGGCACCGACCCCATGGACTGCTTCATCGCCGGTCTTTTGCACGACTTCGGCAAGGTGGTCTTCGCCCAGTTCATGCCCGACGAATTCAAGCAGGCGCTCGACGTCAGCAAGAGCCAGGGCGGCTCGCTGCACGAGGCCTTGCGCCAGACCATCGGCGTGGACCACACGGTGGTGGGAGGCATGCTGGTCGAAAAATGGCGTTTCGCCCCCCAGCTGGTCGAGACCATCCAGAACATGCACGGCCCCGAGGTCAAGGACACGCCCATGATCGCCTGCGTCTTCGCCGCCAACCAGATCGCCAAGAAGCTGCAGTTCGGCTTCGGCGGCAACCATTTTGTGGAACCGCTGCCGCCGCCTCTGACCCGTCGTCTCGGCGGCAACCTCGACCACGTGATCGCCGAGCTCGGCGATCTGCAGGCGCTGTTCGAGGAAGCGCAAGTCTTCTCCCAGCTCGAATCATGAAGGTCAAGTTCTGGGGCGTACGCGGCTCCATTGCCTCCCCCGGTCCGCACACCGTGCGCTATGGCGGCAACACCACCTGTATCGAGGTGCGCACCGACGACAACGAGCTCATCATCCTGGACGCCGGCACCGGCATCTTCCCGCTCTCGCAGACCCTGCTGGCGGAACTCCCCGTGCAGGCGAACGTGCTCATCAGTCACTCGCACTGGGACCACATCCAGGGCCTGCCCTTTTTCGTGCCCAATTTCATTCCGGGCAATGTGCTGCGCCTGCATGGCGCCTACGACCCGGTCAGCGGCCAGGGTGTGGAACAGGTCATGTCCGTGCAGCTGCAGTACAGCTACTTCCCGGTGCGCGAGGCCGAGATGAAGGGCACCATCGAGTACGTGACCCTGATGCCCGAGCAGAGCGTGCAGGTCGGCAGCGCGACCATCACACCCTACCTGCTCAACCACCCGGTGATCAACTTCGGCTACCGCATCGAGTCCCGTGGCAAGTCCGTCTTCTTCACCGGCGACCACGAGCCGCCCTACAACATCTACCAGCCTGGCGACGCCGAGTACGCCGAGTACCAGGGTTTCGTGGACGAGAAGCAGGCCTCCATCCTCAGGGGCATGCAGGGCGTGGACGTGCTGATCGCCGACACCTCCTACACCGCGCAGGAGTACCCGTCCAAGGTGGGCTGGGGGCACGGCACCTACGCGTCCAGCATCGACTACGCGGTCCGTGCTGGCGCCAAGGTGCTCTACTGCACCCACCATGAACCCACGCGCAGCGACGATGCGCTCGAAGCCGCCTACCGGCAGGCGCTCATCGACCACCCTGTGCCGCCCGGCGGCCCCGAGGTGCGTCTGGCCTACGAAGGCCACGTCTACGAATTCTGATCCTGCAGCCCCCATGCAGCGCATCGCCCCCGGCCCCGCCCATGCGCTCTACACGGCTGGCGCCACGCGTGCACTCGAAGCCACGGCCGCCGCGGCGCTACCCCCGCACACCCTGATGCAGCGCGCCGGCCTGTCCACGGCCCGGCTGGCGCTGGCGCTCGCGCCGCATGCGCAGCGCTGGTGGATCGCCTGCGGGCCCGGCAACAACGGTGGCGACGGCCTCGAAGCCGCGCTGCACCTGCAGGCCTGGGGCAAGACGCCCTTCGTGAGCTGGCTGGGCTCGCCCGAGCACGCGCCTGCCGATGCCCGCGCCTCGCATGCGCGCGCCGTGGCGGCTGGCGTCCCCTTCGTGAGCGAGCCACCGTCCGACTGCGAGGCAGCCATCGACGCCCTGCTGGGCACCGGCCCGGCCCGCGCGCCCGAAGGCCAACTGGCGCAATGGATCACGCAGCTGAACGCCCTGAACGTGCCGGTGCTCGCGGTCGACCTGCCCTCGGGTCTGGACGCCGACACCGGCCGCGCGTGGGAAACGAGCGTGCGCGCCACGCACACGCTGAGCCTGCTGACGCTCAAGCCCGGCCTCTACACCGGGCAGGGGCGCGACCACTGCGGCGAGGTCTGGTTCGACACCCTCGGCGTCGATGCCACATCGCATCCGCCCCAGGCCCTGCTCAATGCCGCCCCCGCCCCGAGCGTGCGGCGCCATGCCAGCCACAAGGGCAACTATGGCGACGTGGCCGTGATCGGTGGGGCACCGGGCATGGGCGGTGCAGCCCTGCTCGCGGCCCGCGCGGCACTGCACCACGGCGCCGGCCGCGTCTACGTGGGCCTGCTCGACGGCAGCGGCCTGCTGCTCGATCCGGGCCAACCCGAGCTGATGCTGCGCGATGCGGCCGCGCTCGATCCGGCCGCACTCAGCGTGGTGGCCGGCTGTGGTGGCGGTGACGCCATCCGCGCCGTACTGCCGCGCCTGCTCTCGGCGTCGCAGCGCCTGGTGCTCGACGCCGACGCCCTCAACGCCATCGCGCGCGACGCCCAGCTGCAGACCCAGCTGCGCGCGCGCCAAGGACGCGGCCACGCGACGGTGTTGACGCCCCACCCGCTTGAAGCCGCCCGCCTGCTCGGTTGCAGCGCCGCCGAGGTGCAGCAGGACCGCCTGCATGCCGCGCAAGCGCTGGCGCAACGCCATCAGGCCTGCGTGGTGCTCAAGGGCTCGGGTACGGTGATTGCCGCGCCCGAGGCTCGGCCGGTGATCAATCCCACGGGCAATGCGCGCCTGGCCACGGCTGGCACCGGTGATGTGCTCGCCGGCCTGATCGGTGCGCGGCTGGCGGCCGGCGCGAGTGCGTTGGATGCAGCCTGTGCCGCCGTGTGGTTGCACGGCCTCGTGGCGGACGCCTGGCCGCCAAATCAGCCGCTGACGGCTGGCGCCCTGGCACAACAGGTCTAGCGGAAATCTTCTCTAGACTCGCCGCACTTCCCGCAGCGGCTTGAGCACGCTGGACGGCGTCATGCCGAAGGTCTGGCGGAACATGCGGCTGAAGTGCGAGGAATCGACAAAGGCCCCGCTGAGCGCCGCATCGGTCAACCGCGGCCCGGCCGCCAGGGCCGACATGGCGGCCCGCACCTGGGACCAAATGCGGTAATCGCGGAAACTCACGCCGATCTCGGCACTGAACAGATGGTTGAAGCGCGAAGGTGAGAGCTGCACGGCCGCGGCCACGTCGGTGCGCCCCAGCGGACGTTCGCTCCCCATGCGCATCAGCCGCAGGCTGTGCTGCACCCGCTGGTCCAGCGGTGCCGCCACCGGCAGATCCAGCGCCAGCAGGGCCGGCAGGTCAAAGGCCTGCAGCCGGGTCTGGCTCGCGCTGCGCGCCTGCACGGGCCGGGCCGGATCGAGGATCACGCCCCCATGCCGTCCAAACAGCGCGCGCAGGCTGCGCACCTCGGGCGCGTCCGGCTCCAGATAGACCAGGGCCACGGTTTCACCCCGCGGGTCGAACACATGCTCGATACCGGTATCGATCAGCGCGCTGTGGCAGGTCTCGACCCGACCGGGGCCCAGATGCAGGGCGAAACGCCCGGACAGCCCCTGCAGCAGGACCGGCGAGGCGTGGCGGTGCCAGCCCGTGGCGGGCAGTTCACCGAGGTAGAGCGCGCGGTCTGCCCCCAGCGTCAGGCTGTTCTGGGCCGGCATAGCCCAATCGTACAAGTCTTTTTTCCTGCCGCCGAATAGTCTTGCGCCCGCAAGGCCGGGAGGACCGGCCGCATGAACAAGGAGCCCCCGATTGAACTACCTCACCCTGATCCTGGCCGCGCTGGCCTGCCTGGTCCCGGCCACCTGGTACGGCCGGCCCGAGCTGCTGCGCCCGGCCCTGACCGAGCTCAACCGCAAGCGGGCGGGCCTGGAAGAAAAAACCGTCACCCTGGGGCGGCACCAGATCCATTACCTCGCCGGCGGCCGGGGAGAGACCGTGGTGCTGCTGCATGGCATCTTCGGCGAGAAGGACCACTGGGTGGACTTCGCGCGCCGGCTGACGCCGCACTACCGCGTCATCGTGCCGGACCTGCCGGGCTACGGCGCCAGCACACGCCATGAAGATGCCGCCTATGACTACGCCAGCCAGACCCAGCGCCTGGCCGCCCTGCTGGACGCGCTGGACGTAGAGCGCGCGCATCTGGCGGGCAGCTCCATGGGCGGCACCCTGGCAGCCCTGCTGGCGCTGGAGCAACCGCAACGCGTGGCCAGCGTGGCCTTCATCGGCGCGCCCCACGGCATCCGCAGCCTGCTGCCCAGCGACATGGACTTGGCCATCGAGGCCGGTCGCGCACCCCTGGTCACGCCTGACGCCCAAGCCTTCCGCGAGATGATGAACCTGGTGTTCGCGCGCCCGCCCTTCCTGCCCTACCCCATCCTGCAGGGCGCCCGGTCCCAGGCAGTGGAGCGGGCACCGTCCAACCAGCGCCTCTGGCAGGAACAGCTGCGTGACCGACACCTGCTGCATGAGCGCGTCGGTGCGCTGCGTGGCCCGGTGCTGGCGCTCTGGGGCGGGCAGGACCGCGTGTTTGACGCCACCGGTGCACGCACGCTGGGCGCCCTGCTGCCGCAGGCCGAGGTCGAAGTTCTCAGCTGGCTGGGCCACCTGCCGATGATGGAAGCCCCAGCCGACGTGGCACGGCGCTACCTGCGCTTCCTGGCGCAGCGGTCGGACTAGCCTCGCCCCACAAAGGGCATCTTGGTGGCCATCACCGTGTGGAAGAGCACATTGGCCTCCAGCGGCAGGTTGGCCATGTAGCGCACGGACTGGCCGACGATGTCCACGTCCAGCAGCGGCTCGGAGGCGATCTCCCCGTTGGCCTGGGGCACACCCTGGGTCATGCGCATGGCCAGCTCGGTGGCGGCGTTGCCGATGTCGATCTGGCCCACGGCAATGTCGTACTTGCGACCATCGAGCGAGGCGGCCTTGGTCAGACCCGTGACGCCGTGCTTGGTGGCCGTGTAGGCGATGGAGTTGGGCCGCGGCGCGTGCGCCGAGAT
>DNQP01000091.1:0-730 GCA_003500955.1 Curvibacter sp. | reverse complement strand
CGGCCGCGGCGCATGCGCCGAGATCGAGCCGTTGTTGATAATGCGCCCGCCGCGCGGGCTCTGCGCCTTCATGACGCGGAAGGCCTGCTGGATGCAGAGGAACATGCCCGTGAGGTTGATGTCCACCACTTCTTTCCACTGCGCCAGCGTCAGGTCCTCCAGTGGCACGCCCGGCGCATTGACGCCGGCGTTGTTGAACAGCAGGTCCACGCGGCCCCAGGTCTGCACCGTGCTGTCAAACAGCGCCTGCACCGATGCCGCCTGCGCCACATCGGTGGGCAGTGCCAGGGCACGCGCACCAGCCCCGCTGTCCTTGATCACCGCCTGCAAAGGCTCGGTACGGCGCCCGGCCAGGGCCACGTGCCAGCCATCCTTGAGCAGGGCCAGCGCGGCCGCCTTGCCGATACCCGTGCCTGCGCCGGTGACCACGGCCACCCGCTTCGTTTCACCCATCTCGTCTCCTCTGCTGGAAATTCACCACGCCGGATCAACGGCGCGTGTTGCGGCCCTTGCCCCTGGCCTTGTCGGCCACCTTCTTGGCCGCCGCCTTGACCGAGGCCTTGAGCGCCTGGATGGGCGACGGCAGGGCACGCTTGCCCGCATCGCCCGCCTTCTTCTGCGCGCGCTTCTGGGAGGCCTTGCGTGGCACACCCGTGGGTTCGTCATCATCCCCGTGGGGCAAGCCCTTGTCGCGCAGGGCGCGGCTGGTCAGCTCCTCGCCTTCGCGCAC
>DNQP01000100.1:4768-7210 GCA_003500955.1 Curvibacter sp. | reverse complement strand
AACGCCCCGGCATGCCGGGGCGTTTTTCATGGAAGGGATGCGCTTCAGTAGTTGTCGAGCACTGCGCCTTTGCTGGCCGAGCAGGCGTTGAAGGCGAACTTGGCCTGCACGCCGCGGGTGTAGCGCGGCTTGGGCGGCGTCCAGCCCTGCTTGCGCTTGGCGAGTTCGGCCTCGGACACATGGAGTTCGAGCTTGAGCTGGTGCGCGTCGATGGTGATGGAGTCGCCCTCGTTGACGAAGGCGATGGTGCCGCCGACGGCGGCCTCGGGCGCCACGTGGCCCACGACCATGCCCCACGTGCCGCCGGAGAAGCGTCCGTCGGTGATCAGGCCCACGCTCTCGCCCAGGCCGGCGCCGATGAGCGCGCCGGTGGGGGCCAGCATCTCGGGCATGCCCGGGCCGCCCTTGGGACCGAGGTAGCGCAGCACCATCACATCGCCAGCCTTGATTTTTCCGTCCAGGATCGCCTGCAGGGCCGACTGCTCGTCGTCGAACACGCGGGCCGGGCCGGTGATGACGGGGTTCTTCAGGCCGGTGATCTTGGCCACGGCGCCCTCGGGTGAGAGGTTGCCCTTGAGGATGGCCAGGTGGCCTTCCTTGTACATGGGATTGCTGATGGGGCGGATCACATCCTGGTCGGCGCGCGGCTGATCGGGAACGTCTTTGAGCGTCTCGGCCACGGTCTTGCCCGTGATGGTGATGCAGTCGCCGTGCAGCAGGCCGGCGTTCAGCAGGATCTTCATGACCTGCGGGATGCCGCCGGCGCGGTGCAGGTCCACGGCCAGGTACTTGCCGCTGGGCTTGAGGTCGCAGATCACCGGCGTCTTCTTGCGCACGCGCTCGAAGTCGTCGATGGTCCACTCGACGCCGGCGGTGTGGGCGATGGCCAGGAAGTGCAGCACGGCGTTGGTCGAGCCGCCCGTGGCCATGATCACGGCCACGGCGTTCTCGATGCTCTTGCGCGTGACGATGTCGCGCGGCTTGAGGTCCTTCTTGATGGCTTCCAGCAGCACCTTGGCCGATTCCTTGGCCGAGTTCATCTTCTCGTCGTGCGGGTTGGCCATGGTGGACGAGTAGGGCAGGGAAATGCCCAGGGCTTCGAAGGCGCTCGACATGGTGTTGGCCGTGTACATGCCGCCGCAGGAGCCGGTGCCCGGGATGGCGCGCTTCTCGATCTCGTGCAGATCGAAGTCGCTGAGCTTGCCCGCGGCGTTCTGGCCCACGGCCTCGAACACGCTGACGATGTTGAGTTCTTGGCCCTTGTAGTGGCCGGGCAGGATGGTGCCGCCGTAGACGTAGATGGCCGGCACGTTGGCGCGCAGCATGCCCATCAGGCCGCCAGGCATGTTCTTGTCGCAGCCGCCCACGACCAGCACGCCGTCCATCCACTGGCCCTGCACGCAGGTCTCGATGCAGTCGCTGATGACCTCGCGCGAAACCAGGGAGTACTTCATGCCCTCGGTGCCCATGGCCATGCCGTCGCTGATGGTGGGCGTGCCGAAGATCTGGGCGTTGCCGCCGGCTTCCTCGATGCCCGCCACGGCGGCGTCGGCCAGCTTCTGCAGGCCCGAGTTGCAGGGGGTGATGGTGCTGTGGCCGTTGGCCACGCCGACCATGGGTTTGCCGAAGTCGCCTTCCTGGTAGCCCATGCCGTAGTACATGGAGCGGTTGGGCGCGCGCGACTTGCCCTCGGTGATGTTGGCGCTGCGCAGCTTGATGACTTTCTGGTTCATGGTGCGGGTGTCCGGGAAAGGATGTGAAGCCCGGAGTATGCGCGTTGCGGCTGATATCCGCCAATCCATTTTCTATCGCTTATTGATATGCTCGGTATATGAGCAATCTTCCCATCGACCTGCGGGTTTGGCGCCAGTTTCTGACCCTGGCCGAAGAACTGCATTTCGGGCGCGCCGCGGCCCGGTTGCACATGACCCAGCCGCCGCTGACCCAGGCCATCGCCCAGCTGGAGGCGACTCTGGGTTTGCGCCTCTTCGAGCGCAGCCGTCGCCATGTGGCCCTCACGCCCGCCGGGCAGGCGCTGCTGCCCGAGGTCCGCGAGCTCTTGGCGCGTGCGCGCCGCCTGCCCGGCATCGCCCAGGCGGCGGCCTCGGGTGAGGCCGGGCGCCTGCGCCTGGCCTTCGTCTCCACCGTGGGGTTCGAGCAGTTGCCCGGCTGGGTGCGCGGGCTGCGCGAGCACATGCCCCAGGTCGCGCTGGAACTGATCGAGGCCACGGGCGACGTGCAGCAGGAGGCGCTCGCCCGTGGTGACATCGACGCCGGCGTGCTGCTGCACTCGCCGGGCTTTGCGCCGGTGGCCTTTGAATCCCTCTGCGTGGCCGAGGAGCCGCTGGTGCTCGCCCTGCCGGCCAGCCATGCTCTGGCCACGAGTTCGCGTCTGAGCCTGGGGCGGGTGCTGGAGCAGCCCCTGGTGCAGTTCCCCCGCCG
>DNQP01000100.1:2426-4457 GCA_003500955.1 Curvibacter sp. | reverse complement strand
GCAGTTCCCCCGCCGCATCCTGCCCTCCATCCACGACGCGCTGTTTGCGCTCTACCACGCGCACGGCCAGCCGCCGCAGGTGGTGCAGGAGGCCATCCAGATGCAGACCATCGTGAACCTCGTCGCCGCAGGGCTGGGCCTGGCCTGGGTGCCGCGCAGCGTGACGCGCTTCGAGCGCCAGGGTGTGATCTACCGTGAACTGCCGCGCGGCGCAGCGGTGCCGCGCTGCGAGACCCGATTGGTGTGGCGGCGTGGGGACGCGAGTCCCGTGCTGGTGCGCTTCGTGGACCTCGTGCGCTCGCTGGCACAATCGCGGCCATGTTGATCCACCCCGCCATCGATCCGGTCGCCTTGCGACTGGGGCCGCTCGCCATCCACTGGTACGGCATCACCTACCTTGTGGCCTTTGGTCTGTTTTTCTGGCTGGGCTTGCGCCGCCTGCGTCACGAGCCCTACGCTTCGGCCCGGGGCGATGCCGCCTGGAGCCGGCGCGATGTGGAGGACGTGCTGTTCTATGGCGTGATTGGCGTGGTCATCGGCGGGCGCATCGGTTACTGCCTGTTCTACAAACCTGCGTATTACCTGTCCCACCCGCTGGAGATTTTTGCGCTCTGGCAGGGCGGCATGAGCTTTCATGGCGGCATGCTGGGTGTGATTGTGGCCATGCTCTGGTTTGCGCGCATGCGCAAGAAGCATTGGCTGGGCGTCGCCGACTTCGTGGCGCCCTGTGTGCCCACGGGGCTGGCGGCGGGGCGCATCGGCAACTTCATCAACGGCGAGCTCTGGGGCCGCGTGGCGGACCCGTCGCTGCCCTGGGCCATGGTCTTTCGCGGGGCCGGGGACGTGCCACGCCATCCCTCGCAGATCTACCAGTTTCTGCTCGAGGGCCTGTTGCTCTTCGTGCTGCTCTGGTTCTATGCCAGCAAGCCGCGCGCACGTGGGCAGGTGGCGGCGGTCTTCCTGGCCGGCTATGGCTTGCTGCGCTTCGTCGCGGAGTACTTCCGCGAGCCCGATGACTTCCTGGGCCTGCTGGCGCTCAACCTCAGCATGGGCCAGTGGCTGTGCCTGCCCATGGTCGCGGCTGGCGTCGCGCTCTGGGTCTGGGCGGGCCGGCAGCCGCAGCGGCACTGATCCTTTCCCGTGCCGGGCGGACGCCCGGTCGCTCTGACAGGTCAGGGTTTCCACCGATGTTGTAATTACACATAATTACAGAAAATTATGTCCAAGGCCGGGCGCGACGCCTTCGCTCCCGGCTCCCTCCAATCACCGAGGCCAGCGCCATGCGTGTCGTCCACAACTCGCTGCATGAACAGGTCGCAGACACGCTGCGGCAGGAGATCTTCTCCGGCAGCTTGGCGCCGGGCAGTTTCGTGGACGAGGTGGCCTTGTGCGAACGCCTGGAAATCTCCCGGACTCCCTTGCGCGAGGCGCTCAAGGTGCTCACGGCCGAAGGTCTGGTGCGGCACGAGCCGCGCCGGGGCTGCTTTGTCAACGAGGTGACCGAGCGCGACCTCGATGACATCTTCCCGGTGATCGCCCTGCTCGAAGGCCGCTGCGCCCATGAGGCCGCGCTGCACGCCAGCGACGCGGACCTGGCCGCGCTGGAGGTGCTGCACGACAAATTGCAGAAGGCGGCACGCCACAAGCGCATCGTCGACTACTACGACACCAACTACGCCATCCACGAGGCCATCATCACCCTGGCCGACAACCGCTGGCTGGCCCAGGTCATCGGTGATCTGCGCAAGATCCTCAAGCTCGCGCGTCTGCAGCAGCTGCATGCCCCCGGGCGCCTGGAGCAGAGCCTGAGCGAACACATGGCCGTCTTCGCCGCGCTCAAGGCCCGTGACGCCGAAGGCGCCGAGGCCGCCATGCGCACCCATCTGACACGCCAGCGCGAAGCGCTGCGTGAACTGGCCCGTCAACAAAGCCGGAGGTTGGCATGAACGCTACGAGTTGGATCAGTCGCCAGGTCACGCGTCTGCTGCCTGTAGGGCGTCAGGGCCTCGTGCCGTCGGGGGCGGGAGGGGG
>DNQP01000100.1:0-2125 GCA_003500955.1 Curvibacter sp. | reverse complement strand
CGTGCCGTCGGGGGCGGGAGGGGGGGCGACCGCCACCGGCGGAACAGTTCCTCCCGGCGAGGCGATGCAGGCCGAGCGGCCGACACGCGAACGGCTGGCGGCCAGCCTGCGTCACGAGGCCGAGGCCATGTCGCCCCGCATGCTGAGGCGCACGCTGGAGGAGCTGCGTGCCACCATCGACCCGCAGATCGGAGAGGTGGAAGGTGGGCGTCGCGCCCAGGTGCTGATTGAGCGTTACACCCGTGCGAGTCCGGAACGTCGGCGTGATATCTGGCTGCTCATGAGCGAGATGTTCACCGCCGATCCCGACAAGGTGAAAAAGGCCCAGGCCAAGTTCGCAGCCGCCGTGGGCACGCCCGACGAAGCCGCGGCCGAGGTGCAGTATCGCCGCGCTACCGTCTCGCCACGGCGGCGCCTGCTGCAACGCTTCAGTGTGCTGCCCGAGGGCATCCGCTTCCTGGTCGACGTGCGCGCCGAGATGCAGCCGTATCTGAAGAAGGACAAGCGCCTGCAGGCCCTGGACGTGGAGATGGAGTACATGTTCTCCACCTGGTTCGACGTGGGCTTTCTGGAGCTGCGCCGCATCAGCTGGGATTCGCCGGCCTCGCTGGTGGAAAAGCTCATCAAGTACGAGGCTGTGCACGACATCCGCAGCTGGGACGACGTGAAGAACCGGCTCGATTCCGACCGCCGCTGCTACGGCTTCTTCCACCCGCGTCTGCCCGATGAGCCACTGATCTTCGTCGAGGTCGCGTTGATCGAGCACATGGCCGAGAGCATCACCCCGCTGCTCGATGAAAAAGCCGCTGCGGCTGACCTGGACAAGGCCACCTGGGCCATCTTCTACTCCATCAGCAACACGCAGAGCGGCCTGCGCGGCGTGAGCTTCGGTGACTCGCTGATCAAGCGCGTGGTCGAGACCCTGAGCGCCGAGTTTCCGCGCCTCAAGCATTTCTCGACCCTTTCGCCGATCCCGGGTCTGCGCAAATGGCTGGCCCAGAATGCGGCCCGCATGCTCGAGCTCACCCCCGAAAAGGAGCGGGCCGAGCTGGGCCGCGCGGCAGGCTTCGAGCCGCCGACCGCTACCCATCTGCTGCAGGCTCTGGACCGTGTGGAGAGCCTGGACGCGCGTTCTCCCTTGCGGCGCTGGCTTCTGCAATGCGCCGCCCACTACCTGGGGCACGAGCTCAGCGAAGGCAAGCCCGTGGATCCGGTCGCGCGTTTCCACCTCGGCAATGGCGCACGCGTCGAGCGCCTCAACTGGCTGGGCGACCCCTCGCCCAAGGGTTTGCAGCAATCGTATGGCCTCATGGTGAACTACCTGTACGATCTGAAGCGATTGGACCGGAACCGTGCCCAGCTCGCCGAAGGCAAAATAGCCGTTGCGGGTGCTATCGAGGAACTGCAGTTCTGAGTGCCGCAGTCTTTCCCATCAACATCAATACGAGGAGACGAAGATGAACCAAGACAAGATCGAAGGCCTGAGCCGACGCAGCGTGCTGCGCTATGCCGCTGCCGGCTTGGCCGCCAGCCCGCTGCTGGGTCAGGCCCAATCGGGCTGGCCGACCAAGCCCGTCACGCTGATCGTGCCCTTCCCGGCCGGCGGCGGTACGGACGCCTTTGCGCGTCCGCTGTCGGCGTCCTTCTCCAAGCTTACCGGCAAGCAGCTCATCATCGACAACCGTGGCGGCGCCGGCGGCACCTTGGGCGCGAGCATTGCCGCCAAGGCCCAGCCCGATGGCTACACCTTGTTCATGGGCGCGGTGCACCACACCATCGCGCCGTCCATGTACCCCAAGCTGGACTACGACATCGAGAAGGACTTCATGCCGCTCGCCCTCGTCGCGACCGTGCCCCAGGTGCTGGTGGTCAATCCCAAGAAGGTCACCGAAGGCGATTTCAAGTCCTTCCTCGACATGCTGCGCCGCAACCCGGGCAAGCTCAATTACGGCTCGGCCGGCAGCGGTACCTCGCACCACCTCGCGGGCGAGCTCTTCAAGCAGCAGACCAAGACCTTCATCACCCACATTCCCTACCGCGGCGCCGGTCCGGCCCTGCAGGATCTGATCGCCGGCAACGTGGACATGATGTTCGACGGCCTCGGTTCTTCCGCCAGCCCCATCAG
>DNQP01000250.1 GCA_003500955.1 Curvibacter sp. | reverse complement strand
CTGCGGCTGCACCACGGTGATCTTGAGGCGCAGGCAGTCGGCCACGCCCTCCACCACGCCACGGCTGCGCATCAGGCTACCCTGGCTCTGCATGCTGTTGCCGTGCTGGGCGCCGTTCTGGCGGCCAAATGGGCGGGCCTGCACGTCTTCCATGAGGACCATGGCGGTGTCGTCGACGGGCACGTGCTGTCGCAGGATCTGGGCAAGGGCATGGCCGTCGATGCGGCGCTTGGCCTGCTTGCTGGCTTCCTCTGCAAGCAGCGTTGGCATGTCGTCGATGCGCGAATAGCCGCGCGTGTCCACGCTGGCGATGGCGCCGGTCAGGCCGATGTCGATGGCAATCACGCGCATGTCACCTCCCAGTGGGCCGCCGTGCGGCGGATGATCTTGGTCGCGGCTTCGGGAACTGCTCGGCAAGCTCTGCGTAGAGGTCCGGATGTCTCGCGGCCAGATCGGCCACACGCGCCTCCACGTACTCCGCCCAGCCCGGGGTCTTGTGCAGGGCCTGCAGGTGGGCCAGCATCCTGGCTAGGTGTGCTGAGAAGTCGGTCATTCACAGACGGGCTCCGAATTCAGGTTCAGCACAAAGCCGGGCAGGCCGCAGCTGTGCAGTGCTTGTTTGTTTCGCTGGCCGTAGGCCACCAGAACAGAAGGGGCGCCAGCGTTCGCGGCGGCACGCGATCCGTCAACGTGGTGGAAGTGCAGCCGGCCACGGATGAACAGCAGCGCGTCGGCCTTATCCCAGACGTGATCGAAGAACATGGCGGTTTCGGTGCGCGCGAAGATCAGCGCGATCCCGTCACCATGCGCGGCCAGGCGCTCCAGCCAGCGCGCAGCCTCCAGGCCATACGGAGGGTTGCACCACACGCGGCCGTGCCACGGCTGGGCCAGCCCGTCATCCTCAACGCTGTAGTGGCTCTTGGCGGTGTCCCAGGGCCTGCGGCTGGCATGCGGCGCACAGGGGTCCAGGTCGAACTCGCCCAGGGCCTTGATGATTGCCGGCGGCGTCAGCCACTCGTCTTTCAGCATGGTCGGGCTGTGATGTCCTCCCATGCTCACAGCTGCTTTCCCTTCGCCGTCTTGACCAGGCTCTTCGGGATCTCCGTGTCCGCCGGCCAGTCCATGAAATAGGTGTTCTCACCCACGTAGCGCAGGAAATTCACAGCGCACCACCTTTCCGCATGGCGACGATTCCGCGCCACCACCGATCAATTCCTTCAGCGGTCGATTTCCAGCCATCATCTGCATGGCTGCGGTGCTGTTGGGTATTCCGGCTGATACCGTGGATGTCGCAGATACGCTGAATGAATAGGTGTGGAATGCTCGGTGCACCGGTTATCCCGTCACACTCTTTTCGGCAGTCACTCCCGCTGATCCTGTAGACCGTCCAACCGGCATCAGTCAGTCTTTTGTCGCGAGCTGCGTCTTTTGCTTTGTCCTGGTGATATGCGGCACCATCGCATTCAATGGCGACTTTCGCTTTCGGGTTTGCGAAGTCAACAAAGTAGTTCAGGGCCGGATATTGCGGGTAGAGCACGGCATCGCAAGCTCGGATATCTGCCCACAGCCACGCTTCAATTGGCGTCAGATTGATCATCTTGGCGCCATCCCAGGCATACGGATCGGTGGCCCATTCGTTGACCGGCTCTTCCATGATCAGCGGTGTGATCTCGGCGTAGTACGCGCGAATCACACTCCAGTTGTTGGGTATGAAGTTCATGCTTCGTCCGTGTAATGAGGTTTGGCCGGCTTGCTGGGTGCGCGCAGCTTGTCTTCCACCGTTTCCACGATGTGCTGCGTTTCGCCCGTGAACGCCAGCTTGAAATAGCCGGTGCGACCGCCCCGGTTCTTCGGGACTTCGACGTGGATCACCTTCGTGCCGTTGCCGCGGTCGTAGTCCACGTTGCACAGCAACACCGTGTCGGCGTCTTCCTCGATGGAGCCCGATTCCTTGAGGTCGGCCAGCACGGGCCGGCCGCTGGTGCGCTTCTCCACTTCGCGGCTCAACTGGCTGATGACGATAAAGGTCAGGCCCAGCTGCTTGGCCAGGGCTTTCAGGCCGCGGCTGATCTCTTCGATCTGGTGGTGCCGGCTGGACCTCTCGCCGGTCGTTCCCGATGTGCAGAGTTGGATGTAGTCCAGCACCGCCAGCTTGATGCCGTGCTTGCGCTTGAGCGTGCGGGCCTTGGCGCGGATGTCGTGCAGCGTGAGCGAGGCCTGGTCGTCGATGTGCAGAGGCCAGCGGGAAACGTCCTCGGTAGCGCGCGTCAGGGCCGCCCACTCGTCGCCATCCAGCCGGCCCGTGACAATGTGGTCCAGGTTGATCTGCGCCTCATCGGCCAGGATGCGCTGCAGCAGCTCGTCGGCCTCCATCTCCTGCGAGAACATGGCGGCGGCGTGGCCGGCCTTGGCAAAGGCCTTGGCGATGGTCGTGGCAATGGCGGTCTTGCCCACCGAAGGGCGAGCCGCTAGCACGATGACCTTGCCGGGCTTGGCGCCGCCACCCAGCAGCCGATCCAGGGTGGGGATGCCGGTCTTGATGCCGGGCTCCATGCGCCCGCTGGCGATCTCGTCGATGCGCTCCATAACGCGCACCGCCACGGCGGCAATGTCGGCGGCCTCGTGCTGCTTGTTGGCCTGGCCCAGGCTGCTGATGCGCTGCTCGGCGGCGTCCAGGATCGACAGCACGCTGCGGCCGTCGGGGTTGAAGGCGTCGGTGGCGATCTCGTCGCTGGCGGCCACCAGCTTGCGCAGGATGGCGCGCTCGCGCACGATCTCGGCGTAACGACGGATGTTGCCGGCGCTGGGCACGTACTGGGCCAGCGCGTTGAGATAGGCCATGCCGCCGGCCTCTTCTTCTTTGCCCTTGGCCTGCAGCTGGGTGTAGACCGTCACCACGTCGGCCTCACGCGCGGCCACGCACAGCGAAGCCAGTGCAGCGAAGATCAGGCGATGCTCGTACCGGTAGAAGTCGTCCTCAACCAGGGTGTCGGCCACGCGGTCAAAGGCCCGGCTGTCCAGCAGCAGGCCACCGAGCACGCTGGACTCGGCCTCGATGCTGTGGGGTGGCATGCGCAGCTGGGCGATCTGGCGGTCCATGCCGTCCATCAGGCCCTCGGGTTCGGTGATGGCGCGGGCGTTCATGCGGGCGCACCTTCATGCTGCTGGCGCTGCTCGGCCATGCGCGCCTCGATCACGCGCTTTTCCTGCAACCCGGTGGAGGTCCACTTTACCTCGCCGGCATCGTCGAACCAGAGCCCGTACCACCGGCCCTTCACCGAGTTGGCAAAGGTCTTGCCCCAGTCCTTGTACCGCTTGTCCTTGTCGGCGTTGAGGTGCCGGTCCTTGAACACGAGCCAGGCGATCTGCAGCATCTCGTCGCTGATCCCGGCAGCACGGCAGTAGTCGCGCACGGCGGCATCCAGCGGCACCGGCTTGACCCCTTGGGCTTTGCAGGCTTCCAGAAATTGGCTCAGGGTGATCGGACTTTGCCGGGGTCGGGAAGTCCGCGACTTGTTCGCGGTATCTCCTGAACGTAGTGAAGGAGATGAAGTAGAAGAAGAAGAAGAAGGGGTTGGACTTTGCTTGTCAACATGGTTAACCTCTTGGTTATCCTTGGGCTTAACCTTGTCGCCAAGCAAAGCCGGGTTGCCCCCTAACCTTCCAGACTCAGCCCGGACGTTGCGAAGGCGCTCATCACGAACCATGCGGCTCGAATAAATCATCCCTTCTTCGGTCTTGCGTGCGACCCCTGCGTCAAGCAATTCTTCCAGCAAGGCCTCGGATTCCTTGGCAGATAAGCCAACCTGGCGGCCAAGCTGGGCCGGTGTCATGGGCTTGCCGTTGATGGTCAGGTGGCCGTAGGGCTCGCACTCGTGAGCCAGGCACATGGCGTTGATCCACAGGCCCTGTGCTGCCATGGAGCAAGACTGGAGCTCAACGTCCTTGCGCCAGTCGGCGGGGTAGAACTGGAAGGCTGGTCGCTTCACGCCGCCTGCCTCCCCAGCATGGCCTGCGCATCGCGCTCGCCCTGGTCGTGGAAGTAGCACGGCGCTAGCCCGCGCTCAACCTCCATCCGTGTGATCTGCTCGGGGCTGCGGCCACGGATGGCATCGCCCTGGGCCTGCAGCCAGGCCTCGGCATCAGCTCGCCGGCCCTCGGCCATGGCCTCCAGCATCAGCCGGCCGCAGGCGGCGATGTGCTGCTCGCGTTCCTGGTCGGTGAGGATGGCTGTCATTGCCGTACCCCTGTGCCCAGCAATTGCCCTGCATTGACCATGGTGCTTTTCAGGCGCTCGGCCTGTAAGCTGAGTACATGGTCAATTCCGTACAAGTTCACATACACGAGGTTGCGCAGGAACTCGGTCTCGTTCATGCCCACGCTGGCGGCCTTGCGCCGCACGGCTTCACGGACATCGCCGTTGACGCGCACCTCAGGCAAAGCGTCGTCGAGCTTGCCGAAGATGTCGCTGCCTGCCGATCTGGCCAGGGCTTTGTTGTCAGGGTTGTGCATGTGTGTCTCGTCGCTTTTGTGGTGCCAGGGAAAAGGGGGGTGCTATGCGGTTTCTTCTCCGCACAGCTCGACTTCACGGGCCCAGAAGTAGCGCTGGTAGAGCGCGTGCGCCTGGGATCCCGGCGGGTATGGGTTGTCGTGCACGGACTTGCAGGCCTCGGCGGCATCGCGCGCGCGGCGCAGGATCTCGTCGCGGCTCACGATGGGTTCGACCTCGGGGTTGAAGTCCATGGCACGCTCCGGGTGTCAGGCGGCGGTCTGGTCAGCAGGAATTTGCGGCGCACCATCGGCCCCGATCAGCTCGGGCCAGATGCGGTACCAGTCATCGGGACGCAGGTCCCAGCGGCGCACGGCGCCAGAGGTGGCTTTCTCGATGGCCACGCAATACTCCGGGCCCGGCTGGCGGTTCGCGTATGCGTGCTGCCACTGGCGGACCTGGGCAGGGTTCTTGATCCCGATGGCCGCAGCCAGCTCGCCAACAGATAGGCTGCCGCCCTGGGAAAAATACTCGTGGAGGTTCATGGCGCCCGATTAGATAGCGTTTGCTATCGATTGTCAAGTAGCAAACGCTGCAATAGCTCGCGCTACTCTCCCGCCATGGATTTGAAGAAGATGATCGAGTACCGCAAGCAGCGCCTGCAGCAGCTTCTGGACCTCAGGTATGAGGGCAGCAAGGCCGCGCTGGGCCGGGCACTGGGCTACCGCGACGGTGCCTTTGTGGGCCAGATGCTTAGAGGCGAACGGCCGATCACCGAGAAGACCGTCGACCAGATCCATGCCCTTGTCGGTTGCAAAGGGTGGTTTGAGCAGGAAGAAAATGTTGTCGCCGGCCCTGATATTCGCGGCTCCGTCCCGCTGCTTTCCAGCGTCCAGGCTGGGGCGTTCAAGGAGGTCCTGGATAGCGGCTATTCAGGAGGAGACGGCGTGGTAATGATTCCAACAACAGTGCCGGTCAACCGGTACACCTTTGCGCTGAGAGTGCAGGGCGACAGCATGGAACCCAGGTTCACGGAGGGCATGCTGCTGATCGTCGAACCAGAGCTTGACCCCCAGCCGGGGGACTATGTGATCGTGAAGAACGGCAGCGAGGAAACCACCTTCAAGCAGCTGATCAAGGATGGCGCGGACTGGTATCTCAAGCCCCTGAATCCGCGCTACCCGATCCGGGCGCTGGGCAAGGACACCATCGTGGGGGTAGTGCGCGGCGTGACCGAACAGTTCCGATAGACCACAGGGAGAAATCATGCTCAAGACGATTTTTCTGTTTGCCCTTCTGTTGCCAGCTGCGGCCCAAGCGGCGTGCGTGTGCCGCTGCATGAATGGTGAGAACGTGCCGATCTGCCAAAGCACGCTGGATATGCCGCCGTTGTGCCCGCCCAAGGTCTGCCCGCTGGCGCCGCCCAGCCTGCCGCCGCTGGCCGCCCCTACCCTGCCGCCTCTGGGCACGCGAGACTGCACTCAGCAGCAGGTCTACAACCCGGCCACGGGCCGCTACGAGTGGAGGCAGATATGTCGATGAAGATCACGCGCGCGGCGCTGCTGGCGGCGCTTGTATTGGCCGGGCAGGCACAGGCCCAGGGCGTCGGCGGCGCGCTTGGTGACGCCATGCAGCGCTTCGGCGCGCAGATGTACGACCACGCCGCCCAGCGCGAACTGCTCGAGCGCCAGCATCAGATGGAGATGGAGCGCCTGCGCGCCCAGCAGGCCCAGCCCGCGGCGCCCGGGTTCCCGCAGCTGGATGCCGCGCACCCTGGCTGGAAAAGCACCGTTCAGAGTCCGGATTTCTCTGCCTGGATGGGCCGGCAACCCGCATCAGTGCAGGCCCTGGCAAGCTCTAACCGCGAGGCCGATGCCATCCTGATCCTGGACCTGTTCAAGCGCGACCAGGCCGCCGGCCGGTAGACCAGCGGCAACCCCAACCCAGCCCGCTTCGGCGGGCTTTTTTTCGCCCTCCTCCTGCGACTGTTACAAAATAAGTAGCCTTTGCTATTGACACAATAAGTAGCAATCGCTACATTGCACCCCATCGCACCACCAAAGCGAAAAGAGCCAGGCCCACCGATCACGGGCCGGTAAGCCCCGGAAGTACAGCTAGGGCGCTCCAGGTCTCAGGACTGCTGCAGAGGGGTGCGACGGAGAGCTGAGAGAGACGGCGGCGTGGAGCCTTCGGGCGAAGCTGGAAACGGCGAGGACACGCAGGCCATGGAAGCAGTCTGGTCGCGCAGTAGCGTAAATGTAGACCCAGAGCCGGTATCAAGCCCGGCCCGTCTCTCTCAGCTCTCCAAGGTAGAGCGATGTGAAGTGCAGATGCGGGGAAGCGATTGCCCCGTCCCGTGAGTTCTAGTCCACGGGGTTTGCCAGTGGTGGGCCGCGTTTAGCTGACGTGCTCCATCGGCAAATGCCACAGGGTAGCGCCTGGCCTGCACCTCACATCGCTCTGTGTGCAACCCGATGGAGCGAGACACATGAAGTCAGGAACCCCCTTTCGCCGTGCCCAGCTGATGGTGGCGGCGATCTCCGCGATCATGGCGGCCACGCACGGCAACCACGCCTTGCAACAGCAGAAGCTGGCCGAGGTCGGCCCTTACGAATCCCGCGGCAAGGGTCGCGGCGGCCCCAACCGCAAAGCAGCTGGTGCTGGCATGGCCGCTCACCGTGCCGCGATGAAGCGCCGCAACGTCATCCGCCATCGCAAGGCCTGCAGGGGCTGATCGTGAGCAACGAACTGCACCCCATCATCGCCGCCGCCCTGGCGCCGTGGACCCCTCCTCCCCGCACTGCAGAGGAAGAGGCGCGCTTCATCGCCGCCGATCTGGCCGATGCCCGGGACAAGAACAGCCCGGACTACGAGCAGCTCCGCGCAGATCGCATCGAGCGCATGGATTCAGTGGCCCTGCGCGGGTTCCGCTCGCCGGGCTTGCCGGGAGAACCGAAATGAGCCTCTACATCCTCGGATTCGTCCTGATCTTCGTCGGCCTGTGGCTCTCCATCCACCAGCACCGCGATGAATACCGAGACACCTGGGCCGTCTTGCTCATGGTGTCCGGCGTGGTCTTGATCGTGGTGCGCATCCTCGTTGATCTCTGGAGGCTGCTGTGAACCATCGCACCTACGGCGAAACGAAAAGTCGCGCCCCCATCCAACTCGTTGAGCGCGCGCAGCGCGACAGCCTGGGCCACCGCATTCTGAACCGCGTCATGGGCGTGCTGCTCGTGGCCGTGGTGCTGGCCTTGATCTTCAAGGTGATCTGACCATGAGCCCCGCCGTCTCCGCGTTCCTCGCCGAGCTGCTGCTGTGGATCGGCTCCGTCGCCCTGGCCCTGGTGCTGCTCCGCATCGCCTACGAGCTGGTCTGCAATGGCATCTTCACCTTCACCCTGTCGCAAGCCGAGCAGGACGAGGCCGAGCGCCGCCGCCTGCAGGAGCA
>DNQP01000150.1:2804-13213 GCA_003500955.1 Curvibacter sp. | reverse complement strand
CATAGTCGAAGACCTCGGCCAGCACGTCCACGGTGCCGCGGTCCAGCTCGGGCGCCCGCTGGATTTCCTCGCGCTCGCGCAGCTGGCGCAGCACATTGGTGTGGACGGGCGGCTCGTCCTCATCGACCGGCAGTGCAATGGCCGGCGGGGCGTCCGCCTGGATCCGCGAGAGGTAGTTCATGAGCCGCGGGTCTGCCGCAGCCCGCGCGGGTGTGGGGGCGGCGGCGACGCCTGCCGCGCCACCTGTACCCGACGCGCCTTCGCCCTGCGGACGTGCCCAGCCCATGCGCTGGAGGAAGTTGCGTGCCTGCTGGGCAATCGCGCGGCTGGCGGGCACCAGCGCGCCCCAGGTCGAGCCCTCGCCGTGCAGGGGCTGGGCCGGCCCTGGGCGGCCGCCCAGCGGGGCGGAAGCACTTAGGGGCGCAGATGCGCTTATCGGCGCCGAGGCGCTCAAGGGGGCTGCGCTGCTGTCCGGGGCCTTGCGGATGCGGTGCGTCTGCGGCTGGGCCTGCACACCTGCTTCGTCCAGCAGGGCGCTCAGGCCCGCGTACAGCGGGGCCAGGTCCAGAAAGTGGTCCACGTCCAGCGAGCCCATCAGATCGTCGTGAGCCTCGCGGTCGAAGTCCCCGTCCTCCCAGGCCGACATGAAGGCCCCGATGAAGATGGCTGGCCGGAAGGGGTTTTCCGACAGCGGCAGATGGGGCCGACGCATGAGCGCGGCCAGCTTGCGCGACAGGCTGGTGAGGGCGGTGTCGTAGCGCAGGTTGAAGGGCTGTGCGACGCGATCGAGCAGCAGCAGGCGGTTGACCTCGTCCACATCGATGAGGCTCAGCGTGAGCCCGTTGATGTCATCGGCGGGCGCGGGCTGGGCGGTGGATGCCTCCCTCTGCGGCAGGGCCTGTTGCAGGGCCTGCCGCAGCGCACGGGCGAGGGCCGGGCGCAGGGCCGCGCACATGGCAGCGGCCTGCCGGTCCAGCATGACGGCCGCTGAGCGGATGTGCTGCGCGCTCTCCAGGGACATGCGGGTGTCGGCCAGATCGAGCAGGTGTTCGCGCACCCGCTTCAGCAGGGCCTGCTCCTGCTCGGCCACAAATCCCTCGGCCTTGCCGACCAGGAGGCTCATGAACCGGCGCGCTTGGAGCCCGGACGCAGTCCCTGAGGTACGGATGAATTGAAGAGCCTGTTTGCTCATGGCAACTGAGACAGCCTGCCATGCACGCTGCAGCGCCTTTGCCCTGCATGCGTACCCGGTGCCATCCGCGTCGAAAGTCCCAACGATGTTCGCCATTGTTCCGGATCGACGCGCCGATTCCTTGGCCTGCGCGCGCAAAGGCGCAGGATCTTTGTATCAGTCTGTTGCAAGACCGCAGGGTGGCCCAGCGCGGCGTACTTCGGACGTAGGCCTCGACGCGGTCGCGACCGGCCTGCTTGGCTCCGGAGATGGCCTCGTCGGCGCGGCGCAGGCAGTCCTCGCTGGACTGGTCCTTGGCCTCGAGCTGGGTGACGCCGGCGCTGAATCGCAGGTGCAGCGGCTGTCCCGCCCCAGGTCGCGTCCGTTACCGTCGCGCGGCACGGTGAAAGGGCGCTCCAGCGTGCGATCGTCCTGGCGAAGGCAGGACCTGTTGCCCTGGCCTGGTGCCTAGTGGCGCAGGCTCAGCAGGGTGTTGAAAGGGCTCAGCAGCTCCAGCCAGCGCGGCTGTTCCTGCAGCAGAGGCAGCAGGGCGCCGCGGCCCGCAAACCAGATGGTGGCCAGCAGACAGCTGAAGAACAGGGCCAGCAGCAGGTTTTGCGGCAGGCGGGTGGGTAGGGCCACGCGGCGCAGCCTGAGTTGCCAGAGCCAGATCGAGGGGACCAGGGCCAGCACGCCCAGCACCAGGAGCAACTGCCAGATCGGCAGGGACCGCAGCTGGGCCAGCACCGTGGGCAGCCCCTGCGGCACCAGGGCCGTGCTGAGATAGGCATGGCCGGCCCAGAGCAGGGCCGTGTTGAGCGCGGCCAGCCAGAGCAGCAGCGTGATCACGCCCTTGAGCAGCCAGGGCCAGTTCAACAGGCTGAGCACCAGGCCCAGCGCGGCCGTGGTCAGCAGGGCAAAGCACAGCGCGATCCAGATGAAGCTGCCCCCGTCCATGGGCAGGCGCGACAGTTCACGCCAGAGGGGGAAGTTACCTGCCAGCGCGAGCCACAGGCTGGCCAGCAGCAGCAGGAGTGCCGGATGCCGGGCCTCGCGCTGGGCAGCCGGCGTGAGCATGGAATCGGCGAATTCGGTGATGTGGAACAGGCGCAGACTCATGGGCCAAGATTCTGACCGATCCGTGTCTGATTCTGTAACAGGGGGTAACCCTGCGTACAGGGTAGGTGGGGCTCAGGGGTGTCTGCCATTCCCGGCTCATCCGCTATGAGGTCTCTTCGTCGTCGGACTTTTCTGTTGCTCCGGTCTGGTCTACCGAGGGCGGCGTGGCTACCTTTCCCCCATGCATTGGCTGCCGCATCCAGCTTTGTCGGCGCCATCAGTGTGTTGGCAGGCGCACTTGGCCGCCGGTCTGCACTTGCAGGGTTAGGTTGCTGTCCTGGCTCGTGCCCAAGGCGTTGATGCGGGTGTCGTCACCGGCCAGGATCTAGCCCTGAGGCCCTGTGCTTACGATGATTTTCCTTTTTCTCCGAATATCCAGCGACACAGCCAACCGCGACAAGATAGCTTAGCACTCGATTCGTCTATCTCGGAAAGCAGTGGCGCATCCTCCTCGGGAGGAGGCGGTTCATCTGGGATCAGGTCCGGCAGCTCTCCCGATTCTTTGAGGCGGGCGATGTAGGCTGGGTCAGAGTATCTGTCAGTTAATGCTTGTGAAACATTTGTGGCAGCGACGGCAACTGGATGGTTGATGGGAGTTAGCAGGCCAGTTACGGGGTCAGAGCGTATGAAATATTTACCAAAGAAATTGGGAGCGATTTCTCTTCCTGAGAAAAAATAGGCGCCAATACCGTAGTCGTCAAAAAAAGGAAGACGAATTTCTCGCCGCATGATTCGCTCATAGAGAGGTTCCCATTGGCTCCAAAACCATTTCAAGTCTTCGTCCTCCTTGGCGTATTTCTCCAAGGTAACTCGAAACTCCTCAGCACGCAGACGTAGCAACTCATATTTGTGCATCAGTTACTCCTTAGCGCAATGTGAACGGGTTGACTGGCTTCGGCTCAGTCCATAGACTCCGGTTCGGAACAATCACTTGCTGTGCGCGGGGGGTGGTTGTCGCGGCTCCTTGCGATGTCGCCGCAATGTCAGACACAAAAACCTTCGGCGTTGCTCCCGTCTTGGGCGTGATGGCGTAATAGTCAACTCCGCCATTGATCATCTTCCAGGCCACGTCAGAGGGAAGCCCTAAAGCTTTTCCTGCTTGGTCAGGTGTCATAGTGGCTATGGATCGCACCTGCTCGGGCGTCATCCAATAGGGGCTGTAGCTTGAAACATCATCTCCCTTGGGAACGATTTTGACAAGAACGCTACCAGGACCTGCTGTTGCTTGGGATGGAATGTTTGACCCAGATTTGAGCCATTGCGTGACAAAGGTTTCTGCATCTGCTTCTGAAAGGCCAGTTGTTCCGGCCTTTAGCTCTTGCACCATGGAGCGAACCTCTGGCGTGTTCATCACATCCGGCGTAACAGTCACCCCATTGGTATTGAACTTGGAATAACTGGATTTTGCCAGGTCATCCATCTTCGCTGCTTGATTCGCCGCAGCATTCACCACGCTTGCCACCTTGGCCGCTGCGCCAATACCCAATGCCATCTCGGCATAACTGGAAGCCTCCGGACTCATCCCCAAGCCTTGCAGCGCCTGATTCAGTAGCGAGTCCTCCGATTGCCCACTGATCGCTTGCTTGCTCCCGGTATAGACAGCATCCAGTGAGGTTGTGGCGACAACAGCATTCGCCACACACCCAATCCCGGTAGAACAACTTGCCGGAGCTGTCACCACCGAGGCTGCAACACCGGCTGCACCCAGTGCAGCTTGCCCCGCGCCCAGTGCTCGGGTGCTCACTTGGTACGTGTTGTTGACCTGCTTGGCCGAATCCAAAAACTGGTCTGTCTTGCTGTAGCCAAACAAGCTTTGTTGTGCCTGTAGCTGCTGGCGCTCGGACGCCATTGCATCATTGCTACCGACATCGGCCATGGCCTTGAGGGCGTTGTAGGCATCGCTACCTTCCGGATATTCGGCATAGCACTTCACCAGTGCACAAGCTGCGGCTGTCAGACGTGCTTCTTTTCGGGCATCTCCTTTGGCCAATTCCGTGATGCGCTGCTTCTCGCTTGGATGCAACTGCCGGTTATTCATGTCGGCATTGAAAGCCGTGACCGCACCGGCTGCGCTGCCCCCGCTGCTCACCCCTCCAATGCCGGCCGCCGTCGCCCCACCAGCCAGGCTGGAGATGAGGTTGGCCGCACTGTCACCCACGCCCGCCTCCTTGAGCGCGGTCCTGAGGCTGGTTTGCAGTTCTTCGATCTTGGGTGCTGCGGCGCTGGCCGAGCCTGCGCCCACCGCGCCTGCCGCCCCGGCCGTGAGCCCGCCCACCAGGGTGTGCAGGGCCACCCGCTTGGCGCCGCCTTCCCTCCAGGCGTCCATCCCGGCCTGGTCCTGGCTTCTCTCGGCTTCGTCGTATTTCGTCTTGGCGTAGTCACCCACGGCCTTGCTGGCCTGTTTGCCGAACTCCCCGGTGATGGCTGTCTGGGCGTTGACTTCCGCCCGGACCTGTTCCTTGTTGAAGATCTGTTGCAGCCCCGTTTCGCGGTCTCCCGTCCTGGCCGTGCTGTGGCCCGCTACGCCTGAGATGCCAGCGGTGCTGGTGGAGCTGGCAGAGCCCTTGTCGCTGCCCAGGCCAACGCCGGACAGGCCTGCACTCAAGGCCGCGCCGGGAGAGGGTGTTCCCGCCCCCAGCCTCACGCTCACGCTCTTGGCCTCAAAGCTGGCGGTGTTTTGCAGATCGCTGAGGGTGAGCGTGCCGCCGCTCTGGAAGTGGTTTTTACCTGCGTCAATGGCCGCCTGCGAGCTGGTGATCTGTGCTCCGGTGAGGACGGTGTTGCCTTGGACTTGCACCTGGAAGCCCCCGTCGCCCGCACGGATGGCGCTTTGCTCTCCCACGCTTTGGTAGTTGCTGTTGATGCTGCTCCTGGCCAGGTTCAGGCTGCCGCCACCGCCTGCGCCCAGCATGACCGAGACGCCGGCGCTCTTGCTGTCTTCCTTGTACTGGCTGGTGTCTTGCAGGCTTTGGATGGTGAGGTTGCCGCCGACGGTGGCGCTGACCTGCTCACCCTTGACCACTGCGCCTTTGAGCGTGGTATCGCCACCAGAATCGATATGGACCTCCTGGCCTTGCACGCGGCTGTTGCTGTAGGTGCTGCTCTTGCCTTCCCCTTGGCCGTTGCCTCGCGCGGCGCTGGCGATGATGCCCATGCCGCTGCCGCCACTGCCCAGTTGCACGCCGATGCCCAGGCTACCGCTCTTGCTGGTGTTGCTGCTGCTCTCTGCGGTGGTGCTCTGGGCGGCCAGGATATTGACCTCGCCGTCAGCCTTGAGGCTGGTCTTACCCAAAGCCATCACATCACTGCCCTGCAGGGACAAGTCGCTGGCAGTGCCTGCACCGCTGGCGCGGATCGCAATGCTGCCTCCGGCGCTCACGCTACTGCCTTGGGCGGTACTGGCGTTGCTTTGCTGTTGGCTGCTGCTGCTGGTGGATCCAACACTTAGGCTGATGCCGATGCCCCCGGCCTGGTCTGCGGCGTTGCCACCCGCCTTGGCTTGTCCGGCCTGCAGGGCGCCCGCGGCCTGCTTGACGTTCATGGCCGCATTGGCTGTCGCTAGTGCCTGCATACGGTTGCTCTGGGTGTTCTCGGCGGCCTGTATCTGGGTATGGGCCGCTTGCAGGGTGCTGATCACCGGGCTGGTGATGGCCAACGTCAGCCCGCTTTGCTTGAACTTCCGTTCGCTGCTTTGGCTGTTGGTTTCTCTGGCTTCGGTGATGTCTACTTTCTGAGCCGTGATGTCGATGTCGCCCTTGGGCGTGAGCATGTCGCTGCCCGTTTGTGTGTAGCCCCGACCTGCGGTGATGCTTACGTTACCGCCCGTGCTGCCCACTGTGCTTGCCACCGCACTGATACTTTGGTTTTGCTGATCGACGCTCTGCTGCTGCTTGCCCGCCGTGATGGAGAGGCCGCTGCTCATCAGGCCGCTTCTTGCCGTTTGGGTAAAGCTTGAGGTGTCGCTGGTGTTGTAAGCCGCTGCGATAAGCACATTTCCTGCGGCTTTGAGCCGCATGTCTTGGTCGCTCACCACATTCGAGCCAGCGATGTTCAGGGCATTCCCGCTGGTGATGACCACGTTTTGACCACTGATCTCGCTGCCCCGTGCCAGCGTGCTGGCCTGGTTGTTACGCTCCTGGCTTTGAGTCGAGCGCATCAGGCCCGATTTGCTGCCCTGAGCCTGCAAGGAGCGGGAGTGCTGCTCTTCCACAGTGCCGACATTGATGTCGCCTGCGGTCATGATGGCTGCTGTGCCCGCGGCGTTGATGGCGGAGCCGGCCACGTTCATGTCTTTGCCCGAATGGATACTCAGGCCGCCGCCGGTGGTGAGGCTGGCACCCAGGACAGCTTCGTCATAGACGTTGTACTGTCCCCTGCTGCTGGTGCCTTGGCTGCCGCCGCTGGTGTTCCAGCTGCTGTCGATGCGGCCGCTGTCCTTAACGGCGGTGAGGGTGACATCGCCGCCCGCGTTCAGCACGGCTGTGTTGCTGGCCTGGCTGCCGAGTTGCAGGGCGCTGCCGGCTACTGTCATGTCGCCGGTGACATCGACTTTCGCATCGCCGCCGACCACTACATTGCTGCCGAGGTTCTGTCTGAAGTCGCTACTGGCGCTGCCGCCGTGGCGCTGCACGGTCTTGGTCTCGCGGGTCTGTGCCGCGCTGATTTCCAGTTCACCGCCGGTCTGAAGATCCAGATTGCCGCCGACCGTGAGATTGGCACCGACAAGTTTTGTGTCTTTCCCACTGGCAATGGTCGCATTGCCAGTGACGGCAATGCTGGTCTGCTGGCCCAGGGTGGTGAGGCTTCCAGAGCCGGTCGTGTGAGTGGATGTCAGCGTCTCCATGCGCAGATCCTGCCCGGCATCGAGCGCCAGAGTGGCGGCTTGGAGTTTGGCGCTGTCCAGGTTGATGTTGCCACCGGCATACAGAATCATCTGACGGCCGGCACTGAGGGCGCCGCCCGTGGTGCTGAGGTCGCCCAGGGTTTGCAGGGCCAAGTCTCGGCTCGCCTGGATCGTGCCACCGTTGCTCACGCCCTGGAGGTCTTGCAGGTCAATGTCAGCTGCGGCAATCAAGGCGCCATTCCTGCGCAGGTTGCCGCGGTTGACCTGACTCAGATAGACCTGGGGAACCAGAGCGGTGGTAGTTTGGCCGTTGGGAAGTGCAACCTCACGTTCCACGAGCCATACGATGTCGCTCGTGAGTTGTGTCATCTGATCAGCACTCAAAGCAATGCCAGGGCGTAGATCGTGTGCTTGAGCGTAAGTCACGGCGTTGCTCAGCAGGGCCTGGAAGCTGTCCTGCAGAGAGTCGTGCCCGGTGAGGAATTGGCGACCAGTCAGTGCCAGTAGCTGTTCACGCACCAGGCGTTGCTCGTAATAGCCGTCACCTAGTCGTTTCTGCATCGCATTCGGGTCGAGGCTGAGGGCCGTAAGGAGATAGTCCGAGCTCAGCCATTGCTGGTAGTTGGTGAAGCGAGGATCGCTCTCGATGAGGTAGCTTGCCGTCGTATTGCCGGTAACCTGGAACAGTCCGCCGCCCGGGAGGGTGAGCGAGGGGTTGCGTACTGTGGAGGGGGGTGGTGCGGTTAAGCCTGTGGAGCTGGTGCCGTTGATGATGGCGCCGCCTGCACCGCGGATGGTGCCCGTTGCAGTCAGACTGGATTCATAATCGTTTCGGACGCAATAGCGGGTATCTCCGCCAGCGCTGCAGCCGGAATCGCAGAAACTGTGGGACCAGATTTCTCCTCGATAGGTGCGGTAGATGTAGTTTCCGCTGTAGGCAACCTTGATTCGTGCACGTTCTGCGCCTTGCCAGCTATCCTGGTCCAGTGTGATGTTGCCCAGGTTGATATCGCGCCCGCTGGCGATGCGGCTCCAGCGGTTGTGCAGGGTACCGCCCACCACATTCAGGTCGGAGCCTGTGACGATCTGCGCCACGGGGCTGATCTCCTGTATGGCGTTCTGACTGGCTGATCCGGTGTAGGTGGTGTAGAGGTAGTCGCTGTTCATTCGACCGCCACGAGGCGGTTCGATGTAGACACCTCCGATGTTATTGGGGTTGGGGGTATTGATTTGGCCGACCTGTCCCGACAGGCTGACGCTCAGTGCCGCAATATCCAAAGGGTCGGCAGCCTGGGTGTACTCGTTGCTCATGACCAGTGTTCGCCGCGTGTTAACGACGGTCTGGGCCGCGAGTTTCATGTTCCCACCGGATTCAATCAGTCCTGAGCGATTAGTGATGGCTGTGGCGCGGGTGTATTCGCCACCGCTGTCGATGCCGCCGGCCAGAACGACTTCGCCGGCACCGTAGATGGTGGTGGTGGGCATGGCATCAGTAGCTGTCACGTCATCGGTATTGATGATGCTGTCTGAGAGCAGGGCGAGCCGGCCTGTCGCGTCGGTGGCCCCAATCAGGGCTTGGGGCCCCGAATTGGTAAGACTGTGGGTGGCCTGCAGAATGACCGAGCCACCAATGATGTTGCCACTGTTGCTAATGCGGCCTTGCGTATCGTTGGCGGTCGCGGTGAGAGTACTGTCGGCCAGCAGGTTACCCGTGTTGTCCACGTGGGCCGCGCGCAGCGTCAGCTTATCCCTAGCCTGAATCTGTCCAGCGTTGGTGAGGGTGCCGTCAGCCAGTACAACGATATCGCCCGAGTTGGTACTGATCGTGCCCCGATTGTTCACTCCAAGCCCTGCTTCTGTACCAATGAGTGTGATCTTGCCGGCGTACATGCCGCCCAGGGCAGCTACGTCCAGTGAATAAGTGGGAGTCGAACCTGCGTCCGGAGCGATGGAGCTAATGACGGATGCGTCGGCGTTGGCCTGGTGGGCGCCGGTGACAACCTTGACCTGCTGCGCCCACAGGCCAGCATTGAGTTGAACGGCACGTGCCAACACCTGGGCATAGGTGGCGCCACTGACGTCGAGTCCTGCACCTTCGATCTGGATGTTGCCGCCGGTGACGCGGTAGCCCTCCAAGTTGCCGCTGTTCAGGATGGGGGTGCCGGTCGTGAGTGTGACAGTGCTGGCGTTGATGAAACCACCACCATTGACGGCGATGCCGGCCGGGTTGGCGATGACGACTTCGGCCCTCTGACCGGCAACTTCCACGAAGCCGCGCAGCTGACTGGGCGAGCTGGCGTTGACTTCGTTGAGAATGACACGGGCGCTGTTGCCTGCCAAATTGCCGTTGGCCTGTACCCAGCCACCGATCTGGGTTTGCACGGCACTGGTGGCGTTGTTGAGGATCACCCCCTGGCTGTGGACGTCGAATTGCCGGTAGACGTTGCGGCTTACGCCCGCTGCACTAGGGGTCTGGATGTTGACCTGCGTGGTGCCGTTGGCGCTGTTGAGGATCTGCGGGCGTAGCGTGGCGGCGGCGTTCGGGTCGGCAATGACCTGGGCGCGGGCCATGTGGCCGGGTGGCAAGGCCGTGAGCAGGGCACACAGGCTGAGCAGGCTTTTGCGCAGGATGACGCGCATCACACTCGGTGAGGTCACTTCGGTGGCTCCCCCCTGTCGGTGGGCGCGTCTTTGCTGCCTGGGGCTTGCACCTGCACTGTCGCCTCCTGTGTGCGAGGCTGCCACCTCCGCCACTGCCATGATCTGGCCGCGTGCGGCGTTGAAGATGAGACGATGCAGCGAGCGGTTCATGATGGAGCTCCTGCATGGCGGCGACGGTGGGAGAAAAAACAGACTTCAGCGGTTCGAGCCGTGTCCAGCTTCGTGCTGAGACGATCGCCACGTAGTGGACGCTTTAGCGCGAGGGGGGTGGTGAGGTTGCTATCCATCTGTGGCTCACAAGCTTAGAAATAGATTGAAGCCCGCCGTGGTGTTGTCCGTACGGAAACTCTGCGGCTTGTCCAGCGGTGTTCCGACGAACACCTCGTAGCTCAGCTGTCGCCAGGCTCCGCGCAGGCCCAGCACGGCACCGGCCAGCTGCTTGCCGGCCAGATCGGCACTGCTGGGGCCGTCGACACAGCCGTAATCGACCCCGACGAAGGCGGCGAGGGGTGTGCCACCCGGGATAGAGGCACTGATTTCGTTGCGCAACAGCACGCCGCGCTCGGCGCTCAAGACGTTGACGCCGTCGAAGCCGCGCACGGTATAGCGCCCGCC
>DNQP01000150.1:0-2495 GCA_003500955.1 Curvibacter sp. | reverse complement strand
CGGTATAGCGCCCGCCAATCGCGAAGCGATCCTGTGGCGTCAGCGGCGTGAGGTTGTGCTGCCAGCGCAGCAAGGCGCTGTACCGGGCTTGCGGCAAGTAGGGCCAGTTCAGAGGAACCAGCAGACTGAGTTCGGCCAGCGTAAGACCGAAGCGGGAGGTACCGGTGCCGCTCGCTTCCTCGGGGGCGGGCAGGGATCCGAAGTCCCCGGTGCCAACCTTGTAACTCAGGCTGCTATCGAGGCTCGCGCCACCCAGGACGGTTTTGTGCGCCAGTCCGGCCTCCCAGCCCCCGACTACGCGGCGCTGGATCTGTACTTCGGTATCGTCAATGTAGTTGTTGCTGCGGCGCTGGAAGGCCTTGAGGCTGGCGCTTGTCTTGCCCACCGCCGTGCGTACAAGGACGCGGCTCAGCCTGAGTTCGGTATTGGCACTGGTACCGCTGTAGACATAGGTCTGATTCAGTCCGACGACGCTCTGGTAATAGCGGTTGTTACTGTGCGTCAGTCCCAGGCTCCAGTAACCCCAGGGCAGGCTGTAGTGCAGCGACTGCCCGCGGGTGCCCCGGCTACCGTCTTCGCCGCCGCCCAGATCCTGGTTCTGCGTGGCATAGAACAGGTCGTTCAGGCCGAGTGGTGCATCCCAGGACACGGTGGCGCTGCCCTGGTAGACTCCGGTGCCGGGGCTGCCGCTGTCGTCCGCACTCAAGGTCAGCCGCAGAGGAAAGCCTTGTTGGTGGCGCACAACCCAGTTGCTGGTAGCCGGAGTGGCGCCGGGCTCGATGCGGATGTCGGCCTCGGCAGTTGGCACACGCTTGAGGTTTTCTAACGTTTGCTCCAGGTCGCGCAGATTGAGCACATCGCCAGGGCGTGCAGGTGAAGCGCTTGCCAGCAGGGGGGGGAGCTCGCTCTCGGCGGTCGGACGGGGCCCAGGCGCTGGAGATTCCAGCCGCAAGGCCTGAATCCGTCCCGGGATGATACGCAGGCGCAGGCGTCCGCTGCTGAGGTTTTGAGCTTCCACCAGAGCGCGGCTGGTGATGTAGCCACGCGCCAGCAGGGCAGCTTGTGCGCGCTGCTGCACGATGGCGATGCCCCGGCCGCCCAGGCAGATGCCTGATCGTTGATGGAGCGGACTGTCGGCATCGGGGCGTGCGACGAGTGGTTGGCCGACCGCGCCGTGGGGCGTACCGGCATCGAGTGCATCAAGCAGCCAGGTGGACCAACCCGGCGGCAGTTCAGCCGACGGTACGGCTGTTGTACCGATGTCCGTGGCGGGGCCGATCAGTTCGATCACCTCAATACGAAAGCAAGGGCTTTCTTCGCGGGGCAGGCGGGGAGACAAGGCGGCGGTGGGTTGCAGGCGGACTTCGGGCGCGTTCTGCAGGCGAAGCCTTTGCTCCTGCTCACGCTCCTGCTGCCGGCGACTGGCATCGATGCCGCGTCGTTCGGCCTCTGTGGCCGTCCCCTGTGCGTTGACCACGCCGATAGAGGGTAGGCAGAAGAGGCCAGCAAGAACATATCGGAATGCAAAGCCAGCACTCCGACGACTGGATGTGACGCTTCGAGCCGCACTGATGCCTGTCGTCTGCAACAACCTTCTCCCTGCTGTCCACGTTTGTCACGTTGTGGGGGAGATTGTCGATCGATTCAGTTTTCTGATTCAGTCAGCAGAGCCCACTTTTTTGTAAGCACTCGTTTTGCATCAGCACATCACTATGCAACGACATAAGCATGTAGTTCACGCCGGCCAGGTCGCCCCATGCTCTGGCACCAGCGCCCGCCATCCCAGGCCATGCTCGATGCGCATGCGCAGGGCGTCGGCGGCGCCCGCTTCGCCGTGGACCACGTAGACCTGGTCCGGTGCCGAGGGCAGGGTGCGCAGCCAGGCTTCGAGCTGATTGGCGTCGGCGTGGGCCGAGGCTGATTGCAGTTGCACGACCTCGGCGCTCACGCTCACGTCCCGGCCATGGATGCGCACCGAGGACGCGCCGCTCGAGAGAGTGGCGCCACGCGTGCCCGGGGCCTGGTAGCCGGTGAGGATGATCATGTTGCGGTGGTCACCCGCATAGAGCGACAGGTGGTGCAGCACGCGCCCGCCCGTGGCCATGCCGCTTGCGGCCAGGATGACCATGGGGCCGTGGCGGCGTGCCAGGGCCTTGGACTCGTCGGGCGTGTTGACCATGGTGGCGCTGTGGGTCAGGGCGCGCACGGCACGCGCATCGAGCTTGTGCTCGTCGGGGAAGTGCTCGAACAGGTGCGTGGTGTGGATGGCCATGGGGCTGTCGAGGAAGACGGGCAGCTTGGCCGGGATCACGCCGCGCTGATTGAGGACGTCGATGGCGTGCAGGATCTCCTGTGCACGACCGACGGCGAACACCGGCAGCACGGCCACGCCGCCGCGCGCGGCCAGACGCTGCAGGGCGGGGCCGAGTTCGGCCAGCACGTCCTCTTCGGGATGCAGGCGGTCGCCGTAGGTGGATTCGACGAGCACGGTGTCG
>DNQP01000147.1:2911-3375 GCA_003500955.1 Curvibacter sp. | reverse complement strand
CTGGTGGAAGAGCTGATCGAGCGCACCATCGCGCCCTGCCGCACCGCCATCAAGGATGCCGGCGTCTCCGTGAGCGACATCCAGGACGTGATCCTGGTCGGCGGCATGACCCGCATGCCCAAGGTGCAGGACAAGGTCAAGGAGTTCTTCGGCAAGGAGCCGCGCAAGGACGTGAACCCTGACGAAGCCGTGGCCGTGGGCGCGGCCATCCAGGGCCAGGTGCTCAGCGGTGACCGCAAGGACGTGCTGCTGCTCGACGTGACCCCGCTCTCTCTGGGCATCGAGACCCTGGGCGGCGTGATGACCAAGATGATCGCCAAGAATACGACCATCCCGACCAAGTTCGCGCAGACCTTCTCCACCGCCGACGACAACCAGCCGGCCGTGACCATCAAGGTCTACCAGGGTGAGCGCGAGATGGCCAGCGGCAACAAGCTGCTGGGCGAGTTCAACCTCGAAGGCAT
>DNQP01000147.1:0-2490 GCA_003500955.1 Curvibacter sp. | reverse complement strand
GGCAAGGAAAACAAGATCACCATCAAGGCCAACTCGGGTCTGTCCGAGGAGGAGATCCAGCAGATGGTGAAGGACGCCGAGCTCAACGCCGCCGAGGACAAGAAGCGTCTGGAGCTGGTGCAGGCCCGCAACCAGGCCGATGCCACGGTGCACGGCGTGCGCAAGAGCCTGGCCGAGCATGGGGACAAGCTCGACGCTGGCGAGAAGGAGAAGATCGAAGCCGCCGCCAAGGATCTGGAAGAAGCCATCAAGGGCGAGGACAAGGCCGCCATCGAGGCCAAGACCGAGGCCCTGATGCTGGCCAGCCAGAAACTGGGCGAAAAGCTCTACGCCGAGCAGCAGGCTGCGGCTGCGGGCGCCGCCGGCGCGGCACCGGGCGCCGAGCAGGCACAGCAGGCCAGCCGCCCCGCCGACGACAATGTGGTGGACGCCGAGGTCAAGGAAGTGAAGAAGGGTTGATGTCGGACGCCTGACGCCGCCTCAACGCGCCGCGCTCGACGCTTACCCCACGGTAAGGTCAGCGCGGCGTTCCTGCTCTGGAAGTTAAAGAACATGGCCAACAAAAGAGACTTTTACGAAATCCTGGGCGTGCCCAAGAACGCCTCCGAGGAGGAGATCAAGAAGGCCTATCGCAAGCTGGCGATGAAGTACCACCCGGACCGCAACCAGGGGGACAGCGCCAAGACCGCCGAGGAAAAATTCAAGGAGGCCAAGGAAGCCTACGAGATGCTGTCGGACGGGCAGAAGCGCGCCGCCTACGACCAGTACGGCCACGCCGGCGTGGACCCGAACATGCGTGGCGGTCCCAGCGACGGTTTCGGCGGTGGTTTCGCCGAGGCCTTCGGCGACATCTTCGGCGACATGTTCGGCCAGCAGCGCGGGCGCGGCGGCCGCCAGGTCTACCGCGGCAGCGATCTGTCCTACGCCATGGAGATCACGCTGGAAGAGGCTGCCAAGGGCAAGGACGCACAGATCCGCATCCCCAGCTGGGACAACTGCGGCACCTGCCACGGCAGCGGCGCCAAGCCCGGCACCCAGGCCAAGACCTGCAGCACCTGCCACGGCGCGGGCTCGGTGCAGATGCGCCAGGGCTTCTTCAGCGTGCAACAGACCTGCCCGCACTGCCACGGCACGGGCAAGATCATCCCCGACCCCTGCACCACCTGCATGGGCCAGGGCCGCATCAAGCGCCAGAAGACGCTGGAAGTGAAAATCCCCGCCGGCATCGACGACGGCATGCGCATCCGCAGTGCCGGCAACGGCGAGCCCGGCACCAACGGCGGCCCGCCCGGTGACCTCTACATCGAGATCCGCCTCAAGAAGCACGACATCTTCGAGCGCGATGGCGACGACCTGCATTGCGCCGTGCCCATCAGCATGGTCACGGCGGCGCTGGGCGGCGAGATCGAAGTCCCCACGCTGCAGGGCAAGGCCGCCATCGACCTGCCCGAGGGCACGCAGACCGGCAAGCAGTTCCGCCTGCGCGGCAAGGGCATCAAGGGCGTGCGCTCCAGCTACCCCGGTGACCTCTACTGCCACATCACGGTGGAAACGCCGGTCAAGCTCACCGAGCACCAGCGCAAGCTGCTGCGCGAGCTCGACGAGTCGCTCAAGAAGGGTGGCGCCAAGCATTCGCCCGGCGAAGGCAGCTGGGCCGACCGGCTCAAGAGCTTCTTCAGCTGAGCGACCCGCCTGCCTGCGCAAGCCGCGAGAGCCACCGGCCTCGCGGCTTTGCTTTTTGACCTGCGTCATGGGCAACGGCAATAGCCTCGTTACCATGCAACCATGAGCGTCTCCATCACCTTCCTCGGCGGGGCCGGCACGGTCACCGGTTCCAAGTACCTCGTGCGCCATGGTCGCCATACGCTGCTGGTGGATTGCGGCCTGTTCCAGGGCTACAAGCAGCTGCGCCTGCGCAACTGGAACCCGCTGCCCGTCGCCCCCAACCAGATCGACGCCGTGCTGCTGACGCACGCCCACCTGGATCACAGCGGCTACCTGCCGCTGTTTGCACGCGAAGGCTTTCACGGCAAGGTCTGGGCCACGCCGGGCACACAGGCGCTGTGCAAGATCCTGCTGCCCGACAGCGGCCACATCCAGGAAGAAGACGCGGCCTACGCCAACCGGCACGGTTTCTCCAAGCACGCGCCGGCTCTGCCGCTCTACACACGCCAGGATGCGCTGAACTGCCTGAGCCTGATCAAGCCCGTGGACTTCGGCCACAGCTTCGAGCCCATCCCCGAATGCCGGGCCACCTTCCACCACGCCGGCCACATCCTGGGCGCGGCCAGCCTGCTGCTGGAGATCGCCGGGCGGCGCATCCTGTTCTCGGGCGACCTCGGGCGCAGCGACGATTTCCTCATGCGCGCGCCCGAGCCCGCACCGCAGGCCGACACCGTGCTCGTCGAATCCACCTACGGCGACCGCCTGCATCCCGAAGAGGACGTGCTGGCCGAACTCGGCCCCGCCCTGCAGCGTCTGGCCGCGCGC
>DNQP01000040.1:15898-20997 GCA_003500955.1 Curvibacter sp. | reverse complement strand
CAGAAGGAATCCAGCGTGACCTACCCCTGCCTGAGCACGGACGATCCGGGCCAGCCCATCGTCTTCGTGGACAAGTTCGACACCAAGGACGGCAAGGTCAAGCTGGTGCCGGCCGATATCATCCCGGCCAACGAGCGCCCGGACGCCGATTTCCCCTTCGTGCTGATCACGGGCCGCCAGCTCGAGCATTGGCACACGGGCAGCATGACGCGCCGCTCGGGTGTGCTCGACGCCATCGAACCCATTGCCACCGCGTCCATGTGCGGCGCCGACATGGCGGACCTGGGCCTGCAGCCCGGCGATGTCATCACCGTGGCCTCGCGCCGCGGCCAGGTCGCCATCCACCTGCGTCAGGACGACGGCACGCCGCGCGGCGCCGTCTTCATCCCCTTCGCCTACTACGAGGCGGCGGCCAACCTGATCACCAACGCGGCGTTCGATCCGGTCGCCAAGATCCCGGAGTTCAAGTACTGCGCGGTCTCGATCCGTCGTGGCGGCAAGCCGGCGAAGACCCAGGGCTTCGGGGCGGCGGAGGTCATGCTCGGCTGAAGCCGCGTCCTGGGACGCGAGACGTGAAAGGCCTTGCGCTCTGGCGCAAGGCCTTTTTTCTTCCAGGCCCGCTCCCACCGCTTGCGACAATTTGTCGCAGCAGAGCGCATAGGCAGGTCTTTTCCTATCCGCTACAGTGACGCCTGCAAGAAATAGCGTATGAGCAGCAAGAACCCCTCTCTCCCTGTCGCCGTCGTCATGCGCAAGGTGCGCATCACCGGCCCCATGAGCCAGTGGCAGCCCTGGCGCTGGGAGCTGGCCGACGTGGTGCTGGACGAAGCCGCTTTTGGCCCGGAGCCACGCCGCTTGCGCCAGGACGAGGACGGCGAGCAGTGGTTGCATCCCGGCTTCACGGTCGAGCTCTTCCGCGACGATGCCGAGGGCTATTACCTCAACGCCACCACGCCCGCGCCCTGCTGGTTCGTGCTCTGGCGCATGGAGGAAGAGGCTACGGTGGCCGATGAGCCTATCCCGCGCCCGGTCGCTGTGTCTGTGAGCTACCACGACGCGGGTCGCTGGCTGGACGCCCAGGAGACGGTGGAGCAGGTGCCCGCGCCAGCTGAGATCGTGGACTGGTTCCGGGCCTTTGCCGACGAGCACTACGTGATCGAAGCCAAGCAGCGCAAGCGGCCGGACAGCTTCAAGCGCCTGACCGACCGCTTTGGCAATCCGGCCTCGGTGAGCACCGAAAAGAAGTACGGCGGAGGCGAGCATGGCTGAGGGTTTCCTGGGGCGCTGGTCCCAGCGCAAGCAGGCGCTGCGCGAGGGCAAGCCGGTCGAGGAGCCGCCAGCGCCCGCCGCCGCGCCGCCCGTTCCGCAAGCGGCGGCGCGTCCGCAGCCAGCCGCCGAGCCGGTGGCTGCACCGGAAGTGGTGGAGGCGCCCCCCGCGCCCACCATGGAGGATGTGCAGACCCTGACACCACAATCGGATTTCCGCCGCTACGTTGCAGGCGATGTGGATCCGGCGGTCAAGCACGCGGCCATGCGCAAGCTCTTTTCTGATCCGCACTTCAACGTGATGGACGGGCTGGACATCTACATCGACGACTACAACACGCCCAATCCCATGCCGGCCTCGATGCTGCGCAAGATGGCCAGCGCCCATTTCCTCGGCTTGGTCGAGGACGAGAAGAAAACCCCGCCTGCAGCCGCGCAGCCGGCCCAGGCATCCCTACCGGCGCACAGTGAACCGGAGCCCGCGGCTCCAGAGCGCCACGCCACCGAACCCGACGAGACCCCACACCATGACGACCCTGATCTGCGACTGCAACAAGACCATGCCTCTGGACCCCAAGGGTCTGGGCGCGGCGCTTGAAGAAACGCTGACGACGCACAGCACCCTGTGCCGGCGCGAGGCCGGTGCCTTCCAGCAGGCCTTGGGCCGGGGCGACGAGCTCGTCGTCGCCTGCACGCAGGAGGCCCGCCTGTTTGGCGAGATCGCCGAGCAGACCGAAGGCGTCAAGGCCGTGCCCATCCGCTTCGTCAACATCCGCGAGACCGGCGGCTGGAGCAAGGATGCCGCCAAGGCCATGCCCAAGATGGCGGCGCTGCTGGCCGCGGCGCGTCTGCCCGATCCCGAGCCCGTGCCCACCGTGACCTACAAGAGCGCGGGCCGCCTGCTCATCATCGGTGCGCTGGACGCTGCCGAGCGGGCCGCTGACCTGCTGGCCGACAGCCTGGACGTCACGATATTCAGCACCGGCGCCGGTGCCGAGGGTGGCATGCAGGAGCGCCGCTACCCCGTGATGAGCGGACGGATCGACAGCCTGACGGGCTGGCTCGGTGCCTTCGAGCTCAAGTGGCAGACCACCAACGCCATCGATCTGGACCTGTGCACGCGCTGCAATGCCTGCATCGCCGCCTGCCCGGAAGGGGCCATCGGTTTCGATTACCAGATCGACAGCGCCAAGTGCACGTCCCACCGCGCCTGTGTCAAGGTTTGCGGCGTGGCCGGGGCGATCGACTTCACGCGCGAGCCGCAGTCCGACAGCGACACCTTTGACCTGGTGCTCGACCTGCGCGGCACGCCGGCCTTCAGCCAGCACGCCAAGCCCCAGGGCTACTTCCAGTGGGACGGCGCGGACTCCCGGGTTCTGATCGAGCTGCGCGGCCTGGTCGGCGAATTCGAGAAGCCCAAGTTCTTCACCTACAAGCAGAAGCTCTGCGCCCACAGCCGCAACGAGAAGACCGGTTGCAATGCCTGCATCGAGGTCTGCTCGGCCTCGGCCATCAGCTCCGAGAAGGAGCGCCAGCAGATCAAGGTCAATCCCAACCTCTGCGTGGGTTGCGGGGCCTGTACCACCGTCTGCCCGAGCGGTGCGCTGAGCTTTGCCTACCCGCGTGCCAGCGATCAGGGCGTGAAGTTCAAGACCCTGCTCTCGGCCTACCAGCGCGCTGGCGGGCGTGAACCCGCGCTGCTGCTGCACAGCCAGCAGGCCGGCACCAGGCTGATCGGCGATCTGGGCCGTGCCGCGCGTGTGGACCCGGACATCCTGGGCGTGCCCGCCCGCGTGATCCCGGTGCCGGTCTGGCACACGGCCTCCCTGGGACTGGAGGTCTGGCTCACGGCCGTGGCCTACGGTGCGCGCAATGTCTGGGTCTTGATGACAGGCGAGGAGGCGCCGCAGTACGCGGAGCAGGTGCGCGCGCAGATGAACGTGGCCCAGGCCATCCTCAACGGCCTCGGCTACACGGGCGAACACTTCCGCATCCTGCACGCGCGCGATGCGCGCGACCTCGCCGAGCTCGATGCCGCTTTGCAGTCCGCGCCGGCGAAGGGTGTGAGCAAGACGGCCAGCTTTGCCGTGCAGGCCGACAAGCGCGCCACGCTGGAGCTGGCGCTGGATCATCTGGTCGAGCAGGCTCCGGCCAAGCCTGAGCTCATCGCTCTGCCGGCCCAGGGCTCACCGCTGGGGGCGCTGGCCGTCAACAAGGACGCCTGCACCATGTGCCTGAGCTGCGTGAACGCCTGCCCGGCCAGCGCACTGCAGGACAACCCGAACGCGCCCCAGCTGCGTTTCATCGAGAAGAACTGCGTGCAGTGCGGCCTGTGCGTCAAGACCTGCCCGGAACAGGCGCTGAGCCTGGTCCCGCAGCTGCGGCTGACCCCGCAGCGCAAGGAAGCGGTGGTCATCAACGAGATGCAGCCCTACGCCTGCATCCGCTGCGGCAAGCCCTTCGGCACCCTCAAGGCCATCGAGGCCATGCTGGGCAAGCTCGCGGGTCACGCCATGTTCCAGGGCGAGGCCCTGGAGCGGCTGAAGATGTGTGGCGACTGCCGCGTGATCGACATCTACAGCAACCCTAACGAAACCAAGATCACCGACCTCTGAAGAGACCGACACCATGAGCACGGACAAGCACACCGAGGACGCGCAGTTGGCGCAGGGCACGCTGGACGAGGAAACGGCCCGCGCCGAGGTCTATGGCCTGCTGGCTGCGCTGTACTACGCACCGCCTGGCGCCGAACTGCTGGAGCAGCTGCGTGTGGCGGCCACCGAAGCGCCCGCCGAAGGCGGCTTTCTCGAAGAGCCCTGGCGCGGTCTGGTGGGCGCGGCGCGCGACATGGACCTGGCCGCCGTGACGGGCGAATACCACACGCTGTTTGGCGGCGTGGGCAAGCCTGAGATCTATCTCTTCGGCTCGCACTACCTCAGCGGCTTTCTCAATGAAAAGCCGCTGGCCCAGCTGCGCACGGACCTGGCGGCCCTGGGGCTGGCGCGTGACGAGGCCCTGCCCGAGACCGAGGACCACATCGCCTACCTCTGCGAAGTCATGCGCTACCTGATCGCGGGCGACGATGTGGCGGTGGCCAATCTCACGAAGCAGCGCGAGTTCTTTGTCGATCACCTGCAGCCCTGGGTGAACCAGCTCTGCGATGCGCTCGAGGCGCATCCGCGTGCCCGCTTCTACGCCGCGCTGGCGGGCTTCACGCGCGCCTTCATCTCGGTCGAGATGCAGGGCTTCGACATGTTGGCTTAAGCGCGCCGCGCTTCCATGGGGCCGGTCGGCCCCTCCTGCGGTGCCAGCGGTTCGGTCAGCAGCCAGACGCGGAAGCTCGCGCCCGCGCTGTCTTCGCCCAGCTCGCGGCGGTTCAGGCCCTCGATGCTGCCGCCGTAGCGTTCCACCAGGCCCACGCTGATCCACAGACCCAGACCGTTGCCATCGTTCTTGGTGGTGAAGAAGGGGCGGAACAGGCGCTCCTTGACGCGTTCGGAGAGCCCGGGGCCAGTGTCGCTGATCTCCAGTAGCACGCCGGCCCTGCCGTCCTCGCGGTCGCGTGTGCGCAGGCGCAGCGTGCCACCTTCGGGCATGACCTGGATGGCATTGATCATGAGGTTGATCACCACCTGCTGCAGTTCCTGCCGGTTGATGCCGGTGCGCGCCGTGGCCTGCAGATCGCGCACGACCTCGATGTGCGTGCGGGCCAGCAGATGCGCCACGAGCACCAGGGAGTTCTCCAGCACCTGGTTCACGTCCACGGCTTCCACATAGCCGGCGTACTCGGTCGGTCGGGCGTACTGCAGCAGCTGGGTGACGATCAGGCGCAT
>DNQP01000040.1:0-15575 GCA_003500955.1 Curvibacter sp. | reverse complement strand
CGCTCGACCTGCTGGTCCAGCAGCCTGAGCTCGGCCTGCACCGGTGTGGCTTGGGTCCCCAGGGTCTCGCGCATCAGGTCCAGATTGCCCTGGATCACGGCGATGGGGTTGTTGATCTCGTGGGCCACGCTGGCCGTGAGCTGGCCGATGGCGGCGAGCTTTTCGGACTTGACCAGCTGGGCCTGGGCCTGCTGCAGCGATGCGTTGCTCTGCGCCAGCTCCTGGGTGCGCTCGATCACCTTGGCGTCCAGCTCCTCGGCCCAGCGCTGCAGCGCGCGGGTCTTGTCGTCGATCACGTCCAGCAGTTCGTCCAGGTGGCCGGCCAGCGCGCCGATTTCGTCGCGCGCGCTGACCGTACCCACGCGCGCGCCCGTATCGCCTTCTTCCACCCGCTGCATGGTCTGGTTCATCTGTTCCAAGGGGCGGAAGATGCTGCGCGCCCAGCGCAGCGAGAACAGCGCGGCCAGGATCATCACCAGCACGAAGATGCCGACGATCAGCGCCAGCATGCCGTACTTGACGTAGCGAAAGGGCTGTTCCAAATAACCCACGTAGAGCATGCCCACGCGCTCGCCACGCGCGTCGACCAGGGGCTCGTAGGCGGAGACATACCAGTCGTTGACCACAAAGGCACGGTCCAGCCAGGTCTCGCCGCGGCTGAGCACGGCTTCGCGGACCGCCTGCGAGACCCGCGTGCCGATCGCGCGCTCGTCCTGGAAGAGGCGCACATTGGTGGTGATGCGTACGTCGTCCATGAACAGCGTGGCCGTGCCGTGGCTGCCGAAGGGCAGGGAGCCCTCGGGGTAGACGATGCGGTTGATGTGGTCGATGAAGGGCAGGTTCTGGTTCAGCAGCACGCCGCCGCGCAGCAGGGCCACGATGCTGCCGTCGGCACCGCGCACGGGGGTGGTGGCCAACATCACCAGGGCGCGGTCCTCGACGCTGCGCGTGGTGGGGACGGCGCTGCGGGTGGCGATCAAAGGGATATTGAGGCGCGGCGCCAGGTGCGGTGCCAGCGCCAGCAGCTCGGCCGGCTCCAGCCGCGCCAGACTCGCCTGGTCGGTGCTCACGCGCGCATGGATGGCGGCCGGCCCACTGGCGGGGGCGCGCAGTTCGGCGGGCGGCACGGCTGTGGGCAGCCAGCCCGCGGTGATCAGGCGCCCGTCGAGCGCATAGAGGTTGAAGAAGTCGAAACCGAGGCGGTGACGCTCGCGCATCAGCAAGGACTGGACGGCGGGCAGGTCGCGCCGGTTCAGCGAGTGGTACAGGGCTTGCGAGGCGGCCACGGCCTGCGTGCCCGAGCCCACTTCGGACAGCACCTGCTCGAAATAGCCGCGTGCCACCGCCAGGTCACTGCGGACCTTGGTGATCAGCAGCCGGTCGTAGGCGGCGTTACCCCAGATCACGAGCGCGCCGACGAGCAGCGGCAGCACCACCAGCAGCGGCAGCAAGGCCATGGCCAGCAGCTTGTTGCGGATGGAGTGCGTGAGCCAGCGCGGCGCCAGCAGGGCGCGCAGCCGGGGCCAGGGCGTCACGACAGAGCCCATTCGGCGCAGCGCCGCTCCAGCGTGCGGCGCGAGATGCCCAGCAGCTGCGCGGCCTGGGTCTTGTCGCCCTGCACCGAGTCCAGCACGGCAAGGATGTGCTGCTTTTCCAGCGTGTGCAGATCGGTGGGTGCAGCGCTGGCGGCACGGCGCTTCTTGTCCATGGCATAGAGCGCCGAGACGTTGAGCGTGCCCAGGATCAGCGAGCGTTCGATCAGGTTGCGCAGCTCGCGCACATTGCCCGGCCAGTCGTACTGCGTGAGGTAATCCATCTCGGCCGCCGTCAGCTGCAGCGGCAAGGCCCCCAGCACGGGGGCGAGCTGGCTGGTGAAGTGCTGCACGAGGTCGGGGATGTCCTCCTTGTGCTCGCGCAGCGGCGGCAGGGTGAGCTCCACCACCTGCAGTCGGTAGTAGAGATCCTTGCGAAAGCGCCCCTCGGCCACCTCCTGCTGTAGGTCGCGGTTGGTGGCGGCGATGATGCGCACGTTCACCGGCAGCAGCTGCTGGCTGCCCACCGGCCGGATCTTCAGGTCTTCGAGCGCGCGCAGCAGGGTGGCCTGCAGCGCCAGCGGCAACTCGGCCACCTCGTCGAGGAAGAGCGTGCCGCCCTGGGCGTAATAGAACAGACCGTCGCGCGCCCGTGTGGCGCCGGCGAAAGCGCCCTTGGCGTGGCCGAAGAGTTCGCTCTCCATCTGCTCGGGCGAGACCGAGGCGCAGTTGACCGGGACGAATGGGCCGTGGGCGCGCGGGCTCAGGGCATGCAGGGCACGCGCCACCAGTTCCTTGCCCGTGCCGGATTCCCCCTGCAGCAGCACCGTGCTGTTGACCGGGGCGACGCGCCGCACCGAGGCCGAGAGTTCGGCGATCTGGGCCGAGCGGCCCACCAGGCCGTTGTCGGCGAACTGGCTGCGCGCGAGCGTGTGACGCAGCACGAAGTTCTCGCGCGCCAGCCGCGCGCTTTCATAGCAGCGCCGCACGGCGTTGAGGATCTGCGGCACGCGAAACGGCTTGAGGATGAAGTCCGAGGCGCCGGCACGCAGTGCCTCGATGGCTGTGTCCAGGTCGGCGAAGGCGGTGATCAGGATGACCTGACCCGTGTAGCCGTGCTCGCGCAGATCCTTGAGCCAAGCCACGCCGTTCATGCCGGGCAGGGCGATGTCCAGGATGATGAGATCCACATGGTGGTCGCGCAGCAGCGCGGCGCCGTCTTCGGCGCTGCCGGCTTCGTGCACGGTCTGGCAGCGCGGCCCCAGGGTCTTGACGAGGAAGTTGCGCATGCCGGGTTCATCGTCGACGACGAGGATGGACCAGTAAGGCCAGCCTTCGGCCATCTTGGCGCTGTCGGCCGGGTGCGGGGTCGGAGTCACGTTGTGCATGCGGGAGGTGAGGGATTCTAGCGAGCGCTTCCGAGTGATTTTCTCGGGTATCGGTTGTTTCGACCTGCGTGCAACACGACGACGACATCTGAATTGGGAAGCATTCTTATCTTCGCGGCGACAACTTGTCGCGTCGTCTGCGTCAGGATGTCAATGCGCCGAGAGATTGCTGCTCTGCAGCATTGACGTACGCCTCGGTACTGCCTTGGTTTGCATGGTCAGCAGGTCAGCGCAGGGTGTAAATGAATATATCAGTGAATACTGAATTAAAGCAATCTCCGAGGGAAAACATCGCTGAACTTATCAGACGATTCGCTTGATGAATCGTCGCGGGATTGATAAATTCCACGGCGGTTATGAATATCCGTGCCTATGTCGGCGGCGGAATCAATGTCAGTCACAGGAGACCAGCATGAGTCAAGAAGCCCAAGGGAAATTGTCGCGGCGCACCCTGTTCGCAGGCGCAGGCACGGTCGGTGCCGTGGCCGCGGTCGCCAGCCTGCTGCCGGCGGCGCAACCGGCCGAACAGGCCGCCCAGGAGCTCAAGCCCGCCCCCCAGAAGGGTGGCGGCTACCAGCTGACGGAACACGTCAAGCACTACTACCAGACCACCCGCCTCTAATTTCAAAGCTCTAGCTGGAGAGAGACATGTTGCTCACCAAGAAATCCCCGGCGACCGAGGCCACGGCCCGCTCGCCTTTCGTGCACAGCCTGCGCCGTGGCCTGTCCCAGGCCCTGCCCACCATGGACCGTCGTGCCTTCCTGCGCCGCTCGGGCCTGGGTCTGGGTGTCGGTCTGGCTGCTTCGCAGCTCACGCTCGTCAAGAAGGCCCGCGCCGCCAGCAAGGTGGGCGTGGGTGACGGCAAGATCGAAGTCAAGCGCACCGTCTGCTCGCACTGCTCCGTCGGTTGCGCCATCGATGCCGTGGTTGAGAACGGTGTGTGGACGCGCCAGGAGCCGGTGTTCGACTCGCCTATCAACCTCGGCGCCCACTGCGCCAAGGGTGCATCGATTCGCGAGCACGGTCACGGCGAATACCGCCTGCGCTACCCCATGAAGCTGGTCAATGGCAAGTACGAGCGCATCAGCTGGGACACCGCACTCAAGGAAATCGCCGACCGCATGCTGGAGCTGCGCAAGGCCAGCGGTCCGGACAGCGTCTACTTCATCGGTTCGTCGAAGTACAGCAACGAGCAGGCCTACCTGTTCCGCAAGTTCGTCAGCTTCTGGGGCACCAACAACTGCGACCACCAGGCACGTATCTGCCACTCCACCACGGTGGCCGGCGTGGCCAACACCTGGGGCTACGGTGCGATGACCAACTCGTACAACGACATGCAGAACAGCAAGGTCGCTCTGTACATCGGCTCCAACGCTGCCGAGGCTCACCCGGTCAGCTTGCTGCACATGCTGCACGCCAAGGAGACCGGCTGCAAGATGATCGTGGTCGATCCGCGTTTCACCCGCACCGCGGCCAAGGCCGACGAGTACGTGCGCATCCGCTCGGGTTCCGACATCCCCTTCCTCTTCGGCCTGCTGTACCACATCTTCAAGAACGGCTGGGAAGACAAGAAGTACATCAACGACCGTGTCTACGGCATGGAAGACGTCAAGAAAGACGTCATGGCCAAGTGGACGCCCGCAGCCGTTGAAGAGGCCTGCGGCGTACCCGAGGCGCAGATGGCCAAGGTCGCCAAGATGCTGCACGAGAGCCGTCCCGGCACCATCGTGTGGTGCATGGGCCAGACCCAGCACACCATCGGCAACGCCATGGTCCGTGCCTCCTGCATTCTGCAGCTGGCGCTGGGCAACGTCGGCAAGAGCGGCGGCGGCACCAACATCTTCCGCGGCCACGACAACGTGCAGGGCGCGACCGACGTCGGCCCCAACCCCGACTCGCTGCCCGGCTACTACGGTCTGGCGGAAGGCGCCTGGAAACACTTCGCGCCTGTCTGGGGTGTCGACTTCGAGTGGATCAAGCAGCAGTACGCCTCGCCTGCGATGATGACCAAGCCCGGCATCACCGTCTCGCGCTGGATTGACGGTGTGCTCGAGAAGAACGAACTGATCGACCAGGACAACAACCTGCGCGGCGTCTTCTACTGGGGCCACGCGCCCAACTCCCAGACCCGTGGTCTGGAAATGAAGCGCGCCATGGACAAGCTGGACCTGCTGGTGGTGGTCGATCCCTACCCGTCCGCCACCGCGGCCATGGCTGCGATGCCGGGCAAGCCCGAGGATCTCAACCCCAATCGCGCGGTCTACCTGCTGCCGGCTGCCACGCAGTTCGAGACCAGCGGTTCCTGCACCGCCTCCAACCGCTCCATCCAGTGGCGTGAGAAGGTGATCGAGCCGCTGTGGGAGAGCCGCACGGACCACATGATCATGTACCAGCTGGCTGAGAAGTTGGGCTTCGGCAAGGAACTGGTCAAGAACTACAAGATGCAAAAGGTCAAGGGCATGGATGAGCCCATGCCCGAGGACATCCTGCGTGAGATCAACCGTTCCGTCTGGACCATTGGTTACACCGGTCAGAGCCCTGAGCGTCTCAAGGCCCACATGCGCAACATGAACGCCTTCGACGTGAAGACGCTCAAGTGCAAGGGCAAGGTGGTGGACAAGGAGACCGGCTACGACATGTCGGGTGACTACTTCGGCCTGCCTTGGCCCTGCTACGGCACGCCCGAACTCAAGCACCCGGGTTCGCCCAACCTCTATGACACTTCCAAACACGTCATGGACGGCGGAGGTAACTTCCGCGCGAACTTCGGCGTTGAGAAGGACGGCAAGAACCTGCTGGCCGAAAACGGCTCGCACTCGGTCGGCGCCGACATCACCACCGGCTACCCGGAACTCGACCATGTCCTGCTGAAGAAGCTGGGCTGGTGGGGTGAGTTGACCGAGGCGGAAGCCAAGGCAGCCGAGGGCAAGAACTGGAAGACCGACCCCTCGGGCGGCATGATTCGTGTGTTCATGCAGAACCACGGCTGCCATCCCTTCGGCAACGCCAAGGCGCGTGCCGTGGTCTGGAACTTCCCGGATCCGGTGCCGCAGCACCGCGAGCCGGTCTACGGCACCCGCCCGGACCTGATCGCCAAGTACCCGACGCACGACGACCAGAAGAACCGCTGGCGCCTGCCGATCCTGTACAAGTCGCTGCAACAGAAGAACGTGGCCGACAAGGTGCACGAAAAGTACCCGCTGATCATGACCTCCGGCCGTCTGGTCGAGTACGAGGGCGGTGGCGAGGAGACCCGTGCCAACCCCTGGCTGGCCGAGCTGCAGCAGGAAGCCTTCGTGGAAATCAACCCGAAGGCCGCTGCCGAGCGCGGCATCCGCAACGGCGAGCGCGTGTGGATGACCACGCCCACCGGCGCGCGCATCAATGTGCAGGCCCTGGTGACCGAGCGCGTCGCACCCGACACGGTGTGGATGCCCTTCCACTTCTCCGGTCGCTGGCAGGGTGCGGACATGCTGTCCTATTACCCCAAGGGCGCTGCACCCATCGTGCGCGGTGAGGCGGTCAACACCGCCACCACCTATGGTTACGACATCGTCACCATGATGCAGGAAACCAAGACCACCATCTGCCAGATTGAGAAGGCCTGAGGAGAACCATATGGCACGCATGAAATTTGTCTGTGACGCCGAGCGCTGCATCGAGTGCAACGGCTGCGTCACCGCCTGCAAGAACGAACACGAGGTGCCCTGGGGTGTGAACCGCCGCCGTGTGGTCACCCTCAACGACGGTGTTCCGGGCGAAAAATCCATCTCGGTGGCCTGCATGCACTGCAGCGACGCACCTTGCATGGCCGTCTGTCCCGTCAACTGCTTCTACCGCACCGACGAAGGTGTGGTGCTGCACGACAAGGACATCTGCATTGGCTGTGGCTACTGCTCCTACGCCTGCCCCTTCGGTGCACCCCAGTTCCCTTCGCAGGGTACCTTCGGTGTGCGCGGCAAGATGGACAAGTGCACCTTCTGCGCGGGTGGTCCTGAGACGCATGGCAGCCAAGCCGAGTTCGAGAAGTACGGTCGCAACCGTCTGGCCGAGGGCAAGCTGCCCGCCTGCGCCGAGATGTGCTCGACCAAGGCTCTGCTGGCTGGTGACGGCGACATGGTGGCCGATATCTTCCGCACCCGTGTGCTGCAGCGTGGCAAGGGCGCCGAAGTCTGGGGTTGGGGCACCGCCTACGGCTCGCGCCAGGCCGGTCAGCCTGCTCCCGCAGGAGCCAAGTCATGAGAAACATCCTGATCGCTGCATCCCTCGCCAGCCTGCTTGCCGCGTGCGGCGAGGTAGACCAGTCCCTGGCCGGCGCGAAGTCGGACGCTCCGTCCTACAACGGCACGGGCAAGGCTTATGTCGATCCGGGCTGGAAGCCCGGTGACAAGGCCAGCTGGGAGACCAAGCTCAAGGCGCGCGGCCAGTATGGCCAAAACGAGTACAACCGGGTGAACTGAAGATCGGACGCCTCATGAAAAAAGCTCTCGCCGTGGCCATGCTCATGGCCCTGGGCTGGGCCGTTCCGGCCCTGGCCCAGCAGGACAAACTCAAGCTCGACGAGCCGCCGGCCAAGTCGGCGCCGGCACAGCAGGGGGGTATCAAGGGCCAGAACATCTTCGATGTGAAGCCCGATGCCAGCGAGGAGCCTGGCTATGCCACACAGACCAATGCCGAGCGCGCCCAGGTGCAGCCCGGCAACAACGCGCCCATGTGGCGTTCGGTCGGTGCGGGTGTCACGGGCTACAGCAGCCTGCCCCGGCACGAAGCGCCCGAGGCCGGCAACCTGATCCAGCCCTTCGTGCAGTACCCCGGATCCATGCTCACCACCGCCGGCGAGGCTTGGCGTCAGGTGCGCAACCATTGGATCATTCCCTACGGCGGTGCCCTGCTGCTGATCGCCGCAGGCGCCGTGGGCCTGTTCTACTGGCGCAAGGGGACGATCGGGCTGCACGGTGCCGAGACCGGTCGCAAGATCGAGCGTTTCACCGCCTTCGAGCGCGCGGCCCACTGGGCCAACGCGATCGCCTTCGTCATCCTCGCGGTGTCGGGCATTGTGATGGCCTTCGGCAAGTACTTCCTGCACCCCATTATCGGCGGCACGCTGTTCGGCTGGCTGACCTATGTGCTGAAGAACCTGCACAACTTTGCCGGTCCGGTGTTTGCCGTGTCGCTGGTCGTGGTTTTCGTAACGTTCGTGCGCGACAACCTGCCGCGCAAGGAAGACATCACCTGGCTGGTCAAGGGTGGTGGCCTGTTCTCCGGCAAGGAAGTCGCCTCGCACCGCTTCAACGCGGGTGAGAAGGTCATCTTCTGGGGCGGCGTGTTCTTCCTGGGCGTCATCGTCGTCGCCTCCGGTCTGGTGCTGGACAAGCTGGTACCCGGTCTGGACTACCTGCGTGGTGACATGCAGATCGCGCACATGGTCCACGCCGTGGCCACGGTGCTGATGATGGCCATGTTCATCGGCCACATCTACCTGGGCACGGTCGGCATGGCCGGCGCTTACCAAGCCATGCGCACTGGCTACGTCGACGAGACCTGGGCCAAGGAGCACCACGAGCTCTGGTACGACGACATCAGGGCCGGCAAGATCCCGGCCCAGCGCACCCAGCCCGCGGCGCCGGGTGCCACCGTCAAGGCCTGAGTCACAGAAGAAAGAGAGACCCGCATGAAATCCATCGCACTGTTCATCGCCACGGCGGCCCTGAGCGTCTCGGCGCTGGCCAAGCTGCCCGCTCCGAACGACGCGGCCAAGGCCGCGGCAGCCGAAGCGGCCGCCAAGACCGCACACGCCGGCAAGGTTGACGCCTACCTCCTGTGCAAGTCCCAGGACCGGGCCGCGGCCCACTACCGCAAGTCGGCCAAGTCCAAGGACGCCAAGCCCGTGGCCACCGCGCCCTGTGCTGATCCCGGCCCCTACAAGCCGGCCGCCGCGGCTGCACCGGCAGCCCCTGCCAAGAAGTCCTGATCCGTATCTGGATCATGGCCATGGGCCAGGGTCGCAAGACCCTGGCCCTTTTTGTTGTACCCTGCCGCCATGCCTGACCGCCTGCTGCCCCATCTGACCCGTGCCAGTGCGCCTTTGACGCGCGAGGTCGCCGTCGTCAACGAACACGGCGAGGCCAGCACGCTGTCCATCCCCGCAGAGCGTGCGCTCACCGTCTATGTCGACAAGCGCGAGCTCGTCACCCTCATGACCCTGGGTGCGCAGCCCGAGCTGCTGGTGCTGGGTTATCTGCGCAACCAGCGCCTCGTGCGCTCGGTGGATGAGGTGGAATCCATCACCGTGGACTGGGACGTGGGCGCCGCCGCCGTGAAGACGCGCGAGGGCATCGCCAATGTGGAAGAGCGCACCGCCAAGCGCGTGGTCACCACGGGCTGTGGCCAGGGCAGCGTCTTTGGCGACCTGATGGACGAAGTCGATCAGATCGCCTTGCCCGACGCGCGCCTCACCCAGGCCCAGCTCTACGGCATCGTCAACGCCATCCGCCTGCAGGAGAGCACCTACAAGTCCGCCGGCTCCGTGCACGGCTGCGCGCTGTTCCGCGGCGAGGAGATGCTGATCTTCGTCGAGGACGTGGGTCGTCACAACGCCATCGACACCATCGCGGGCTGGATGTGGATGCAGGATCCGACTGCGATGGGCGCGACCGACAAGGTGTTCTACACCACGGGTCGCCTGACGAGCGAGATGGTGATCAAGTCGGCGCAAATGGGTGTGCCGATCGTGGTGTCGCGCAGCGGGATCACGCAGATGGGGCATATGGTTGCCGAGCGTGTGGGGCTGTGCGCGATCGGGCGGGCGACAGGCCGGCACTTCTACTGCTACGCTGCGCCGCAAAGGCTGGTGCTTCAGCCGGAGCTGGCGGGGCCCAAGTTGCGGGCGGCTGCCTAGCGTTTTCTCGTGCATGGCATGGCCGGGCCTGGCCGGCCGGCGTGAAACCTGACCTGCGCCTCGTGCAGGGCGTGTGCGCCACACCCCCAACTCTATGAACTAGCATAGAGCCCCCATGAATCACCCCGTCTTCTCTGCCCTCGGCCCCGTCGTATTGCTCGTGCTCCTGGGTTATGTCGCCGGTCGCCTGCGCTGGATCCGCGCCGAGTCGAGCAAGGACCTCTCCAATCTGGTCTTCCTGGTCCTCACGCCGGCCCTGATGTTCCGCACCATGGGCAAGGTGGATGTGAAGGAACTCGAGGCCTTGCCCTTGCTGACCTATTTCGCGGCGGTGCTGCTGCTGTTCGCACTCATGCTGTTCTGGCAGGGGTTCAACCGCCGTGCCGCGGTGCTGGCCCTGGCCACCACCTTCAGCAACACGGTGATGATCGGCATCGCGCTGGTCAGCCTCGCGTATGGCGAGGCCGGACTCGTCATCCTGCTGTCCCTGATTTCCCTCCATGCGCTCGTGCTGCTGACGGCAGGCACCGTGGTCCTGGAACTGGCCGTGGCGCGCGAGACCAGTGCCGACGGGCAGGGCGCTCGGGCCATGCTGCGCACGGTGCTGGGTGCGGTGCGCAACGCCGTGATCCATCCCGTGCCCTTGCCCATCATCGCCGGCTTGCTGTATGCGCAGACGGGCTGGGCCATCCCCGAAGTCGTGGACAAGCCGCTGCAGTGGCTGGGCAATGCCTTTGGCCCGCTGGCGCTGTTGCTCGTGGGCGTGACGCTGGCCGGCACCACCGTGGGGCCGCATCTGCGCGGCGCGCTGGGCCTGACGCTGGTCAAGAACCTGCTGATGCCTGCGCTCGTCGCCGGGCTGGGCCTGCTCATGGGCCTGTCGAGCCTGGCCCTGGTGGTCATGGTGGTGACGGCGGCCCTGCCCATGGGGGCCAATGTCTTTCTGTTTTCGCAGCGCTATGCCGTGGCCGAGGAGTTGGTCGCGGCGAGCATCATCGTTTCGAATGCCGCGGCCCTGCTGACGGTGCCTTTGGCGATGGCGCTGGTCGGGCTGCTCTGAGCAGGCTCAGGGCGCGAGCCGCTCGCGCGTCCAAGCACCCTGGCCCTTGCTGCGGTAGCACAGCCGATCGTGCAGCCGGCTGGGGCGGCCCTGCCAGAACTCCCAGCGCTCCGGCACCAGGCGATAGCCGCCCCAGTGCGGTGGGCGTGGCGGCTTGAGCAGGAACTGTGCGCCGTACTTGGCGGCATTGGTCACCAGCACGCCGCGGCCCGGGATGACCTGGCTTTGCGGGCTGGCCCAGGCGCCGATGCGTGAATCCAGCGGGCGGCTGGCGTAGTAGGCGTCGCTTTCCTCTGCGCTGACCTTTTCCACGTGGCCTTCGATGCGCACCACGCGCTCGAGCTCGACCCAGTGGAACTGCAGCGCGGCATAGGGATTGCCCGCGAGTTCGCGGCCCTTGCGGCTGTCGTAGTTGGTGTACCAGACGATCCCGCGCGCGTCATAGCCCTTGATGAGCACGATGCGCGTGGAAGGCCGCAGGTCACTGCCTACGGTGGCCAGGGTCATGGCATTGGGTTCGGGCAGCTCGGACTGGATGGCTTCGTGCAACCATTGGTCGAACTGCTGCAGCGGATCGGCGTGCGAGGCGTCCTCGCTGAGTTCGGCGCGTTCGTAGCTTTTGCGGAGGTCGGCGATCTTGGTCATACTCGCAGTATAGAAAGATGCTGGAGACCGAGTGATGGAGAGTCTGGACTTGCGCGTGCTGGCCGATGCCCTGGCCTGGAAACAAGCTGGCCACGGGGTCTCGCTGGTCACGGTGGTGCAGACCTGGGGCAGCGCACCGCGCCCGCCCGGGGCGCTGCTGGCCGTGCGTGCAGACGGTGTGGTCAGTGGCTCGGTCTCGGGCGGCTGCGTTGAGGACGACCTGATCGCGCGCGCCAAGGCGGCCCTGGCCGCCGGTCGGCAGGACCTGGCCGTGGCCCGGCCCGAACTCATCGTTTATGGCGTGGACCCCGACGAAGCTGCGCGCTTCGGCCTGCCGTGCGGCGGCACCCTGCGCCTGGTGCAGGAGCCGCTGCAGGACGTGACCTGGATCGCGCAGCTGCTGGCCCGTACGGCCGAACACTGCCTGGTGGCGCGCACGCTGGATCTGACGACGGGCGCGGTGACGCTGACCGATGCCGTGCGCGGCCAAGGCCTGGTCTTCGATGCGCACAGACTCACCACGGTCTTCGGGCCCCGCTGGCGTCTGCTGCTGATCGGTGCGGGCCAGCTCTCGCAGGCCGTGGCCCGGATGGCCGCGCTGCTGGACTTCGAAGTGCTGGTGTGCGACCCGCGCGAGGAATACGCCATGGACCTGCCCGGCGTACCGCGCCTGCCGGGCATGCCCGACGACGTGGTGCGCGCACTGCTGCCCGATGCCCACACCGCCATCGTGGCCCTCACCCACGATCCCAAGCTCGATGACATGGCCCTGCTCGAGGCCCTCAAGTCGGCCGCTTTTTACGTCGGTGCGCTCGGATCGCGCCGCAACCAGGCGGCGCGCAAGCAGCGTTTGGCCGTGCATTTCGACCTCAGCACCGAGGAGCTGGCGCGCCTGCACGGGCCGGTCGGGCTGGCCATCGGGGCGCGTACGCCGGCCGAGATCGCGGTGGCTATCCTGGCCGAAATCGTGCAGGTCAAGAACGCGGCGCGCGCGAATGCGGGTATCGCGCCTGGCTGTGTCACGGTCGCATGAACCCGACGGTCCTGGTGCTGGCGTCGGGGCGCGGTGCACGCTTTCTCGCCGCGGGCGGTGGCACGCACAAGCTGCAGGCCTTGCTGGGCGACAAGACCGTGCTGCAGCATACGCTGGATGCCGTGCGCGCCAGTGGCCTGCCCTGGCATCTGGAAGAGGCGCCCCATCCGGGCATGGGCGACAGCATCGCCGCTGCCGTGCGTGCCACGGCCCATGCCGAGGGCTGGTTGATTCTGCCGGCGGACCTGCCCCTGGTGCGGCCCCAGACCCTGCGCCAGGTGGCCGCAGCGCCCGCGGCGCAGACCGTGGTGCGTCCGGTCTATCAGGGCCGTCAGGGTCATCCCGTGCGTTTTGCCCGTGCCTGTGCAGAGGCGTTGATGGCGCTGGGCGGCGCGTCCGGTGCGGTGGCCGTGGTGCGCCGTCATGGGCTCTGGACGGTCGAGGTCGACGACCCTGGCTGTGTCACCGACATCGACACGCCCGAGGATCTGGCGCGGGCGCAGCAGATCCTGCAGGCGCGGACCTGAGGTTTATCCGCGGGTGATGACCGCGCACGCCAGGCGCGGCCCGGAGTTGCCGGTGGGCTGGGTGGTGTAGTCGTCCGGATCGCGGTGCACGATCAGGCCGCGGCCGACGATGTCGGCCTTGCTGCCGCCGACGCTGATCCCGGTCGAGTCAAAGCTGAAGCGGGCGACGCCCTGGGCGTCGGCCTTGAGGCTGGGCAGGTCGCCGGCATGGTGTTCACCCTGGCCGTGGGCGCCATGCTTGCGACCATCCGGGTTGTAATGTCCGCCGGTGCTCATGCCGTCACCGCTGGAGCAGTCGCCTTTGTCGTGCACGTGGAAGCCATGCTCGGCGCCGGGCTTGAGGCCGCGGACCTCGCCACTGACACGCACCTTGTTGCCCTGCTGGACAAAGCGGACCTCGCCGCTGGTGCTGTTGCCACGCGTGGCTTGCAGCTGGGCGCTGGCGGAAGGGCCGGAGGGGGTTGCGCAGGCGGTCAATACAAGTGCTGCGGCGAGGGGCAAGAGGGGGAAACGCATCATTTCTCCTGAGTTGTTGTGAGGGCCATGGTGACTCTAAAGGGCCCACCGCAGCCCTGCAAGCCGGACCCCGCCGACCCTGGGCGGAACAAGGTCTCAGCGCGCATGCGCCAGCAGTTCCTCCAGCGCCTTGTCGCGGATGCCGTGCTTGCGCAGGCTGTCGTAGGTCTGGCGCGCGTAGTCGTGTGTGCTGCCATAGCGACCCCGCGCGTGGCTGAAGATGTGGCGGTACTGGTCGGGGCTCAGGGAGCCGGTGTAGTTGGGGCTGCGACGCGAGAGCGTGAAAGCCAGGGCGCTGACCGGGCCATGGGGCGTCTCGCAGCGCAGCCAGCGTGGGTCGTAGACGCCGGTGGGCATCTCCCGTTCCCACAGCGTGTGCAGCACCTCGCGCACCTGTGCCTGCCGCACGCGGAACACCATGCCATGGCAGCTGCCGCCCGTCAGCAGCGCGAAAACCAGGCCCGGCAGCTCGGGTGTGCCGCGGTTCACACGACTCCACATCTTGAGGGCGCGGTGCCATCCGCGCACATGGGCGGGTCGGCGTTCCTCGTAGTCGAAATCGGGCCGCCAGATCAGCGAGGCGTAGCCGAAGACCCAGAGGTCGCCGTGGCCACCCCACTGCTGCAGCGTGGCCTGCAACATGGGCGCAGGATCGCGCACAGGGCGGGGCAGGGAAGGTGGGGGGGTCACAGGGCGCTGAAAAGACTGTGGCTGTGGCGGGTGGCATTGAGTCAACCGTCCAGCGGCTGGGGGCGAGCGTACAGAAAGCCCTGCAGGGCGTCGCAGCCATGGGCCGTGAGGAAGTCGGCCTGCGCACGGGTCTCCACGCCCTCGGCCACGACCTTGAGGCCCAGGTGGCGCGCCATGGAAAGGATCATGGCGACGATGGCGGTGTCGTTCGGGTCGTGCGGGGTGTCCTGGATGAAACTGCGGTCGATCTTGAGTTCGTGCAGCGGCAGGCGCTTGAGATAGGCCAGGCTGGAGTAGCCGGTGCCGAAATCGTCGATGGAAAAGCGGATGCCGCGTGTGGCCAGGGCCTGCATGCGCTGGATGGTACGTTCCAGGTTGTCCAGCAGCACGCCTTCGGTGACCTCGAAGACCAGCAGCGAGGTATCGGCCTGGTGACGGTCCAGGATGGCCAGGGTCCGCTCGACGAAATCGCCCTGGCGGAACTGGCGCGGACTGACGTTGATGGAGATCGGCAGCGCATGCCCGGCAGCACGCAGCTGTCGCTGGATGTGGCAGGCCTGGGCCAGCACCCAGTCGCCCAGTCGCAGGATGAGCTGGCTCTCCTCGGCGATCGGAATGAAGCGTGCCGGTGCAATGGCACCCAGCGTGGGGTGGGTCCAGCGCAGCAGCAGCTCGACGCCGACCACGGTGCTGGCGGCGTCCATCTGGGACTGCAGGTGCAGGGCCAGCTGGTCCTGCGCGATGGCCCGCGCGAGCTCGTGTTCGAGCACGAGCTGGGCCTCGACTTCCTCCTGCATGGCGGCTTCGAAGTAGGCGATGCGGTTGCGCCCCGCCTCCTTGGCCCGGTACATGGCGGTGTCGGCGTCGCGCAACAGTTCCTCGGCGGTCTGTGCGCTCATACCCAGCACCACGACGCCGATGCTGGCGTGGGCGGCATAAGGCTGGCCGTCGACGATGAAGGGCTGCTCGAAGGCTTCGCGCACCTTGGCCGCGATGACGCTGGTCTTGCGTGCATCCCCCTCGGTTTCGGCAACACCATGCAGGGCGAGGACCACGAACTCGTCGCCACCCAGGCGGGCCACGGTGTCGTCCTCACGCATCAGGCCGCTGAGGCGCTGTGCCACGGCGACCAGCAGCGCATCGCCCGCCGCGTGGCCGCGTGCGTCGTTGATGTTCTTGAAACGGTCTAGATCCAGATAGAGCAGGGTGGCGCCCCGGGTCTTGCGGCGTGCGCCCGCCTGGGCCTGGGCCAGCCGATCCATGAGCAGGCGGCGGTTGGGCAGGC
>DNQP01000204.1 GCA_003500955.1 Curvibacter sp. | reverse complement strand
CCCCTGGCCGAGGTGCTCTATTTCAAGGCCGAGCTCAAGTACATCACCGTCCGCACAACGGCCAAGACCCACATCCTGGACGGCGCGCTCAGCGAGCTGGAGGAAAAGTACGGCGATCGCTTCCTGCGCATCCACCGCAACGCCCTGGTGGCACGGCGCGCGGTGCGCGCGATCGAGAAATACGAGGACCCCGAGGAAGGCGAAGGCTGGGCCGTGCGCCTGAGCGGCGTCGAGGAGATGCTCACGGTGTCGCGCCGTCAGCTCGCCGCCGTGCGCGAGGCGATCGCCGCAAACTGAAGGCCTACTGGCGGATCACGTCGGCGCCAGCCGGCGGCCTGAAGCGGAAGGTTTCGGCCGGCAGGCTCACGTTGAGTTGCACCTTGCTGAAGGTCAGCATCGAACGCTGGCCAAAGCTGTCGACGATTTCCAGCGCGGCGAGTTCGGCCGTCTTCCTGCCGCCCTGCTCCACTTCACGCAGGCCCACACGCACACTCTGCACCTGGCCGTCGCGCGCACGCGGCGTGGCCAGCACCCACTGCAGGCCATCGCGCTCGGGCGCATTGGCCAGCTGGTAGTCAGCCTGCAGGGCCTGGAGATCGGGCGCGGCGGCAATCAGCGCCGCCGGCGTGCTGCCCAGAGCGCTGGCCTGAGCCCGGGCCGTGACCTGGTTGAGGTCGGGGTCGTGCAGCCACAGGGTCTGGCCGTCGGCCACGATGGTCTGTGGCAGCGGCTTGCCATAGACGAAACGGAAGCGCCCGGGGCGCTGGAATTCGAAGGTGCCGCTGGAGTTCCGGGTGCGCGCCGTCTGGCCCTCGCGCGGCGGCGAGGTCACGACCTGGATGAAATCGGCCCGGCCGCTGGCGGCGGTCTTGAGGAAGAGCTCCAGCGCGCCAAGACCGTCGGCCTGCGCTGCGGCGCCAAACGCTACAAAAATAAGAGCAATCAGTTTTTTCATGAAAATCACTCGGCGCGTGCGGGCACCAGGATGTCGCGCTGGCCATTGGTGCTCATGGCGCTGACCAGGCCGGCCTTCTCCATGTCTTCCACCAGGCGCGCAGCGCGGTTGTAGCCAATTTTCAGATGGCGCTGCACCAGCGAGATGCTGGCCTTGCGGTGCTTGAGCACGACCTCCACGGCCTGGTCGTACATCGGGTCCTTCTCGCCGCTGGGGCCACCTTCGCCCAGCGGGCCGTCCTCGCCGTCGACGGTACCGCCTTCGAGCACGCCCTCGATGTAATCGGGCTCGCCCTGGCTCTTGAGATAGCTCACGACGCGGTGCACCTCGTCATCACTGACAAAGGCGCCGTGTACGCGGATGGGCAGGCCCGTACCGCTGGCCATGTAGAGCATGTCGCCCATGCCCAGCAGGGCCTCGGCGCCCATCTGGTCGAGGATGGTGCGGCTGTCGATCTTGCTGCTGACCTGGAAGGCGATGCGCGTGGGGATGTTGGCCTTGATCAGGCCAGTGATCACGTCCACGCTGGGACGCTGGGTGGCCAGGATCAGGTGGATGCCGGCCGCGCGCGCCTTCTGTGCCAGACGCGCAATCAGCTCCTCGATCTTCTTGCCCACGACCATCATCAGGTCGGCCAGCTCGTCGATGATGACCACGATGTGCGGCAGGCGGTCCAGCGGCTCGGGCGATTCGGGGGTGAGGCTGAAGGGGTTGTAGACGAACTGCTCCTTGGCCTTGGCTTCGTCGATCTTGTGGTTGTAGCCGGCCAGGTTGCGCACACCCAGCTTGCTCATGAGCTTGTAGCGGCGCTCCATCTCGGCCACGCACCAGTTCAGGCCATGCGCGGCCTGCTTCATATCGGTGACGACGGGCGCGAGCAGGTGCGGGATACCCTCGTAGACCGACATCTCCAGCATCTTGGGGTCGATCATGAGCAGGCGCACATCGCGCGCCTCGGCCTTGTAGAGCAGGGACAGGATCATGGCATTGATCCCGACCGACTTGCCCGAGCCCGTGGTACCGGCCACCAGCACGTGTGGCATCTTGGCCAGGTCGGCCACGATGGGATTGCCCACGATGTCCTTGCCCAGGCCCATGGTCAGCATGGACTTGGCCTCGTTGTAGACCTGCGACCCCAGGATTTCGGACAGGCGGATGGACTGGCGCTTGGCGTTGGGCAGCTCCAGCGCCATGTAGTTCTTGCCCGGGATGGTCTCGACCACGCGGATGGACACCAGGCTCAGGCTGCGCGCGAGATCCTTGGCCAGACCCACGATCTGCGAACCCTTGACACCTGTGGCCGGCTCGATCTCGTAACGCGTGATCACCGGGCCGGGCTGGGCCAGCACCACACGCACCTCGACGCCGAAATCCTTGAGCTTCTTCTCGATCAGGCGGCTGGTCATCTCCAGCGTCTCGGGCGACACACTCTCCTGCCGGCCCTGGGCGCCGTCGAGCAGATCGACCTGCGGCAGCTTGGAATCGGGCAGGTCGGCGAACAGGGGCTTCTGCCGTTCCTTGGCCACGCGCGTGCTCTGCGGCACCTCGGCCAGCACGGGCTCGATCAGGACCGGCGGCGCATGGTGCTCGATGATCTCCTCGCGCTCCTCCAGCACTCCCTCCTCGCGCTCGCGCGCGGCCTGCTGGCCCAGGGCCAGATCCTGCGCGAGCTCGCGGCGCGCCCGGCGCGAGGCGATGAAATCCTGCACACCGGCGCCGATGCGCTCGGCCACGTGCCCCCAGGAAAAGCGGAACACCAGCGCCACGGCCAGCACCCACAGGCCGATGGCCAGCAGGGCCGAGCCCGTCACCCCGAGCCAGCGCGCCGCGAGCGGGCCGATCCAGTAGCCCAGCACGCCACCGGCGTGCCCTGGCAGATGTGGCTCCAGGCTGTAGAAACGCGACCATTCGATGGCCGTGCTGGCCAGCATCAGCAGGGCCAGCCCGATCCAGAAGCTCCAGCGGCTCGCCACGAAGCGCGCCAGACGCGAGGGGCGCGGCGCGCCTTCATCGACCAGCTCGGGGCCACGCAGCCAGCGTGCCAGGGCCGCCAGCCAGCTGCGCACGGCGGCGGCAAAGCACCACCAGACCGAGAAGCCGAAGAGGTAGTAGCTCGCGTCGGCGATCCAGGCGCCGAGCTGGCCGCCGCGGTTGCGCACCGGACCGCCATCGCCCGAAGTGGACCAGGCCGGATCGAGCAGGGTATGGCTGAACAGGGCCAGCAGCCAGTAGGCCAGCAGCACGAGGCTGATGAAGAGCAGCACTTCGCCGGCCAGGCGGCTGCGGCCGCTGCGTGCGGGCGCCGCAGCGCCGGAGTCGTCGGAATGGAGCGTGTGGAGTCGGTAGGTCATGTAGGGGAGTCAGGCCCGCGAGGGGCTGCCGCCTCAGCGCGGCTTGGAGCGGCGTTCCTTGACGTGCATGGCGCCGCCTTCGAGTGGGGTCACGAAACCCTGCTCTTCGAAATCCTTCATCACGCGGCTGACCATCTCGCGCGAGGCGCCCACCATCTTCGCGATGTCCTGGCGCGAGAGCTTCTCGCGGATGATCATGTCGCCGGCCGGTGCAGCTTTGGCCGTATCGAGCAGCACATTGGCCACGCGACCGTAGACGCTCATGAGGGCCAGCGAGCCGATCTTGCGGTCCGCATGGCGCAGGCGCTGCACCAGGCCGCGCATGATGCCGTAGGCCATGGGGGCGCTCTCGGCCAGGCTGCGCAGGAACTCGGTGCGGCCCAGTTCGAGCACGTCGGTCTGGGTCTCGGCCTCGACCGAGGCCGAATGCACGTCGTTGTCAATCAGGCTCATCTCGCCGAAGTAGTCACCCGACTGCAACGTGGCCAGGATGACCTCGCGACCGTTGCTGCTGTCGGTCATGAGCACGCGCGCACGGCCCGACAGGATGATGGACAGCGCATCGGATTTCTCGCCCTGCTGCACGATGCGCTCGCCGCGCTTGACGCGTCGTTTGACCACCGCGCCGGCCAGTGCGTGCAGCTGTTCGTCCGACAGCATCGAAAACAGTGGAACCCGGCGCAACAAATCCTGATTGGTCAACATTGACATAGATCGGCCACTCTGCGCGTGCGTTGATGAGTTCTTACAATGGCGTGGTCCCGGTGCTGCCGGATCCCCCCCGAGCCATGGGCCGCGGCACGGTACGCGGCGCCCCGATTATTGACCAAAAGCCCCATCCCCTCACCAAGGTTCACAGAATGTCGCAGAACAAACACGCCAAGGTCCTGATCCTCGGTTCCGGTCCGGCCGGCTACACGGCCGCCGTCTACGCGGCGCGCGCCAACCTCAATCCCGTGCTGGTCACCGGCATGGCCCAGGGCGGCCAGCTCATGACCACCACCGAGGTCGACAACTGGCCCGCCGACGTGGATGGCGTGCAGGGCCCCGATCTGATGCAACGCTTCCTGGCCCATGCCGAGCGCTTCAAGACCGAGATCGTCTACGACCATATCAACCAGGTCGACCTGAGCAAGCGACCGTTCACGCTCAAGGGCGACAGCGGCACCTATACCTGCGATGCGCTGATCATCGCCACCGGGGCCTCGGCCAAGTACCTGGGCCTGCCCTCGGAGCAGGCCTTCATGGGCCGCGGCGTCTCGGGCTGCGCGACCTGTGACGGCTTCTTCTACCGCGACCAGGTCTGCTGCGTGGTCGGCGGCGGCAACACGGCCGTGGAAGAGGCACTCTACCTCTCCAACATCGCGAGCAAGGTCTACCTGATCCACCGCCGCGACAAGTTCAAGGCAGAACCCATCCTGGTCGACAAGGTCATGGAAAAGGTCAAGGCCGGCAAGATCGTGCTCAAGACCTTCAAGGTGCTCGACGAGGTGCTGGGCGACGCCAGCGGCGTGACCGGCGTGCGCCTCAAGAGCACGGTCGACGGCAGCACCGAAGACCTGGAGCTCAAGGGCGCCTTCATCGCCATCGGCCACGCTCCCAATACCGAGATCTTTCAGGGCCAGCTCGCCATGGAGAACGGCTACATCGTGACCCAGGGCGGCCTCAAGGGCTTTGCCACCCAGACCTCGGTGCCCGGCGTCTTTGCCGCTGGCGACGTGCAGGACCATGTCTATCGCCAGGCCATCACCAGCGCCGGCACGGGCTGCATGGCAGCGCTGGACGCGCAACGCTTCCTGGAACAGGAATAGGACCGCCCCCGGGAATTTGGCTATAATTGCGGGCTTTGCTGGATCTCCCGGCATTCCATGGGTTACCGCCACCCTACTGGCGAGGTGAGGCGCTCACGTCAGTGACCGCCGTTTTAAGAAAGCGAAGTGTCCTCATGGCACGCGTATGTGACGTCACGGGCAAGGGCCCGATGGTCGGGAACAACGTTTCCCACGCCAACAACAAAACCAAGCGCCGGTTCCTGCCGAACCTGCAATACCGTCGTTTCTGGGTCGAGTCCGAGAACCGCTGGGTCCGTCTGCGCGTTTCCAGCGCCGCCCTGCGTCTGATCGACAAGAATGGCATCGACTCCGTGCTCGCCGACCTGCGCGCACGTGGCCAGGCATAAGGAGTAAGCACCATGGCTACCAAAGGCGGACGCGAAAAGATCAAGCTGGAGTCCACGGCCGGCACCGGTCACTTCTACACGACCAGCAAGAACAAGAAGACCATGCCCGAGAAGATGGCGATCATGAAGTTTGATCCCAAGGCTCGCAAGCATGTGGAATACAAGGAAACCAAGCTGAAGTGATTCAGCCCGGTACTTGAACAAAAGCCCGCCTCGTGCGGGCTTTTGCTTTTCCGGCCTCATAACCCCGAAACCCGTGCCGGATTGATTGTAATGATAATAATTCTCATTACAATCCGTTCCATGGCATCTCGCCATGCTGAACGGAGCCTTCCATGTCCTGCACCGACGACGACCTGAACCCGCCCTGCCTGGAAGCCCTGGTGGCCGGCACCTTCGCCCTGATGACCTGCTGGGCCGCCCCGGCCCAGGACGGCAGCCTGCCCACGGGGCGCCAGCGCACGCTCATGGCACGCAAGATCGTCTCCAACCTCTTCTTCCTCAAGCACCATCCCCACGCCAGCCCGGGGCTGCGCCAGGTCATGGCCCGCGCGCACGAGCGCTGGGTGCTGGTCTCCGAATCGGCGGGCGATGCCTCGGTCGTCACCCGTCCGACCGATCCCCTGGCCACCCGGACCGGCGGCAGCCTGCTGCACTGAGGGCCTCGACATGTGTCAGCAGCAACGCAGTCCTGCCGCCATGCCCTATGCGCAGGCCCCCGAAACCGCGCCCAAGGCACCAGCACCCGCGCGCGCCAGCGGCTCGCGCCGGCGCCGGCTCTGGGAACTCGACGGCCATGCCTACTGCCCGGTCATCGGGGTCTGCCTACCCCTGCCCCAGCTGCGCCGGCTGGCCGACAAGACGCTGGGCGGCATGCAGCAGCACAACGATTACGAGGTCCACTGCATCGCCGTGACCGAGTGCCGGCACCGCTCCCCCCTGTCCGAGGCCGTGCAGAAGGAACTTGAAGCCCGCTATGTACTGGTCCTCAAGGCCGCCCGGCAGCTCAAATCCACCGAAGCCCTGGGCCACTGGTGGGACGACTGCCGTGCCAGCGCCGACTGGGCCGGCGCCCTCTGGGCCGCACTGACCCACCCGCGCTGCGACGCGGTACTGGAGCACCGCATCCTGGGCGAGGTGCACATGCTGCAGCACCAGGTGGGCATGGCCTGCCGCGCCGACCTGACGCGCATGGATGCCCTGCATGAGGAGAACGCCATCCTGAGCCGCGAGCTGGCCAAGGCCCAGGGGCGCTGCCAGCAGCAGGCCCGGCAGTTCAGCGCCCGGCTGGAAGAACAGCAGGCCCTGGCCCTGCGTCTGCGGGCCGACCTGGTCCAGTCCCAGACCCGGCAGATGCAACTGCAGGAGCAAATGGATCAGCTCCAGACCTGCGCACCGGACCTGCCGGCGCGCCTGGCCCTGAGCCAGCAGAACCGCCAGTTGCTGGAAGGCCTGCAGACCCTGCAACGCCAGCTGCAGCAGGCCCGCCAGGAAGCCCAGGCCCAGCGCGAACGCGCCGAAGCCCTGCAGCAGCGGCTGGACGAGATGCCAAGGCCCCAGGTCACGGAAGGCGCCAGTGAAGCGCCGCGGCTGGACCACCGTGCGGTGCTCTGCGTCGGTGGACGCACGGCCAGCGTACCGATCTATCGCCAGGTGATCGAACACCGCGGTGCACGCTTCCTGCACCACGACGGGGGGACCGAGGACAACAGCAGCCAGCTCGACGCCACGCTGGCCGCGGCCGACCTCGTGATCTGCCAGAGCGGCTGCATCAGCCACAACGCCTACTGGCGCGTGAAAGACCATTGCAAGCGCACCGGCAAGCCCTGCGTCTTTGTCGAGACGCCCAGCCGGGCTGCGCTGGAACGGGCGCTGGAGGACATCGTCTCGACCTCGGCGCCGACACCTGCCGCCTGAGGGCCAACAGCGCTCAGATCACCACGGGCTCGGGTTCGAGGAGGATGCCGAAGCGTTCGTACACGCTGGTCTGGATCGCCTTGGCCAGGGTCATGACCTCGCCGCCCGTGGCTCCGTTTTCTCCGCCGCCGCGGTTGACCAGCACCAGGGCCTGCTTCTCGTAGACCCCGGCCTGTCCGATGGACTTGCCCTTCCAGCCGCAGGCGTCGATCAGCCAGCCCGCGGCCAGCTTGACCGTGCCGTCGTCCAGCAGGTAATGCACGATCTTGGGTTCGCGCGCGATGATGTCGGCGCACTGCTCGGGCGTGACCGTGGGGTTCTTGAAGAAGCTGCCCGCGTTGCCGATCACGGCCGGATCGGGCAGCTTGGCGCGCCGAATATCGCAGACCCAGTCGTAGATCTGCCGAGCCGTGGGCTGGGCCACGCCGGTCTCGGCCTGCTTGCGCTGCAGGTCCAGATAGCCCAGCTCGGGCTTCCAGGTCTTGGGCAGGCGCAGGCGCACGCGGGTGATCAGGGCCCGGCCCGCCAGGCCCAGGCCCTGCGGTCCCGCGGCGTGCTTGAATACCGAGTCGCGGTAGCCGAAGCCGCACTGCGCCGCCTCCAGCGTGAAGGCCCGGCCGGTCTGCAGGTCGATGGCGTCCAGCGACTCGAAGCGGTCCTGCAGCTCCACACCGTAAGCCCCGATGTTCTGCACGGGCGCTGCACCGACGGTGCCGGGGATCAGGGCCATGTTCTCCAGCCCGGGCCAACCTTGTTCCAGCGTCCAGCCCACGGCCTCGTGCCAGTTCTCGCCGGCGCCGAACTCGACGATCCAGGCCTTGTCGGTTTCCGCCACCAGCCGTCGGCCCATGATCTCGACCTTGAGCACCACGGCCTTGACATCGCCGGTCAGCACGATGTTGCTGCCGCCGCCGAGCACGAATTTCGGCGCCAGCCCGAGCTCGGGGTCGGCCAGCAGTGCCTGTACGTCGGCCTCGCGCAACACACGCACCAGGGTCTGGGCCCGGGCCACGATGCGGAAGGTGTTGTACGGCTGGAGCGGGACGTTTTTCTCGACTAACATCGCCCTGATTCTCTCATTTGCATCCTCCCAGCTACGAACACCTATGCCCTCTTTCGACACCGTCTGCGAAGCCGACATGGTCAAGGTCAAAAACGGCGTGGACAACGCCGCCAAGGAAATCGCCACCCGTTTCGATTTCAAGGGCACCTCGGCCAGCATCGAGATCAAGGACCAGGAGATCACCGTGATCGGTGATGCCGACTTCCAGATCGAGCAGATCCTGGACGTGCTGCGCAACAAGCTGACCAAGCAGTCGGTCGACGTGCGTTTCCTCGACATCGGGGACCTGCAGAAGATCGGCGGCGACAAGGTCAAGAAGCTCGTCAAGGTGCGCAACGGCATCGAGTCCGAGCTGGCCAAGAAGATCCAGCGCCTGGTCAAGGACAGCAAGCTCAAGGTGCAGGCCGCCATCCAGGAAGAGAAAGTACGCGTCACCGGCGCCAAGCGCGACGACCTGCAGGCCGTGATGGCCCTGCTGCGCAAGGAAGTGGCCGACGTGCCGCTGACCTTCAACAACTTCCGCGACTGACGAGACGGCTTCATGTTGCGCCGTGCCCTGCCCCTCCTGCTCTGCGTCTGGGCCGCCCTGGGGACGGCGCAGGCCCAGACCGTGGTGCTCTCGGGCATCCTGGGCAGCAAGGCGCTGCTGGTCGTGGATGGCGCGCCGCCCAAGAGTGTGGCGACCGGTGAGACGCACCGCGGCGTGAAGCTGCTCTCGGCCCAGGGCAACCAGGCCGAGGTGGAGATCGGCGGCAAGCGTCAGACCCTGCGCCTGGGTGAAGGGCCGGTCAGCGCCGAGCCCGGCGCCCCCGAAGCCGGTGACCGTCGCCGCATCGTGCTGCACGCCGGCAGCAACGGCCATTTCCGCACCCAGGGGCAGATCAACGGACGAACCGTGAACTTCATCGTCGACACCGGCGCCTCGGTGGTTTCGATGAGCGTCACCGACGCCGAAGCCATCGGCCTGCGCTACCAGTCGGGTCAGACGGTGCAGGTCAGCACGGCCAACGGCGTCACGGTGGGCTGGCGCGTCAAGCTTTCCACGGTGCGCCTGGGCAGCCTGGACGTCTACGACGTCGAGGCCCTGGTCACCCCGGCCCCCATGCCCTACGTCCTGCTGGGCAACAGCTACCTGACCCGCTTCCAGATGACGCGCACCAACGACCAGCTGGTGCTGGAACAGCGTTACTGAACCCTGTCGGGTATGCTTCACACCATAAGCTGAGCGCCCTGCCGTGAGTGTCCAAGACGAAAACGAATACGAAGACCTGCTGGGCCTGTGGTCGGATCTGGAGTCCGGCCTGGGCATCCTGCTGGGCAGCCCTCTGAGCGTGCAGGAGTTCGAGCAGCGCGTCTGGCAGTACGACCGCTGGATGCAGGCCCTGCTGCAGCGCGATGCCGACGTGGGCATCTACCTGCTGTTCCAGCTGGCCACCAACTCCTCGGTGGGCTACAGCGCCTCGCACAGCCTGGTCTGCGCCACCCTGTGCCACCTGCTTGCCGCCGAACTCAAGCTCGAGCCCAAGGAGCGCGACAGCCTGGTGCACGCCGCGCTGACCATGAACATCGCCATGACCGAGCTGCAGGACGAGCTGGCCCTGCAGACCGAGCGGCTCACACCGCCCCAGCTCGAGGTCGTGCGCCTGCACGCGCCCAAGGGTGGCCTCATGCTGGCGAACAACCTGGGCGTGAGCGACCCGCTGTGGATCGAGGTCGTGTCCTCGCACCACGACGAATACACCGAAAAGATCGAGCTGCGCCTGTTGCCACCGCACAAACGCCTGGTGCGCATCCTGCGCGTGGTGGACCGCTACGCGGCCATGATCTCGCCACGCAAGTCACGGGAAGGCCGCAGCACCACCGAATCCGTGCGCACCATCATGACGGGCGCCAACGCCTACAACGACGAGATCGGCCACGCCCTGGTGCGCGCCGTCGGCCTGTGCCCGCCGGGCACCTATGTCAGGCTGGAGGACAACACCCTGGCCATCGTGATGCGCCGCAGCCAGCGGCCCAACCTGCCCCATGTGGCCGTGGTCACGGGCCCGGACGGCCAAGTGCTGCCGCGGCCGCGTCTGCACCGCACGCTCAGCGGCCGGCCCGTGATCCAGGCGGCGCTCGCCGCCTCGGTGGTACGGCTGCGCCTGAACCACCACCTGATCCTGCAGCTCGGCGCCCACGCAGCCCAGACGCCCTGAGGGCGTCACCGCTCAGCTCTTCTTCTTGCCCAGCCTGGATTCGGTGCCGCGCGCCAGCCGGCCAATGTTTTCCGCGTGGCGGTAGATCAGCAACAGCGACATCACACAGACCGCGAACAGCACCGGGCCTTCCATGTACCAGGCCAGACCGGCACCGAAGACGTAGTAGATCGGCGCAAACACCGCCGCCACCAGCGAGGCCAGTGAGGAATAGCGGAAGAAGACCGCGATCAGGATCCAGGTCGCGAGCGTCGCCAGCCCCAGCCCCCAGTGCAGGCCCAGCAGCACGCCGGCCGCCGTGGCCACGCCCTTGCCGCCCTCGAAGCGGAAGAACACGGGATACAGATGACCGACAAAGGCCCCCAGCCCCACCAGGGCCACGGTACCGGTCTCCAGTCCGTAGGGTTGCCCGTACCAGCGCACCAGCACCACGGGCAGCCAGCCCTTGGCCGCATCCAGCAGCAGCGTGACCACGGCCGCCTGTTTCGAGCCCGAGCGCAGCACATTGGTGGCGCCCGGGTTCTTGCTGCCATAGGTCCGCGGATCGTTCAGCCCCATGACGCGGCTGACGATGACGGCAAAGGACAGGGACCCCAGCAGATAGGCGGCGATCGTGGCCAGAACGGGGTAGATAACGGACAGGGAATCCAAGTTGCGCTCCTCGGAGCCGGCGCATGGCACCGGCCTGTGATTGATACCGGCCGCTATTCTGCCAGCGGTGCCGGCCGCGAGGCGCTCTTGCGATCCGTCTTGTCGTTGTACATGTGGTGGTCAGCGGCATGCAGCAGCTGATCCAGGTCCTGGCCGGCATCCGGGTACAGGGCCACGCCGATGGACACCCCGACCTGCAGGGCGATGCCCTGGTAGTCCACCGGCTCCTGGATGGAGCTGCGCAGGCGCCGGGCGATCGTCTGCAGCATATCGGCCGAGATGTTCTCCAGCAGCACGATGAACTCGTCCCCGCCCCAGCGCGCCACCGTGTCGTTCTGACGTACGGCGGCCTGGGCCCGGGCCGCCACGGCCACGAGCATGGCGTCACCGGCCTTGTGACCGTAGCGGTCATTGACGGACTTGAAGTCGTCCAGATCCAGGAACAGCAGCGCACAGAGCTGGTCGGGCTGGCGCTGCTGGCGCGAGAAGGCCATGAGCGCCCGGTCCTCGAAGAGGCGGCGGTTGGGCAGGCGCGTGAGGTCGTCGTACATGGCACGCCGCGCCATCAGACCCCGGTTGCGTATGAGCAGGAACAGCATCACCGCCACCATCAGACCGGCCAGCGCCACGCCGGAGCGCAGACCGGCACGCAGCAGCAGAGTGTCGTCCGCATGCACCGGCCGCACCGCGATGGCCCAGCGACCACCCGGCACCTCCATCTGCTGGATCAGGGCATCGGGTTGCTCGAAGAGGGACAGCGCCCCCCAGACTGCTCCGCCCTCGAGCCCCAGGCCGTCACTGCCCCGGATGGCGTATTCGTAGTTCTCGTCCGCGGCTTCTGCCTGGACCGCGCGAAACAGAGAATCCGAGTCGATCACCGTGGACAACAGACCCCAGTAGCGCCCCCCGATCATGATGGGCTTGCGGTAGATCAGGCCGCGCCCGCCCTGCACCAGCTCGACCGGACCGGCCAGGGCCGCTTCGCCACTGCGGGCGATGCGCTGGATCACGACCCACTGGGCCGGGACGTCCGGGTAATGAAGACCGATAACCCGCTCATTGCCTTCGACGGGATGCACGTACAGCAGGCGATAGCCGACGGCGACCGCAAAGTTGCGCACGTGCTGGCTGTTGCGATGCAGCTCGGCGAGGATGGCCTGGACCTCGCGCGTCTCCATGCTGCTGTTGCGCACGGTGAGGTAGGCGACCAGGCCGCTGTTGAGGTTGAGCAGGGCGTTGAGCTCTCGCTCCAGGCGCACCCGCAGGGTCGTGGCGTAGGACAGGGTCTCCAGCTGGCGTTTGCTCACGCGGTCCTGCAGCAGGGAGCGCAGCAGCACCTCACCAGCGAGCTGCAGCAACAGGAAGACGACCAGGGCGCTGCCCAGCGCCACGGCATGCCTGGACAGGAAGGTCCGACTCGGAAACCGCATGAGTGAAGACTCCGGTAGCCGGGCGATTGTCTCAGAGTCCGCCCCGCAGCGTGGGCGGACCTGGCGTCGCTGCTGGCCCTAATCGGCCAGCGCGCACTGGACCGTGCGCGCGCCCAGCAGCTGCACGCAGACCTGGGGATCCAGTCCGACCAGATAGCCGCGTCGCCCGCCGTTGATCAGGATGCGCGGCAAGGCCAGGATGGTCTCCTCGATATAGACCGGCATCTCACGCCGCGTGCCGAAGGGCGAGGTCCCGCCTTTGGTTATACGCCGCGTCATCTTAGCCGATGGCATTTCCTTCTATAGAAATGTCTTCGACTAACACTCCCCTGTTAGCCGATGCCAATTTGACGCCCAGAGTTCGCAAATGTGCGTGCCAGAGTAGACCTTTTCCAGTTCCGGCCGGCGCGTGACGAAGCCACAAGCCTCCGACCATGTGTCGCGCATCGGCTGAGTTTCCAAGTCCCGGGAGTAGTTCCATCGTCACCTTGTCGCATGCCTCGATGCAAAAGTATTCAATCTTCCCAACCGGAACGTTCAACTCGTTCAGCTTCCTTGGAACATCGGAAAGTGCAGTTGCACCAGGGATGCGGTCAAGGTGACGGGGTGATCGATATGCGGTCCGCGGCGCTTGAGCAGCTCCACGGAAAGGGCGTTGTCTTCGGGTGCGACACGCAGGCCCAGGCGTAACGGCGCCGGCGACGACTCATGCCGCGCCTGCTCAGGGCGGAACGCAAACACCAGGGCCTGGGTCGAGGTACTGGCCAGCTGCAGGCGTCGCAGTTGTTCTGAGCGGGCCTGGGGCAACCAGGCCAGCAAGGCTCCCAGCTCCTGACAACGCAGGACCTGCTCGGCAGCCCAAAGGCGTTGCGCGGGCGTGGGCGCGTCGATGCGCAGGATCTGCTCGGCGCGCAGGCCTGCGGACACGAGGGCCGCGAGATTGGGCAGATGTGGCGCCCCGATCAGCACCAGCGAACCACGGTCGACGATCTGGCGCAAGGCAGGCAGCAGCGGGCGCCACTCGTGCAGTCTGGGCTGGGCCTGCAGGATCTCGGCCCACCCTTGTCAACGCGCGCATATCTTGGTACCTGCACCGATCTGCAGCAGATCATCGACTCGATCCCGGTCAAATGCGGCTACGCGGAACTCGTTCAAACCTTTACCAGGGTAACCATAACCCGAACGTCAAAGACTAGACCCGTATATTTTTCAACGATGCCAGGAAGTAATCGTCGCCACTTTGGTCACTTACCCCAATGATTCTGGTCACGATTTCGCGCTCAACGGTGATTGAGAGAATCTGTATTGCCTGGAAGAGATCATCTTCCTGAACTGAGAACTTGCGAGCAACTTCTGGAGACAGCAGAAGCTCAATGTACTTAAACACAAGACACATCGCCACGCTCAGACTTTCTGTCGATTCTGCACCGCCTTTCACCATCAACTCAACTCGGCGAAGATCCAATGCCAAGGACAACAAAATCGACTCGCTTAGCTTTGAAGGAAGTAGCTCAGATATGGGCTGAGACTGAGTCATGCGCCCCAGCGAGGCGAGGTCGGTAGAAGTTCTTGGCCTCAAGCTTTCCAGCATATGACCTCCAGCACTAAAAATGATACTTATAGTCTGTAGACGTAAAGTCGTCAATGCGGAGAAGCTTATGGGCAAATGGCCCGTAGAAGTAATCCTCCCGTTTCTGGTCGCAAGCGTCTGGCTGTTCAGATGCGTGTACGCCGCCGTCACTTGGGACTGTCCCAAGAAGAGCTTGCGGCAATCGCCGGAATCCACCGCACTTACGTCGGGGCAGTTGAGAGAGAAGAGCGCAATATTTCAATAGACAATGTCGAGAAGATTGCGATCGCGTTACAAATGGACATTGCCGAGATTTTGGCACCGCTACCCATTTCGTAACTGAAGAGCATTCGATTGCTGCATAAGTTGCTAGCCAAGAATGGATTCGCTGGTGACCAATGCCACTGGTAGCCTCAGAGTGATCTGGAACAGTTGGCTTCGGCAGACGGAATGACAGCGACGACCATTGACGAGCATCCAGCAGGCAGCCACTCATATTGCCGCTGTTCCATGGGGACCTGACACTTGATGTTCTCAGTGAAGGTAAACCCCACTTAATCGTCCGCTATGGCGCGGCATGAACCGGCGCTTTGGACCCGCTGCAACCTCTTTCCCCGTTGGACTAAGTGACATCTCTGCAGCGATTACGGTCGGTTGCTACGGAATCCTGACCGTCCTGGTTCGGTCACATAGCGGTCACCCGGTCCGACGGGGAACAGGCCCTGAAAGTTGGAGGTAACCGGACTTGCGCGGCCTTATGCGCAAGGTCCGGTTGACCGAAGTGTTAGGTAACGCTATGACGGGGACCATACCTAGGCCCTAGATAGACGTTGTTCGATTTCATTAACTTTCAGCCCCAGCCGGGTTACCTCCCCACCCAAGTCCAAAAGCTCTTGTGCAAGAGTGGGAAAGTCGTTTGGATCAAAAGTGAAGTCTCTGTAGCAGTGATCGGGGCCTATATAGTCAATTTTTGAAAAGTTATACACGCCGTCTTTGATTTCGGTATGTGTCACAACACCGTGAGTCAGATCATTTCGCCTAGCGGCAAGCACATCGCTTTTGTCGAGCAATGCATTCGCTTCACTCTTGAGTGGATTGAGGACAATAACTTTGTTAAATGCTTTTTTAAGGAAGGCGGATTTAGCTTTGTAGACTTTAGGAGGCCTCTTTTCAATTGCAGAACCCCCTAGATCTCGATGCACCGTCAGAACGATGCAATCCAGACTCTGTTCGAATAGTGCCCAGTTAACCTCGACAAAACCAATTACCGTGCACAGCGACTGGAAGTCGCTGATCTCATTTGGTATGTCGCTCGTGGCCGAGGATAGTGACACTAGTTACCTAACGTGATGTACATCGCAAAACCTGCGAAATAAAACGGCGCCTGCGTGATAAACCGTCCATTGGATCCACCCTAAATACCTGTCAGCATTGAAGAGATCTCAAGTCTCGTGGCCGTTTGTACAGGTATAAATGAAACCGACAAACAACGCAGGATTCTGGTCAGATTCTAGGGAGCCTGGTCCGAGAGAGATATCCCCCGAAAGGGGCATAGGACAACATTTCTGGCTTCCTCTTGGATGAGCGCTTTCGGAACGAACGGCCATTAGTGCCCAGAAAATCGAACGGCGGCAATCAGCCTAAAGGCGACGTCGCGCTG
>DNQP01000257.1:2930-13844 GCA_003500955.1 Curvibacter sp. | reverse complement strand
GCTCGATGTGACGCTCCTTGGGTGAACGCCAGGCCGCCCCCATGCAAAAGCGCGTGGCACCGCTGGCTTTGGCTGCACGGGCCGCGTCCAAGACCTCTTCCAGCGGGAGCAGTTTTTCGGCTTTGAGGCCCGTATCGAAATGGGCTGATTGCGGGCAGTATTTGCAGTCCTCTTCGCAGCCGCCCGTTTTGATGGACAGCAGCGAGGAGAGCTGAATCGCATTGGGGTCAAAATTGTCCCGATGGACCTGCTGCGCACGGAAGATCAGGTCATTGAACGGTAGCTCAAACAGTGCTGCCACTTCATCCACCGTCCACGGTTTGGTGTTGCGGCGGTCCGCGTCAGTAGTCGGTGTCAGTGTCTTGATTTGATTGAGGTTCATGCGTTTTCCAGTGCCACGCGCAAAGCGCTCAGGCTCAAGTGAGCGGCAACAGCCGCGGGATTGGGGTCTGGCAGACGAGGCACCTGACCCCAGCAAGGAGCATTTAGTCGGGCCGATAAAGCGGCCAGATTATCTTCAACATAGGCCATCGAGGGATCAACTGCATTGGCAACCCAGCCAGCCAGGTGCAATCCGCGAGCTTGAACGGCCTCAACGGTGAGCAGTGCGTGATTGATGCATCCCAAGCGCATGCCCACCACGAGAATGACTGGCAAATCGAGATCTGCTGCCATATCGGCGGTGTCCCAGCCAGCGGTCAGTGGCACACGAAAACCACCCACGCCTTCCACAAACCCAATGTCGCAAAGTCTCAGCGTCCGCTGCACGGTTGCGAGCAACGCTTCTGGCTCAATGGTGATGCCCTCGAGTTCGGCTGCGATATGAGGCGCGCAAGGTGTGCGCAGTTGTAAAGGCCCAACCTGGGCGTCGGTCAGTTCAATATTGGCAGCGGCGCGCAGGCGCAGTACGTCCTCGTTGACCCATCGGTTATTCACGATGTCCTGGCCCGCCGCCAGGGGTTTGACGGCTGCGCTGCGCATTCCAAGGCTACCCGCCAAATGGGTCAGCCCTGCTGTGATGGCGGTCTTTCCGATTTCCGTGTCGGTGCCTGTGACGAAAAATCCCTTCATGCACCCTCCATGCGTTGCACGGCTGCCTCTACGGCATCCAAAAGGCGGTCGATGTCGCTTGCAGTGTGTGTGGCGCACAAGGTAATGCGCAATCGCGCCTGCCCCACGGGAACCGTCGGCGGACGGATGCCGGGTACACGCAGGCCAGCCGTCTCCAGCTCCGATGACAGGACCATGGTGGCGTCGTTGGAGCCAACGATCAGCGGTTGCACGGGTGTGGATGAAAGGGTCAGTTGCCAACCCCAATGGGAATGGCGATCCAGCAATTCACCCAAGCCCTTGCGTAATTGGTGCTGCAGTGCCAACAGGTGTCTGCGGCGTTGTTGGCCAACATCTCCTTCAATGAGATCGAGACTGGCCAATAAGGCATGGCAGACCGCAGGCAAGGAGGCCGTGGTGAAGATGTAAGTGCGAGCCGCCTGCATCAAATAGGCGATGACACGTTCGTGGGCGGCGACAAAAGCCCCTGACAAGCCAGCCGCCTTGCCCAGGGTGCCGACCAGAATGATGCGCTCACTGCACAGGCCAAAGTGCTCCAGTGCACCACGTCCACGCTCCCCCAGCACGCCAAAGCCGTGCGCATCGTCGAGGACCAGCCACGCATCGTGCTCCTGTGCCAATTGCAGCAACTCCGGCAAGGGGCCCATGTCCCCGTCCATGCTGAAAATGGTGTCGCTGACGATGAGTTTGATTTTCGCCGTGCTGGACGCCAGAAGCTTGCGCAGCTCGGCCACATTGGCGTGGGCATAGCGCTGAACGGGTGCCTTGGCCAGGCGCATGCCGTCGATCAGGGATGCGTGGTTGAGTTCGTCCGAGAAAAATTCGGCTTCGGAATCCCCCAAAGCCGAGGTAACCGCCAGATTGGCCATATAGCCGGTGCTGAAGCTCAACACACGCGCCTGTGGAATGTGAGGCGCAAACCAGCTGGCCAGCCTGTCTTCGAGGCGCTCGTGCGCCAGCGTGTGGCCGCTGATCAGGTGTGAGGCGCCCGAGCCACCAGCCCAAATTTGCGCGCCTTCCGCCAAAGCCTCGGCAATGCGCGGGTGGGATGCCAGCCCAAGATAGTCGTTTGAACAGAACATCAGCCTCTGCTGGCCGACGCCGTTTGTACTCCGGACGATTTGATGAGGTGACGTTGGCGATTCTGCGGTGCGCAACACCCGGGTCAAGTGCTGCTGGGCTATGGCGTCGAGTTTCTGGGTCAGATGCTCATGCAGCATGGTGCAGAACCTCGTTCAAGGTGACGCCCACGGCATGGGCCAGAAAATCCGCTGCTGCCTGGTCGATTACATAGGGGGGCATCAGGTAGACCGTGCTGCCTATCGGCCGGATCAACAACTCATGACGCCGTGCAGCCAAGTGAAAACGTTCGCTGAATCGGTCGCCGGCATCTGTGACGTCGAAAGCGAGAATCATTCCCCGCTGGCGGAAGTTCTTGACACGAGGGTGCTCTGACAAAACTGCAAATGCTTCGCTCAAGGCCGAGGCCTGGACTCGATTGGCCTGTATCTGTCCAGCATCGAATCGATCCAGCACCGCATTGGCTGCGGCACAGGCCAGAGCGTTGCCCGTGTAGGAGTGAGAGTGCAGGAACCCACGGGATACGTCATCGCTCCAGAATGCGCGGTAGACAGCCTCTGTGGTCAGCACCAGTGACAAGGGCAATGTTCCACCGGTGATCCCTTTGGAAAGGGTGACGAAATCAGGCCACTGCGCTGTGTCAACCTGTTCCCAGGCAAAAAAGGTTCCTGTGCGCCCGCAGCCCACCGCAATCTCATCGGCAATCAAGTGAACACCGTGCTGGCGGGTGAGCGCGCGCACTTTGCGCAAGTATTCGGGGGAGTGCATGACCATGCCGGCCGCCCCCTGGACTAGCGGCTCCACGATCACTGCAGCAATGTGCTCGCCCCGCTCATCGAGCAAGCTGCGCAAGGCAGAAAACGCGGCATCCTCGTTGTTGAGTCGGCTGTCCGGCGATTCAACGATGTGTGCATGCATCAACAGTGGATCGTAGGCGTCACGGAAGATGGCCACGTCGGTCACGGCGAGCGCACCGATGGTTTCACCGTGGTAGCCATTTTTGAGACAGACAAACTCGCGCCGGAGCGTTTGCCCCTGATTGCGCCAGCTGTGAAAACTTTGCTTCAACGCGATTTCAACGGCACTCGCACCATCCGAGGCAAAGAACACATGACCCAGCGAGCCACCCGTTCGGACGCTTAGCCGTTCGGCCAGCCGAACGGCAGGTTCGTGCGTGCAACCGGCCAGCATGACATGCGGCAGCGTATCGAGCTGGGCTTTGATGGCTGCATTGACGTCAGGATGCGCATGGCCGAACAGGTTGACCCACCAGGAGCTGTTGGCATCGAAGTAGCGTCTTCCTTGCGTGTCAAACAACCAAGGGCCTTCGCCTCGTGCGATTGGCAGAGGCGGCGTCTTCTGTGCGCGAGCCATTTGCGTGCAAGGGTGCCACACCACGTTAAGGCTCCGAATGGCAAGCTCACCTTGCTGAGCAGAGTGAAATTTCATCAGGTATGAATCTGAACGCTCCCTCACTGGCATCCTCGACAGTGAATGGGCAAAACAGCGTCACCTGGCGATGCGCCACCTTGTTGGCCGGTATCCGGGCTGGTGGAAGCTGCTGTCGCCTTCCCGAGCAATATGCTCAGTGGCTAGTGACAGGAGTGAGAGGTGAGTCTCGTCCACTTACCGTTGCGAGGACAGCGCAGGTTGAGTTTTCCCTGAAAGGGTTAGCTTCCCTGCTTCCCGTTTAACTGCGATGTGTGAAATACACCGCGAGCACCAACCTTTTTAGTTTAGCTCATACACCTACATTCGCATGCTGGTTCTGAAATGTGGTGGCTGCGCCGACATTGCCTGCGCTTATTGGCCGACCGCTTTGGGTCGAAAGCCGTCCTCTGCGGGAGAGGTCAGTTCGAATCCCTGGCCCCACCAAAAAACGATGCATCTGGACCTGAGCAGGTTAGTGGGGCTATCATTGCTGCTCCGCCAAAGACAAGCCCCGCATCGCGGGGCTTTGTTTTTGGCGGAGAGGGTGGGTGAGAACCCACGCCGGTTCGCTCAAGAACAGCCCGGGGGACTGTTCTTGGACGCGCGCAGCGCGGGGGCGCAGCCCCGAGAAATCCGCGCAAGACGGATTTCGAGCCATCCTTGTTTGGGAAAGGCCGGGTGCTCGAGGGGTCCAGACCCCCACCCCAGCAGGGTTGAACCCGCTGCCGCAGAATGGGCGCATGAATTCCATGCGCCCATTTCTTTTGCGGCTGCTGCCCGCACTGACCCTGGCCTTTGCGGCCCTGCTGCCCATGAGCTCTTCTGCCCAAAATGCCCAGGCTGCCGCCTGCCCCGCCCTGCTGCAGCACCAGTTCACGCGCCTGCAGGACGATGTACCGCAAAACCTCTGCCAGTACGCCGGCAAGGTGGTGCTGGTGGTCAACACCGCAAGCTACTGCGGCTACACGCGCCAGTACGAGGGCTTGGAGGCGCTGTACGCCAAGTACAAGAAGCGCGGCCTGGCGATCCTTGGTTTCCCGGCCAACAACTTCGGCCAGCAGGAGCCAGGCAACGCGAAACAGATTGCAGACCTGTGCTTCAACACCTATGGCGTGAAGTTCCCCATGTTCAACAAGACGGACGTGGTGGGCCCGCAGCGCAATGCCTTCTACACCCAGCTTTTCAATGCCACGAAGGCTGCACCGCAGTGGAACTTCCACAAGTACCTGATCGGCCGCGACGGCAAGCAGGTGCAGAGCTACGCGAGTGCGGTGGAGCCCATGGGGCGTGAGCTCACGGCCGCCATCGAGGCGGCGCTGCAGCGCTGACACGCAAGCCCGCCATGGAACGCGCACGGTTCGAGCAGACGCTGCTGGCCCAGGGCTACGAGGTCAGCACGGTCACCCGCCCCGCGCACGGCCGCCTGGACGTGCACACCCATCCCTTCGAAGCGCGGGCACTGATCCTGGCGGGCGAGATCCGCATCCAATGCGCAGGCGAGGAAGAGAAGCTGTACCGGCCGGGCGAGGTCTTTCACCTCGCGCACAGCCAGCCGCACAGCGAAAGCTACGGCACCGAGGGCGTAAGCTACCTCGTGGGCCGCAGATAGGATTACAGACTCAGCCCCGCTGCGGCAGCACCGAGGCTGCCACGCGCACGCTGGGTGCGCTGTCGGCGTAGGCCTGCTGCACGACACCGGCCACCATGTCCGCCGTCACGGCCGAGAGCGTCCAGCCCAGGTGGCCATGGCCTGTGTTGTAGAACACGTTGGCGGCGCGCCCGCGGCCCACGCGCGGCATCATGTCCGGCATCATGGGACGCAGGCCGGCCCAGGGCACCACCTGGCGGGTGCTCACGCCCGGGAAACACTGGTTGACCCACTCCACCAGCGGACGGATGCGGTCGGCGCGGATGTCCTTGTTGTAGCCATTGAATTCGGCCGTGCCCGCCACGCGGAAACGATCGGGTCCCAGGCGGCTGGTCACGAGCTTGGCCGCGTCGTCGAGCAGGCTGACCTGGGGCGCCGAAGCCTGGCTGGCCTCGTCGAGCAGGTTGACCGTGATCGAGTAGCCCTTGACGGGGTAGACGTTGACGCGGTCACCGAGCTGGGCGGCAAAGGCGCGGCTCTTGACGCCCGCACAGACCACCACGCCGTCGAACTCCCAGCGCTGCGGCCCCAGTCCACTGCGCGTCAGCACCGTGGCCTGCTGGCCGTTGCTCTGCAGGCGCTGCACCTCCTGGTCGTAGAGCGTGCGCACGCCGTGGCGGGCAGCGGCCGCGGCCAGGCCATGGGTGAACTTGTGGATGTCGCCCGTGCTGTCGCTCTCGGTGTAGAAGCTGCCGTAGTAATCACCGGCCAGCGTGGGCTCGATGGCGCGCATCTCATCCAGGGTCACGGCACGACGCGGCAGGCCGCCCTCGGCCAGCAGTTTCGTGACTTCGGCGGCGTGGTCGAAGCCCGCCTTGTCGCGGTAGATGTGCAGGATGCCCTGCTTCTTCAGATCGAAGTCCACGCCCTCGGTCTCGGCCCAGGCGAAGAGGTGCTGGCGCGCGGCCACCGCCAGGCGCGCGGTCTCGACCGTGTTGCGCTTGTAGTGCGGGATGTTGGCGATGAACTCGGCGAACCAGCTCAGCTTGTGCCAGCTGGGCTTGGGGTTGACGAGCAGCGGCGCATCGCTCTTGAGCATCCACTTGAGGCCCTTGAGGATGGTGGAAGTGTGGTTCCAGACTTCGGCGTTGGACGCCGAGAGCTGGCCGCCGTTGGCGAACGAGGTTTCCATCGCCGGGTAGCGGTGCTGCTCGAACAGCGTGACGGCAAAGCCGCGTTTGGACAGGGCGTAGGCAGTGGTGACGCCGGTGATACCGGCGCCAATGACGGCGATCGACTTCATGAGATCAGGCTCCAAACGTCATGGGGGTGGGGTGCGCCACACACCATGTGCGGCACACGCCCCCTCTGTTTGGTACCTGAGAGATTCACGCCAACCTCTTGATGGCGCTTGCTCCTGCGGTGGGCCGGGTGACGAAATCCAGCCGCTCTTCAGAGTTCAAGCCACGCGATCGGTCCTTTTGCCTGAGAGTTTCCGGGGCGGTTGCTCCTTCGGCGCTGCCATTTCGGCAGTCTCTCCCGATCGGGTCAGCCGCGGATGCGCGGCATGGGGCAGATTGTAAGGCCTATGCCCGGTCTACACAAATGGTCACGATCTCGATGCCGCGCTTCAGGTCGGCTTAATGTGCGCCGCCCAGGATAGCGCTCATGCACAGGCTCGATGGAGCCAGAAGGAGTTTGCATGCTGGCCCTGGCCACCTCATATCCCGCTGCCGGCCCTGGCGTGGTCCCACCGCCCGAGCGCCGGCAAACTTTGTTCGTGCACCCCGAGCAGGACGCGAAACGCAGCAACGTCGAGCGTTTCATCCACGGGGTCTACCGCGAGCGCTACGGGGCACGCGTGCAGCATTACGCCCCGGTGCTCGTGAGCCTGCGCAACGCCGAGCACGAGATCATCGCCGCCGCCGGCTACCGCATCGCGGACAGGGCGGCGCTCTTTCTGGAGCGTTACCTGTCCCAGCCGGTCGAGGCGCTGCTCGCGCGCGACACCACCCAAGGTGTGGCACGCGCACGCATCGTCGAAGTCGGCCACCTCTCGGCCAGCCAGGCAGGTGCGGGCAAACGCCTGATCCATCTCATGGGGCCGCACCTGGCCGGGCTGGGGTTGGAATGGGTGGTCAGCACACTGATCCAGGAGCTGCAGCATCTCTTCGTGCGCCTGGGCATCACCCCGCTGGCCCTGGGCGTGGCCGACCCGGCCCTGCTGGGTGCCGCAGCCTCCGACTGGGGCAGCTACTACGACCACCGTCCGGTGGTCGTGGCCGGCCGCATCGATCTGGCCCTGCGCATGCTCGAACGCCGCCGGAGCGCCGAATGACGCCGGTGCTGCAAGACAGCCTACGCACCTGGAGCGCCGCCGAACTGGTCACGGCCCAGGACTCGGCCCAGACTTGGCTGCAGGCCCAGGGCACGCGCGTGCTCGCCACGCTGCTGGACAACGGCGCGGCTTTCGTCGTGCTCGACGAAGCGGCCTCAGGCGCGGGCCTGGTGCACGTGCCGCTGCCCCCCTTCTTCACGCCAGCCGAGATCCAGCACGCGCTGCAGAGCGCAGGCGTGGACACGCTGCTGGCACCGCCCGCGGCTGCGGCGGCCTGGCCCACCCTGCCGTGGCAGGCTGTCACGCTGGCGGAGCAGGCGCTGTGCTGCGCACGCCTGCCAGCCTCAGGCCTGCCCATGCCCCTCGGCACCGCCAAGATCACCTACACCTCGGGCAGCACGGGCGCGCCCAAGGGCGTGTGCCTGCGCCAGAGCGCGCTGGAGCGCGTGGCTGACGGTGTGGTGCAGGCCCTGGGTCCGCTGGGCATCACGCGCCATCTCAGCGCCCTGCCTTTCGCCGTGCTGCTGGAGAACGTGGCCGGCCAGATGGCCGCACGTCGCCAGGGCGCCACGCTGATCACCCCGCCGCTGGCCGAACTCGGCTGGCAAGGCTCCTCGCAGTTCGACGTGGCCACCTTCCACGCCGCCGTGCTGCGCCACCAGCCCGACAGCCTGATCCTGCTGCCGCAGATGCTGCGCGCCTGGGTGGGCCTGCTCATGCAGACAGGCCAGCGTGCGCCGGCCGGCCTGAAGTTCGTGGCCGTGGGTGGCGCTGCCGTCGGCGCGCCGCTGATCGCCGCCGCCCAGACCCTGGGCATCCCCGCCTACGAGGGCTATGGCCTGTCCGAGGGCGCCTCGGTGCAGACGCTGAACCTGCCGGGGGCGACACGCCTGGGCAGCGTGGGCCGAGCCCTGCCGCACGCGCGTCTGCGTGTCGCAGACGACGGTGAGATCGAAGTCGCGGGCAGCCTGATGACCGGCTACCTCGGTGATGCCACCGACTCACCCGAATGGTGGCCCAGCGGTGACCTCGGCCACATCGACGCCGACGGCTATGTCCACATCCGCGGGCGCAAGAAGAACGTGCTGATCAGCGCCTACGGCCGCAACATTTCGCCCGAATGGGTCGAGACCGCGCTGGGCCAGCAGGCCGTGATCCGCCAGGCCGTGGTCTACGGCGATGGCGAGCCCAGCCTGTGGGCCGTGCTCTGGCCGGTGCAGAACGGCACGTCCGATGCCGCGCTGCAAACCGCCGTGGACGCGGCCAACGCCACCCTGCCCGACTACGCGCGCATCACGCGCTGGACCCGCGGCCGCGCCGCCTTCAGCCCCGAGACCGGCTACGCCACGGCCAACGGCCGCCCGCAGCGCACCGCCATCCTGGCCGCACACGCTGACCTGCGCGCCGACCTCACCGAGCCCCTCACCCCCTGATGGACCTGACCATGAGCTTTCACCACCGACTGATCACCGACACCACCGCCGCCCGCCAGGGCCTGCTGGCCGCCCCCATCATCCAGGGTGTGCTGCTGCGCGGCGAGGTTTCGCTACCCAGCTACATCGCCTTCCTCACCGAGGCCTACCACCACGTGAAGCACACCGTGCCCCTGCTGCACGCCGTCAAGGCTGCGCTGCCCGCCCACCATGCCTGGCTCAACGACGCGATGGACGAGTACATCGAGGAAGAGGCCGGGCACGACGAGTGGATCCTCGACGACATCCGCGCCTGTGGCGGCGATGCCGAGGCCGTGCGCCAGGGCCAGCCCGCGCACGCCACCGAGGTCATGGTCGCCTACGCCTACGACACCATCGCACGCCGCAACCCGCTGGGCTTCTTCGGCATGGTGCACGTGCTTGAGGGCACCAGCGTGGCCCTGGCCCTGCAGGCGGCCGACGCCATCCAGCGTCCGCTGGACCTGCCCGACAGCGCCTTCAGCTACCTGCGCTCGCACGGCACGCTGGACCAGGAGCACACGGCGCACTTCGCGCTGCTGATGGACGGCATCGAACGGTCGCAGGACCAGGCCGACATCGTGCACGCCGCGCGTGCCTTCTACCGGCTCTATGGCGACGTGTTCCGCGGCCTGCCGCTGCCGCAAGGCGTGGCGCAGGAGGCCCTGGCATGAAGCTCAGCGAAACACGTGTGCTGATCACCGGCGCCAGCGGCGGCATCGGCCAGGCCATGGTCTCCGCGCTGCGACAGGCCGGCGCCCAGGTGCTGGGGGTGAGCCGCCACGCGCAGCAGGATGCGCCCGACCTGCGTTGGGTGCAGGCCGATCTCGGCACCGCCGCGGGTATGGAGCGCATCGTACGCGCCGCCAGCAGCTGGGGGGCCAACGTGGTCGTCCACGCGGCCGGCCTGCCTGGCTTCGGCGCCCTGTCCCAACTGACGCCGGTGCAGATGCAGAGCGTGCTGATGGCCAATCTGCTGGCCCCCATGCAGCTCACCCAGGCCCTGCTGCCCCAGCTGCTGCGCCAGCCCAAGGCGCAGATCGTCTTCGTGGGCTCGGCGCTGGGCCGCATCGGTCTGCCGGGCTTCAGCCTCTACACCGCCAGCAAGGCCGGGCTGCACGGCTTTGCCGAAGCGCTGCGGCGCGAGCTGGCCGACAGCCCGGTGCAGGTCCAGCTGCTCGCGCCGCGCAGCACGCGCACGGCCTTCAACACCACCGAGGCCGAGGCCTACAACCGCGCCACGGGCACCGCCAGCGACAGCGCGGAACGCGTCGCGCAGGCCCTGCTGCAACTGATCGAGAGCGAGGCCGCAGAACGCTACATCGGCTGGCCCGAGCGACTGGGCGTGCGCCTCAACGGCGCCTTCCCGCCGCTGCTCGATGGCAGCTTCAAGAAACACCGCCGCCAACTGGCGGCATCGACCCCCACTGAAGGAGTGACACCATGAAGAACATCCGTCTGGGCCTGCTGGCCCTGGGCCTGGCCCTGCCCCTGCTGAGCCAGGCCGCACCGGTCGACGACGCCGTCGCCGAACTGCAGCGCGACTGGGAAGTGATCCGCTACCAGGCGCCAGCCGCCGAGCGCGTCAAGCGCTTCGAGGGACTGGCCGAGAAAGCGCACCAAGTGAGCAGCACCTTTGCCGGGCGCAGCGAACCGCTGGTCTGGGAGGGCATCATCGTGAGCTCGCTGGCTGGAGAAAAGGGCGGCCTGGGTGCACTGGGTCTGGTCAAGCAGGCCAAGGCGCTCTACGAGCAGGCCATTGCCATCGACGGTCAGGTGCTCGACGGTTCCGCCTACGGCAGCTTGGGCGTGCTGTACTACAAGGTACCGGGCTGGCCCATCGCCTTCGGCAGCAAGGCCAAGGCCGAGGACATGCTCAAGAAGGCGCTGGCCATCAGCCCGTCGGGCATCGATCCCAATTTCTTCTATGGCGAGTTCCTGATCGAGAACGAGCG
>DNQP01000257.1:1868-2630 GCA_003500955.1 Curvibacter sp. | reverse complement strand
TCCTGATCGAGAACGAGCGCACGGCCGAAGGCATCCGCCATCTCGAACGTGCGCTGCAGGCGCCGCCGCGCCCCGGTCGCCCCCTGGCCGACGCGGGTCGTCGCGAAGAAATCCGCGCGCTGCTGGCCAAGGTCAAGGGGTCCTGAGCCGCCACCCCTGTCGTGCAACGGTCGCCGGCCTGTTCAGCGGGCCTGCCGCAGCTGCTTGAGATCGGCCACGATCTCGGCCGAGTGCTTGTCGCTATCGACCGAGCGGTAGATGCGCGCGATGCGCCCCTGCGGGTCGACGATGAAGGTCTGGCGCTTGGCGAACTTGTAGACCCACCAGTCGGACAAGGCGCCATAGCTCGCGGCCACCTCACCCTTGGCATCGGCCAGCAGCGGGAAAGGCAGCTTGTACTTCTGGGCAAACGCCGCGTGCGAGGCGCTGGTGTCCACGCTCACGCCCACCACAGCCGCGCCGAGCTCCTGCAGCAACAACCAGTCGTCGCGGAAGTTGCAGGCCTCGGTGGTGCAGCCCGGCGTGTCGTTCTTGGGATAGAAATAGAGCACCAGCCATTGGCCACGCCAGTCGGCGAGCCGGCGGGTCTTGCCGTCCTGGTCGGGCAGCGTGAAGGTCGGGGCAGCCTGGCCCGGCTCCAGCGTGGCGGCCTGGGCAGCGCCTACAGCGCACACCACGCTGCTCAGCAGCAGCTGGTTGAGAGCGCGGCGGCGCAGCTTCATGCGCGCAGCTCCTTGAGGCCGCCCATATAAGGCTGCAGGG
>DNQP01000257.1:1149-1568 GCA_003500955.1 Curvibacter sp. | reverse complement strand
AGGCCGCCCATATAAGGCTGCAGGGCCGCGGGGATCTCCACACTGCCATCGGCACGCTGGTAGTTCTCCAGCACAGCGACGAGTGCGCGGCCCACGGCGAGGCCCGAACCGTTCAGCGTGTGCAGCAGCTCGTTCTTGCCCTGGGCGTTCTTGAAGCGCGCCTGCAGGCGGCGGGCCTGGAAGGCCTCGCAGTTGGAGACCGAGCTGATCTCGCGGTAGGTGTTCTGCGCCGGCAGCCAGACTTCGAGGTCATAGGTCTTGGCCGCGCCAAAGCCCATGTCACCCGTGCACAGGCTCATCACGCGGTAGGGCAGGCCCAGCTTCTGCAGGATGGTCTCGGCGTGGCGCGTCATCTCCTCCAGCGCCTCGTAGCTCTTCTCGGGGTGGACGATCTGCACCATCTCGACCTTGTCGAACTG
>DNQP01000257.1:0-833 GCA_003500955.1 Curvibacter sp. | reverse complement strand
ACTGGTGCTGGCGGATCATGCCGCGCGTGTCGCGGCCGTAGGAGCCCGCCTCGGAGCGGAAGCAGGGCGTGTGGGCCGTGAGCCGGATCGGCAGGTCCGACTCAGCGACGATCTCGTCGCGCACGAAGTTGGTCAGCGTGACTTCGCTGGTGGGGATGAGATAAAAATTCTCTTCCAGAGATCCACCGTGAGATCCGGAGCCTCCCTGCGAGGCAATCTCAGCCATCTGTGACGCGTCGAGTGTCTGTCTGCCACGTGGGACTCTGAAGAGATCCTCCTCAAACTTGGGCAGCTGGCCCGTGCCGCGCAGCGTGTCGCCATTGACGATGTAAGGCGTGTAGCACTCGGTGTAGCCGTGCTCCTGCGTCTGCACGTCCAGCATGAACTGCGCTAACGCGCGGTGCAGGCGGGCAATTTGTCCCTTCATCACCGTGAAGCGTGCGCCGCTGAGCTTGGTACCGGTGGCGAAGTCCAGCCCCAGCGGCTCGCCCACATCCACGTGGTCCTTGACTTCGAAGTCGAACTTCTTGGGCGTCCCCCAGGTCCGGGCCACCACATTGCCGTGTTCGTCGCTGCCCACGGGCACGCTCTCGTGCGGCAGGTTGGGCACGGCCAGCAGCAGGGCCTGCATCTCGGCCTGGATCTGGTCCAGCCGCGCGGCCGAGCTGTCGAGCTCGCCCTTGAGCGCATTGACCTCGGCCTTGGCCGCCTCGGCTTCGTCCTTCTTGCCCTGGCCCATGAGCGCGCCGATCTGCTTGCTGAGCGTGTTGCGCTTGTTCTGCAGCTCTTCGGTCCGCGTCTGGATCGTCTTGCGCTCGCCCTCGAGCGCGCGG
>DNQP01000287.1:5237-5864 GCA_003500955.1 Curvibacter sp. | reverse complement strand
GCGGCTTCGTGTCCTTCATCGCCGCCATGCTGCTGATGATCTCCCCCATCAAGCAGCTGACGGCCATCAACCCCATCCTGCAGCGGGGTCTGTCGGCCTGCGAGAGCGTTTTTCATCTTCTGGACATGCCAGACGAACAGGACCCTGGCCGCCTGGAACTGCCACATGCTCGAGGCCAGATCCGCTTTGAGAACGTCAGCTTCAGCTATCCCGGCGCGGAGCGACAGGCACTGGATCACATCAGCTTCGAGGCCAGCGCCGGGCAGACGGTGGCCCTGGTAGGCGCCTCCGGCGGCGGCAAGACCACGATAAGTGCGCTGATCCCCCGCTTCTACCGCCCCACCGGTGGTCGCATCGTGATCGATGATGTCGATATCAACGAACTCACGCTCGCCAGCCTGCGACACAATATCGCCCTGGTCAGCCAGGACATCGTCCTCTTCAACGATACCGTCGAGGCCAATATCGCCTTCGGCGCGCGCGCGACCACGAGCCGTGAAGAGGTGATCGCCGCCGCGCAGGCCGCCCATGCGTGGGATTTCATCCAGCAGCTGCCGCAGGGACTGGACACCTCCATCGGCGAAGACGGTGCCAAGCTTTCAGGCGGCCAGCGTCAGCGCATCGCCA
>DNQP01000287.1:841-4965 GCA_003500955.1 Curvibacter sp. | reverse complement strand
CGCTACCCGCACGAGTTCTCCGGCGGCCAGCGTCAGCGCATCGCCATCGCCCGCGCCTTGCTCAAGAATGCCCCGATCCTGATCCTGGACGAAGCCACGTCTGCGCTGGATACGGAGAGCGAGCGTCAGGTGCAGGCCGCACTGGCCACGCTGATGAAGAACCGCACGACCCTGGTCATCGCGCACCGGCTCAGCACCATCGAGCACGCCGACCAGATCCTGGTGCTGGACCAGGGCCGCATCGTTGAACGCGGCACCCACGCCGATCTTCTGGCCGCAGGCGGCTACTACGCCAACCTCAACCGGATGCAGACATGAGCGGGATTCCCATCCTCATGTACCACCAGATCGACGAGCCGCCTCCGCGCGGAACGCCTTTGCGTGGTCTCGTGGTTTCGCCGGGCTCATTCGCGAGGCAGATGGGGGTGCTCAGCCTGTTTGGTTACCGCGGCCTGTCGATGCGGGATCTCGAACCCTACCTCAGGGGCGAGCGAGCCGGCCGGGTGGTCGGGATCACCTTCGACGACGGCTACCGCAACAATGTCCAGCATGCCCTGCCTGTGCTCCAGCGCCACCGGTTCACGGCCACCATCTATGGTGTCAGCAGCCTCTTCGGTGGCCGCAATCGCTGGGACGAGGGTTTGGTCGCCCAGAAACCGCTCATGGATCTCGACGACTGGTGCCGCTGGCGCGATGCAGGCATGGACATCGGCTCTCACACGCGCACCCACGCGCGCCTGACCGAGCTTGATGACAGGTCAGCGCGCAACGAAATTGCCGGTTCGCGGCAAGACCTAGAGCACCTGCTGCAATGCCCGGTCCGCCATTTCTGCTACCCCTACGGCCTGTTCTCACCCGGACACGTGGAGATGGCCAAGCAGGCAGGCTACACCACAGCCACCACCACCCGGCGCGGACGCGTACAGGCTGGCGAGGACCTCCACACCCTGCGCCGCATCATGGTGGCTTGTTCCACACACATTCCGTTGTTCGCCGCCAAGATCATGACCGGCTACGAAGACCGCCGCCGATGAAGTCTATCGCCCTCTACTGCAAGAGCTACAGCACCGACCTGCGCCGCGTCGTACGCTTGGCCCGCTCGGTACGTGAGCACAATGCCGAGAAGCTCCCTTTCTACGTCTCTGTTCCCGGCAACGAGCTCCCGCTGTTTCGCGAGCACCTCTCGGACCTGGGTGTGGAACTGCTGGCCGATGAGGACATCCTGGCCGCATCCCACGCCGGCATGGCGCAGCGGGTTGCCCGCATGCCCGGCTATCTGGCACAGCAGGTCGTCAAGTCCGAGTTCTGGCGGCTTGGACTATCCAGCGCCTACCTTTGCCTTGATTCCGACGCCTACTTCATACGCACCATCCGCACATCCGATTACATCGGCCATGACGGAGCGCCGTACACCATGCTCGATGAGGCGCACGATCTGCTGGAAGATGCGTTGCAGCATCGGCGCCAGCGCGTGATCGACGCCTTCGTGCGCGAAGCGGATCTGGTCCAGAGACTGTTCGCACGCGCAGGGCGTCGCTACAGCTTCGGCCCCTTCCCCCTGGTGTGGCATCGCAACGTCTGGCAGAGCCTGGACGAACGGTACCTGCAACCACGCGGCATGACCCTGGCCGACGCCATCGAGCAGGCCCCGATCGAGTCACGGTGGTATGGCGAGGCCTTGCTGGCCTATCAGGCCGTTGCCCTGCGCCCCTGCCAGGCCTTGTTCAAGGTCTACCACTACGCATGGCAGTTCGACCGCGACCGGCGCAAGGGCATCACACAAGAGCAGTTGGCGCAGCTGTATTGCGGAGTCATCCTGCAGTCGGCCTGGGAGCGAAACATGGACTGGCCTCGCGAGGGCGGAAACTGGCTCTCGCGCACGGGCCGCGGGTTGCGCCGGCTGCTGGGTCGTATCTGATGCCACGCCCTCTCCGTCACGCGTCCATGCCCCTCGCCCCCCCCATCCTCCTGACCTCCAGCGTGATCGCCCATGACACGGGCGTCGCCCTGACTGACACCGAGGAACGGCTGCGGCTTACCATCGAGTGCGTCGGGGAGTGGCTGCAGATCGATCCTCAACTGCAGATCGTGATCTGCGATGGATCGGGTTACGATTTCTCTGCGCCGCTCCGGGACAGATTTCCGAACGCAGCCATTGAGTGCCTCCACTTCCACAACGACATCACGGCCGTCCAGCGCTACGGGCGAGGCCACGGTGAAGGCGAAATCGTCCGCCACGCACTGGCGCATTCCCACTTCATAGCGCAAGCGCGGTGCTTCGCAAAGTGCTCAGCCAAACTCTGGGTCTCCAATTTCCATGCCTGTCTGGCAGAGTGGAATGGCCGGCTGGCCTTCAAGGGTGTCTTCCTCGATGTCTTCTCTCCCCTCAGAAGGACCACCCTGGCGTATATCGACACACGCTTCTACATGGCCAGCGTCGAGGCCTATCAGCGCTACCTGAGCGATGCCCACCTGCGCATCGACAAGGAGAAGGGCTACGGCCTGGAAGAGTGTTTCCGCGACACGATTCTGGCTCAGGGCCTGAACGGCTTGCTCCTGCGCACCCCGCCCGTGATCGCCGGCGTGGGAGGCGGCATCGGCAGACACTACCGCAATTCGCTCAAACGCGTCCTGAAGGAGAGGCTGCGTAACTGGCTGGTGCAGCGCAACAAGCGCCACGCACCACTTTTTATCCGACCTCAGGCTGCGGCCGACTGATGTCGCGCCGCTGCTGACCGACGCTCCAGGTGTGTGCGAGTTGCCAGGTAACCCAGTAAAACAGCCTGCATCTGCAGCAGATGCTCACGATAGACGGAGTCGGCAAAGCCCCGGGCCATCCAGAAGACCGACAGCAGCAGCAGCGCCATCGCCCAAGGTCCCGCCGCGTCTGGCCTGAGGTTGCGCAAGCCAAAGACGGCCAGCGAGAGCAAGGCCAGGCCCAGCAGACCGCTTCCCGCCCACCCGAGCGCCAGGGCCGTATCCAGCCACCCCTGATGCGCATGCTCGTACAGCATCACCGGGGGATGCCCGCACCTGGCTTCGATCAGTTGCTTGTACGAGCTGCGGGAGCCATCCAGCCCCCAGGGTCGCTCGGCCACCAGAACCAGCCCGACCCGCATGAGGGCCACACGCGCACCATCCCCGTTCAAACCGCCGATGAGATCCGAGACATAGGCCGGCCCACGGTCCTGCATCTCATGGCGCAGCCCTTGCAGCATGGATTCATCCGGCCCCTCACAGAGAAAGCGAACCGGATCATCAACCAGGAGAAAGACCACGCGAGCCTTGTCCGCCATGAGATGCCAGCGCGAATCCTTCTTGAACGAGAGCCCGGCCACGACCAGCAAGGAAGCCAACACAGCCCATACCAGCACAAGCTGCCCCTTCCGCCCCACAGGCCGGGAGGGTGCCGCACCACCAGTGACAGCTCCCCGCAGACGCAATTGATACACCAGCCCTGCCAGCACAGCCATCAGCAGGCCGTAGAGGACGGCGCCACGCGAATACGCGATCACGACGCTGACGAAGCAGAGCACGATGGCCGCGGCAGCTATCGCGGTGACGCGGGACACATGGCTACGCCAGGCGAACAACAGGCAGCAGAGAAACAGCACGATGGCTTGGTTCGAGGTGTAGCCCAGATTCCCGTGCATGGGATCGAAGCCCCGAAACCCCCAGGGAAAAGGCTGCCAGCGCCAGCCTACCTCTGCCGTTCCACCCACCACGGACAGAAAGGAGCGCCACATCAGCGCCAGAGGCATGTCGGCTGGAACGGCGGCACCGAGCAGGCCGGACCAGGCCAGCAGGCTCATGCCGAGATGCAATAGGACCAAGAAGCCACTTGCGAGCGCCAGCTGCAGCAAGGATGGCCCGTCTCGTCCCATCAGCAGCACACCACCCCAGCCGATCAGCCAGGCAAGAATGGACAGGCCCCACTGCCCTCGAAGGTTGGCCCAGGCGGGTCCGGCTTGCTCTGCCCAGAAAGGGAAAAGGCATAGATAAGCCATCCAGAGCACCACCGGAAGACAGACCGGAAGCGACCAGGCCTCCCATGCCAGGGACTTGCGCCATCCCTTACGCAGCACGGACACGCCAAGCACAGCGAGCAGCAGCAGCAGCAGCAG
>DNQP01000287.1:0-531 GCA_003500955.1 Curvibacter sp. | reverse complement strand
CAGCAGCAGCAGCAGCAGGCTGCGCAAGGCCACGGTGTGGGCCACCGGCAAGATGGCCAGGTAGGCCAGCAGCCCCCAGAAATAGAGCGTCCGCCGGATATCCATCAGGGCCCAGTCGTTCCGCAGGTCACTCCATGGAGGAACAGTGCAGCGATCACAGCAACGCCTGCAACGCGGGCATGAAGGAGAACCGCCGGGCCATGGCTCACAGGCGGGGGGCAGCTGCTGCCCAGCCCAACAACTGCTGGACCGCGGCCTGAGTGGTGTACGGACTGCCACGCCCGCTGTCGGGCAGCCCTGGCCTCTGCCAGCGCCCGTACAGCTGCTCCAGCTCGGCGGCCAGCGGCTGCGCCACGGCAGCCGGATCGCTGTCACCCGAGACACGCCCTGTCTCCACGGTCACATGGCCCTCGCCGCGGATCATCGCCGCCATCTGCGGGTTGCGGTGCACGATGGACAGGATGGGGCGCTGCATCCACAGGTACTCGTAGAGCTTGGAGGGGATGTACTCCTCGCACAGCGGGTCCTCGC
>DNQP01000087.1:14609-21723 GCA_003500955.1 Curvibacter sp. | reverse complement strand
CCAGAATGTGCTGACCGTTGTCCGTGACGAGAGGCTGGCCTTCCTTGAGTCGCAAACGGGCCTGCCCGCCCAGTGCCGCGAACTGCCGCACCAGGCGCTGCGTGGCCATGGGGATCACTTCCACGGGCAGCGGGAACCGGCCCAGGACCTCGACGCGCTTGGATTCGTCGGCGATGCAGACGAAACGACGCGACTGGGCTGCCACGATCTTCTCGCGCGTGAGCGCCGCACCACCGCCCTTGATCATGTGGCCGCGACCGTCGATCTCGTCGGCCCCGTCGATGTAGACCGCCAGCTCCCCCACATCATTGGCATCGAAGACCCGGATGCCCAGGGCCCGCAGGCGCTGCGTGCTGGCCTCGGAACTGGACACGGCGCCGGGGATGCGGTCTTTCATCGTCGCCAGCGCGTCGATGAACTTGTTGACCGTGGACCCGGTTCCCACACCGACGATCTCACCGGGGATCACGTATTGCAGGGCGGCCTGGCCGACCAGGGTCTTGAGTTCGTCTTGGCTGAGCATGGGGGAGGTGAATAGGTTTGATCTGGGAAAATGACGGGATAGCTGCGAATTATCCAATGTCCCTGATCCCCTACCCCCTCTCCCGCGCCGTGCTCTTTCGCATGGACCCCGAAGCCGCCCACGACTTCACGATCGACCTGCTGGCACGTACCCAGAACACACCCCTGGCTTGCGCCTACAGCCAGGCCCGTGTCGATGACCCGGTCACCCTGGCCGGCCTGCGTTTTCCCAACCGCGTGGGCATGGCTGCCGGCCTGGACAAGAACGCGCGCTGCATCGACGGCCTGGGCGCCATGGGCTTCGGCTTCGTCGAGGTCGGGACCGTCACGCCCCTGCCCCAGCCCGGCAACCCCAGGCCACGCATGTTCCGCCTGCCGGCCGCGAACGCGCTGATCAACCGCATGGGCTTCAACAATGAAGGGCTCGATACCTTTCTGGCCAATGTGCAGCGCGCCCGCTTTCGCCGCGACAGCTCACCGATGCTGCTGGGTCTGAACATCGGCAAGAACGCAGCCACCCCCATCGAGCGCGCGACCGAGGACTACCTCATCGGCCTGGCTGGCGTCTACCCGCATGCCGACTACGTCACCGTCAACATCTCCAGCCCCAACACCAAGAACCTGCGCGCCCTGCAAAGCGACGAGGCGCTCGACGCCTTGCTCGGCGCCATCGCCGGCAGGCGCGAACAGCTCGCACAGCAGCACGGCAAGCGCGTGCCGGTCTTCGTCAAGATCGCGCCCGACCTGGACGACGCACAGATCCAGGTCATCGCAGCCACCCTGCAGCGCCACGGCATGGACGGCGTGATCGCCACCAACACCACGCTGAGCCGCGAGGCCGTGCAGGGCCTGCCGCATGCGGAGGAGACCGGCGGTCTGTCAGGCACGCCGGTGTTGGAGGCGAGCAACCGCGTGATCCGCCAGCTGCGCGCCGCGCTGGGAAAGGATTTCCCCATCATCGGCGTCGGCGGCATCCTGAGCGTGCAGGATGCCGTGAGCAAGATCGAGGCCGGCGCGGATCTGGTGCAGATCTACACCGGCCTGATCTATCAGGGGCCCGCCCTGGTCAAGGCTTCGGCCGCCGCCATCCGGGAACTGCGGGCGACGCGCTAAAAGCGCTCCCACGCCGGCGTCCCCGCGTAACGCTCGGCGAGGAACTGCACAAAGCTGCGGATACGTTCAGGCAGACGCCGATCGGGCAGGAAAACGGCATACAGGGTACTCTCCGTTAAGCGGTAGTCGGGCAACAGCTGGACCAGGCGGCCACTACCCAGGGCCTCGCCCAAGGCGAAGGACGGCAGGGCCGCAATGCCCAGACCACCCTGCACGGCGTCCAGCAGGCCCTCGGCCACATTGGCGCGCAGATTGCCAGCCACCTTGACCGCCACATCACCGTCGGGGCCCGTGAACCGCCAGTCACCGCCCTTGGGCTTGTCGTAGACCAGACAGTTGCGCTGCAACAGATCGCGCGGGTGCTGGGGTGCGCCGTGGCGCGCTATGTAGTCGGGTGAAGCGACCACCAGCCACTGCACGGCCGCCAGCCGCCGTGCCACCAGATTGCTCAGACGCGGCTCCTCGGCCAGGCGCACGACCAGATCGGCATTGCCCGAGATCAGGTCGGCAAAACGCTCGGCGAGCATCACCTCGATCTGGATGCCCGGGTTCAGGGCCAGGAAATCGCGCACGGCTGGCAGCAGATGCATGCGCCCGAAGGTGATGGCCGTGCTGATGCGGATCAGGCCATGTGCACCACCGCGTGACAGCTCCTCGACATCCCGCACGGCGGTCTCCGCATCGGCCACGAGACGCGCACAGCGCTCGTAGAAACGCTCGCCGGCCTGCGTGAGCCCGAGCTTGCGCGTGCTGCGGTTGAGCAGCTTGACCCCCAGGGAATGCTCGAGTTCCTGAACCTGGCGGCTGACCAGGGCCTTGGAGATCCCGCAGCGCTCGGCCGCCAGCGTGAAGCTGCGGGCATCGACGACAGCGACAAAGGTGGCCAGTGCGTTGAGGTCGCGCATCATGCCTGGCTCGTAAACAATGAATTCACGAAAGAGGATTCCAGCTTCGGGAAGCGGAAAGTATAGTCAGCCGCAAGGACGCAACGGTTCACCGGGAACCGTCTGCCCACAAGCCGAACAAGGATGAATGACCGTGATCTGGAGTGAAGAGCATTTTGTGAAGCGGGACGATGTGCCGCTGTACGTCTACCGCAAGCGTGCCACGGCGCCGGCGCCTGGCGAGGCACCGCGCCCGGTGCTCTTCCTCGTCCATGGCTCCACCGTCTCGGGCCGCAACACCTACGACCTGCAGGTACCGGACCGCAAGGACTACTCGGTCATGGACTGGTTTGCCGAGCGCGGCTACGACGTCTGGACCATGGACCACGAGGGCTACGGCCGCTCGGGTTGGTCCGGTCGCGGCAACAGCGACATCAAGACCGGCCTGCGCGACCTGGAGGCCGTGATCCCCTTCGTGCTGCAGAGGACCGGGGTAGAAAAAATCCATCTTTTCGGCTCCTCCTCCGGTGCACTGCGGGCCAGCCTCTACACACAGGCCCACCCCGAGACCGTGGACCGCCTGGGCATCTCGGCCCTGGTCTACACCGGCGCCGGCTCGCCCACGCTGGAGCAGCGCCGCAAGAAGCTGGCCGAGTACTCGGCCAGTCCGCGCCGCAAGGTCGATCTGGCCTTCTACGAGGGCATGTTCAACCGCGACAAGCCCGGCAGCAGCGAGGACTTGGTACCCAAGGCGATTGCCGCAGCCGAGCTCCCTCTGGTGAGCGAGGTACCCACCGGGACCTACGTGGACATGTGCGCCCACCTTCCCCTGGCCACCCCCGAAGCCATCTCTTGTCCCACGCTGGTGATCCGCGGCGAATACGACGGCATCGCCGCCGAGCCTGACCTGCTCGACTTCTTTGCCCGCCTGCCCAGCATGGACAAGCAGTTCGTCGTGCTCTCGGGCATCGCGCACAACCCGATGATGGGCGTACAGCGCCACAAGTTCTTCCACGCGCTTCATGCCTTCCTGACCATGAAGTTCTAGCGCCCCATTCGCTGAATCACCTGCCCCACCTTGGCCGAGGAGACAAAAGAATGACAGATGTGACGTGGCGCGGCGGCAAGGAGCACTGGACCCGCAAGGGCGACGTGCGCCTGTTTCTCTGGAACAAACCCGCCGCCTCCGACGTGCCCCGTGCCGGCACCGTGCTGTTCGTGCATGGCTCGTCCATGGCCTCTCAACCCACCTTCGATCTGAGTGTGCCCGGCCGGCCTGACTCGTCGGTCATGGACTGGTTCGCCGAGCGCGGTTATGACACCTGGTGCATGGACAACGAAGGCTATGGCCGTTCCGACAAGCACCGCCCCATCAACTGCGACATCGCCAATGGTGCGGATGATCTGGCCGTCGGCAGCGACTACATCCAGCAGCTGACGGGCGCCCGGCAGTTGCTGGTCTATGGCATTTCGTCTGGCGCCCTCAAGGCCGCGCTGTTCGCGCAGCGACACCCCGAGCGCGTCGCCCGGCTCGCGCTCGATGCCTTCGTCTGGACCGGTGAGGGCAGCCCGACCCTGGCCGAGCGGCGCAAGAAGCTGCCCGACTTTCTGGCGCGCCACCGCCGACCGGTGGACCGCGCCTTCGTGCACAGCATCTTTAACCGCGACCACCCGGGCTGCGCCGACGACGCGACGGTCAACGCCTTCGCCGATGCCATCCTGACGCTGGACGACTCCATGCCCACGGGCACCTACGTCGACATGTGCTCCAAGTTGCCTCTGGTCGATCCCGAACGCATCACCGCGCCGACGCTGCTCATGCGCGGCGAGTTCGACGGCATCGCCAGCCTGGAAGATCTGATGGCGTTCTACACACGGCTGCCCAGCACGAACAAACAGTTCTCCATCATGCAGGGTATTTCCCATGCGAGCTTCCAGCAGAAGAACTACATGATGGTCTATCACATCCTGCACAGTTTTTTCTCCATGCCCGAACCAAGCTACAAGGGGTGACACGATGAGGACGACACTGCGACGCTGTTTGCTGGGTGCCCTGCTGGCGCTGACGACCTTGGCCGCGGGGGCCCAGACCGCTTATCCCAACCGGCCGGTCAAGATCATCGTGCCCTTCGGCCCCGGCGGCTTCACCGACGTGGTGGCGCGCATCCTGGGCCAGAAGCTCGGAGCCGCACTGGGCGGCTCCGTGGTGATCGAGAACAAGCCAGGTGCCGGCTCCACCATCGGCTCTGATCTGGTGGCCAAGGCCGCTCCCGACGGCTACACCCTGCTGATGATCTCGTCGACACACACCATCAGCCCTTCGATCTACAAGACCCTGCCCTACGATCCGATCAAGAGCTTCACGCCCATCAGCAAGCTGGTGGACTCGGCCTATGTCCTGGTCGTCAACCCCAGCAAGGTCAGCGCCACCAGCGTCAAGGATTTCATCGCCCAGGCCAAGGCCAAGCCCGATACCCTGCACTACGCCTCCTCCGGCAATGGCAGCACGCAGCACCTGATGGGCGGCCTCTTCGTGTCCATGGCCGGTGCGCAACTCAAGCACATCCCCTACCGCAGCAGCAATCTGGCCATGACCGATCTGGTGGGTGGCACGGTCGAGAGCAGCTTTGCCGGCATCACCAATGCCTTGCCGCACTTGGCCAGCGGCAAGCTCAGGGCGCTGGCCGTCACCACCGCCACCCGTGCGCCCCAGCTGCCCGACGTTCCCACGCTGCATGAGGCGGGCGTGTCCGGCTACGACGCCAGCAACTGGCTCGCCCTGCTGGGCCCGGCCGGCATGCCCAAGGACATCGTGTCACGCCTGAACACCGAAATCGCCAAGCTCATGGCCCAGCCTGATACCCAGAGGGCCCTGTTCGACGCAGGCGTGCAGGTCGGTGTGTCGACGCCTGAGGAGCTGAGCAACCTGATGCAGGTCGAGATGGGCAAGTGGGCCCGCATCGTCAAGGACGCCGGCATCGAGATGCAGTGACCCAGCGTCAGAGCAAGGCCGCCACGTGCTCCGCGATCGCCAGGCTGCTGGTCAGGCCGGGTGATTCAATGCCGAAGAGGTTCACCAGCCCCGGCACGCCGTGTGCGGCCGGCCCGTGGATCAGGAAATCGCGGGCCGCCTCGCCCGGCCCGCTGATCTTGGGCCGGATGCCGGCATAGCCCGGCTGCAGCGCGCCTTCGGGCAGGGCTGGCCAGTACTTGCGGACCTCGGCATAGAAGGCCAGGCCGCGCGCCGGGTCCACCGCCAGATCGTCCGGGGCCTCGACCCACTGCACGTCGGGGCCGAACTTGGCTTGGCCGCCGAGGTCGATGGTCAGGTGCACGCCCAGACCCGCCGCCTCGGGCACGGGATAGATCAGACGATGGAAGGGCGAGCGACCCGCAAGGGTGAAGTAATTGCCCTTGGCGTAGTACGCGCCGGGAATGTGGATGGGGTCCAGACCGTCGAAGCGACGGGCCAGCGTCGGCGCGTGTACGCCGGCCGCATTGACGACCGTGCGGGCGCGCAGCTGCGTGCCGTCGTGGGCATACAGTTCGATGCCCTGCGACATGATGCGCGCTGACGCCAGCGGCGAGTTGAAGGCCACCATGCCCCCGGCGTGCTCCAGATCGCCCTGCAGGGCCAGCATCAGACCATGGCTGTCGACGATGCCCGTGCTGGGTGAATGCACGGCGGCCACGCATTCCAGCGCCGGCTCCAGCGCGCGCGCCTGCTCGCGTGTGAGCAGCACCAGATCGTCCACGCCGTTGGCCGCAGCCTTGGCGATGATGCCCTGCAGCTGGGCCACCTGCTCCGAGGAAGTCGCGACGATCAGCTTGCCGCAGCGCCGGTGCCCGATGCCGCGCTCGGCGCAATAGGCGTAGAGCAGCTGCTTGCCGCGCACACAGAGCTGCGCCTTGAGCGAGCCCTGCGGGTAGTAGATGCCGGCGTGGATGACCTCGCTGTTGCGTGCGCTGGTCTGGGTCCCGATGGCCTCGGTGGCCTCGAGCACCAGCACCTCGCGCCCGGCCAGGGCCAGAGCGCGCGCCACCGCCAGCCCGACCACGCCTGCCCCCACCACCACCGTGTCCACCTGCTCCACTGCCCCGCTCCTCATGCTGGAAAAACCTGGAGCATAAGCGAGCAGGCTTGCGGAGTCAGCCTTCCTCGCCGCCCAGCGCCTTGTAGAGCTGCGCCGCGGTAGCCCACTGGGTACGCCGCAGCTGGATCAGGCCCTGGCGCACCGCGAAGAGCTGCCGCTGGGCATCCAGCACCTCCAGGAAGCTGCCCACCCCCTGGCGGTAGCGTGCCTCGGCGATGTCGGCAGCACGCTGCTGCGAGCGCTCCTGGGCCTCGACGGCCTTGAGCTGTTCCGCCAGTTGCTCGCGCGCCACCAGCAGATCGGCCACCTCGCGGAAGGCCTGCTGGACCGTGCGCTCGTAGTCAGCCACCGCGATGTCCTTGCGCACGGTGGCCAGGTCCAGGTTGGCGCTGCGCCGGCCGTAGTCGAAGATGGGCAGGGTGATGCTGGGCGTGAAGCTCCAGGCCTCGGACCCGTCCTTGAACAGGCCGTCGAGCTCGCGGCTCGCGGTGCCGGCCGAGG
>DNQP01000087.1:7104-14301 GCA_003500955.1 Curvibacter sp. | reverse complement strand
GGTGCCGGCCGAGGCCGTGAGTGCGATGCGCGGGAAGAAGGCTGCACGCGCTGCGCCGATGTTGGCATTGGCGGCCAGCAAACGCTGCTCGGCCGCCAGCACGTCGGGACGGCGCACCAGCACCTGCGCCGGCAGGTCGGCCTGCTGCGCCAGCGTGATGCCCTGCTCGGCCAGGGTCTTGCCTGCCGGCAGGTCCTTGGGCTCGGTGCCCACGAGGGCCCGCAGGTAGTTGCGCGCGGCCGACTGCTGGCGCTGCAGGGCTGCGAGCTCGGCACGCGCGCCCTCGTAGGCCGCATCGGCCTGCAGGAAGTCCAGGTCCCCGGCCAGACCGGCCTGGCGACGCCGATCCACCAGCTCGCGCGTCTGCGCACGGGTCTCGAGCGTGGCCTGGGCCAGCACATAGCGCTCCTGCGCCTCGGCCAGGGCCAGGTAGGCGTCGGCGACGCTGGCGATCAGCGAGAGACGGAAGGCTCGCTCGGCCTGCTCCGTGGCCAGGTAGCTGGCCTTGGCCGCTTCGCTGAGGCTGGCCACACGGCCCCAGAAGTCCAGTTCGAAGGCCGGCAGGCCGACGTTGAGGTCGGCGCGCTGGCTCACGATGGAGGTGCCGGTGGCTGAGAGATCGGCCGGCGTGCGGCTGCGCGCCAGCGAGCCGCCGACATTGACCGTGGGCAGACGGTCGGCGCGCTGGATGCCATAGAGCGCCTGCGCCTCGGCCACGCGCGCCGTGGCGATGCGCAGATCGCGGTTGTGCTCCAACGCCAGCTTGATCAGGGCACGCAGGCGCTCGTCGGGGAAGAAGCTGGCCCAGTCCACGGGCTTGCCCGCGGGGGCCGTGGCCTGCGCATCGTCAGGCCAGGCCTCGGGGACCGGCAGGGCCGGACGCTGGTACTCCGGCATCATGGAGCAGCCGGCCAGCACCAGCGCGGCCGCGAAGGCGCTGAGGTAATGCATCGTTTTAGCCATGGTGGCCTCCCTCGCCAGCGGTCGGCGCGTGTCCGCGGCTGTGGCCGGGGAACAGGCGGCTGACGACCAGATAGAACACGGGTACTAGGAAGATGGCCAGCACCGTGGCGGCAATCATCCCGCCCATCACGCCGGTGCCGATGGCATGGCGGCTCTGCGCGCCCGCGCCGCTGGAGATGGCCAGCGGCAGCACACCCACGATGAAGGCGATCGAGGTCATCAAGATGGGTCGCAGGCGCAGGCGACAGGCCTCCAGGATGGCCTCCTTGAGCGCCATGCCCTGGTCCTGCAGCGTACGGGCGAACTCGATGATCAGGATGGCGTTCTTGGACGAGAGACCGATGGTCGCGATCAGGCCCACCTTGAAGTACACGTCGTTGGGCAGACCACGCAGATAGACCGCGAGCAGCGCACCAAAGATACCCAAGGGCACCACCAGCATCACCGAAAACGGAATCGTCCAGCTTTCATAGAGCGCGGCCAGGCAGAGGAAGACCACGATCAGCGACACGGCAAACAGCAGCGGCGCCTGCGAGCCCGAGAGGCTTTCCTCGAAGGACGTGCCCGACCAGGCATAGCCGATGCCACTGGGCAACTGGCCAGCCACCTCCCCCATGGCCTGCATGGCCTCGCCGGTGCTGCGACCGGGCGCCGGGTTGCCCGAAAGCTTGACCGAGGGCACGCCGTTGTAGCGGTCCAGGCGCGGGGCACCCACCATCCACAAGGGCTTCACCACTTCGGACAGGGACACCATGCCGCCGTTGCGGTTGCGCACCTGCACGCGCAGCATGGCTTCGGGGCTGGTGCGCACGGCCGGATCGGCCTGCATCTGCACGCGCAGGATGCGGCCCTGACGCTCGAAGTCGTTGATGTAGGCCACGCCGAACAGGGTCTGCAGCGTCTCGTTGAGGGTGGCGATGTCCACGCCCAGGGTCTGGGCCTTCTCGCGGTCGATCTGCAGCAGCAGCTGCGGGCCGGGGGCCATGCCCTCCATGCGCACACCGGCCAGGGCCGGATTGGCCCCCGCCAGCTGCACCGCCAGGGCCTGGGCCTCGGCGAGCTTGTCGCGGCCCAGGCCGCCGCGGTCCTGCAGGCGGAAGTCGAAGCCACCGACCGCCGCCAGCTCAGGGATGGGTGGCGGGTTGACGCTGAAGATGAAGGCCTGCTTGAGGCCGAACAGGGCCATGTTGGCGCGCTGCACCACGGCCGTGGCACTGCTCTCCTTGGCCTTGCGCTCGTCCCAGTTCTTCAGGCGCGTGAAGATCAGGCCGGCGTTCTGGCCGCGGCCGAAGAAGGAGAAGCCCACCACGCCCACGGTATGTTCCACCTCGGGCTGCGCCAGGAAGAACTCCTCGGCCTGCCGGATCACCTCCACCGTGCGCTCCTGGGTCGCACCCGGTGGCAGCATCACCATGCTGATGAAGTAACCCTGGTCCTCTTCCGGCAGGAAGCTGCCGGGCAGCTTGGCAAACATCCAGACCGTGGCGGCCACGATGGCCCCGTAGACGATGAGCCAGCGACCCGGGCGGCCCAGCATGCCGGTCACCTTGCGGATGTAGCCGCGCGTGGCCGCCGCGAAGCCGCGGTTGAACCAGCCGAAGAAGCCGGTGGTGGGCAGCACACCCGTTTCGCCGGGTTGATGCGCCTTAAGCAGCGTGGCGCACAGGGCGGGCGTCAGCGTCAGGGCCATCAGGGCCGAGAACAGCATGGTCAGCACCAGGGTCACGGCGAACTGCCGATAGATCGCCCCCACCGAGCCGGAGAAGAAGGCCATGGGGATGAACACCGCCGACAACACCACCGTGATACCGATGATGGCGCCCACGATCTGGTCCATGGCCTTGGCGGTGGCGTCACGTGGCGAGAGATGTTCCTCGCTCATGATGCGTTCGACGTTCTCCACCACCACGATGGCGTCGTCCACCACGATACCGATGGCCAGCACCATGGCAAACAGAGTGAGCACGTTGATCGAGTAGCCCAGCACGTAGAGCCCCAGCGCCGCACCGATCAGCGAGACCGGCACCACGATGGTCGGGATCAGCGTGGCACGGAAGTTCTCCAGGAACAGGTACATCACGATGAAGACCAGCAGCACCGCCTCGAACAGGGTCTTGACCACTTCGCTGATCGAGATGTCGATGAAGGGGGTGGTGTCATAGGGCACGTCCCAGGCAATGCCTTGAGGGAAGTAGCGCGACAGTTCCTCCATGCGCGTGCGCACGGCCTTGGCCGTGTCCAGGGCATTGGCGCCCGGCGACACCTTGACCCCCACGGCCGCCGTCGGCTGGCTGTCCAGCCGCGCGAAGATGGAGTAGTCCTGCGCGCCCAGCTCCACGCGCGCGACGTCGCGCACACGCACCAGGGAACCGTCGCCCTGGGCGCGCACCACCACATTGCCGAACTCCTCGGGCGTGGTCAGGCGCCCGCGCGTGATCACGGTGGCCGCGTATTCCATGCCCGTGGGCGCAGGCGGCTGGTTCAGCTCACCCACGGCCAGCAGCACGTTCTGCGCCCGCACGGCGGCGATCACTTCACCAGGCGTCAGACGGAAGGCCGCAAGCTTGTCGGGATCGACCCACAGACGCATGGCGTACTCGGAGCCGAAGAGCTGGGCTTCACCCACGCCCGGCACGCGGCGCAGTTCGTCAATCACGCTGGCCGCCGTGTAGCTGGCCAGATCGACGGACTTGAGGCTCTTGTCCGGCGAATACAGCGTGATGAACATCAGGAAGTTGCGCCGGGTCTTGGTCACGGTCACGCCCAGGCGCCGCACCTCGTCGGGCAGGCGCGCCTCCACGCGCTTGATGCGGTTCTGCGTCTCGACCGAGGCGATCTCGATGTTGGTGCCGGTACGGAAGGTCAGGTTGATCGTGCCCGTGCTCTGCTCGGAGGTCGAGTCCATGTAGAGCAGGTTCTCGATGCCGTTCATCTCCTGCTCGATCAGGGCCACGACGGTGTCCTCGATGACCTTGGCGGAGGCGCCCGGGTAGGTCACGTTGACGGCCAGCGCCGGCGGCGCGACCTCGGGGTACTGGGCCACGGGCAGTTGACGCAGGGCCAGCGCGCCGGCCAGCAGGATGACCAGCGCGATCACCCAGGCAAAGACCGGACGGTCGACAAAGAATTTGGCCATGATCTTTTACTTCCCCTGGTTGGCAGGTGCGGCAGCTGGCGTCGCCGACCAGGGGACGGGCTTGACCACGCTGCCCGGATAGGCCTTCATATGGCCCTCCACCATGACCTGCTCACCCCCCTTGAGACCGCTGAGGATGGTCCAGTTGTTGCCGCTCATGCCGCCCAGCTTGACCGGCACGGGCATGAGCTTGTTGCCCTCCCCCACGACCATCACCGAGGCACCCGCCGGCGAAAGCTGCACGGCACGCTGGGGCAGCGTGATGAGCTGGTCGGCCTTGGCCTGCGGATAGCGCACGCGCACGAACATGCCGGGGAGCAGTTCCTTCTTCGGGTTGGGAAACTCGGCGCGCAGCGAAACCGCGCCCGTGTTCGGGTCGACGGACAGGTCGGAGAACAGCAGCTTGCCGGGCAGCGGGTAGACGCTGTCGTTCTCCAGCACCAGCTCCATGCGCCGCGTGTCGGCCTTCTTCCAGCGGCCGCTCGCGATGGCCTCGCGCAGGGCCAGCAGCTCGACGCTGCTCTGCGTGAAGTTCACGTAGATCGGGTCGATCTGCTCGATGGTCGCAAGTTGCGTGGCCTCGCCGCGGCCCACCAGGGCGCCCTCGGTCACGAGCGAGCGGCCGATGCGCCCGGAGATCGGCGCGGGCACCGTGGTGTTCTCCAGATCCAGCTGGGTGCGCGCGAGCGCAGCCTCGGCCTGGCGCAGGCGGGCCTCGGCAGTATCCAACTCCTGCTGGCTCACCGCCTTCATCTCCACCAGTGGCCGATAGCGGTTGACCACGGCCTTGGCGGCCGCCAGTTCGGCCTTGGCCGCCTCGTTGCTCGTGCGGTAGGTGCGGGCATCGATGCGGTACAGGGGCGTGCCGGACTTCACGTCCGAGCCTTCCTCGAACAGGCGCTGCTCGACGATACCTTCCACGCGCGCGCGCACCTGGGCCGTGCGCCAGGCCTGCAGGCGCCCCGGAAGTTCCTTGGTCAGCAGGGCTTCGCCCGGCTGGGCTACGACCACGGCCACCTCGGTGGGCGGCGGCGCGCCGCCGGGAGCGCCGCCCCCTTTGGGCGCTTCAGATTTGCCGCAGCCGCTGAGCAGCAGGGTGAGGACGGCCGCCAGGGCCGTGACACGATAGTGGACAGCTTTCATTTGTTTTTCCCCTTCAACCTTCAAGACTTGCGCGCACCCGCCGGGGCGTACGCCTGCAAAAAACAATCGATGATCTTGGTGATGCGGCCACTTTGCCGCGGACACGCCACCGGCATCCCCAGCAAACGCATGTCGCGCTGCGTTCCGGTCAGCAGGCTGATCAGCATGTCGGCTGCAAACTCGGGATCGTCCTGGCGCATCTCGCCGCGCGCCATGGCTTCGCGCAACAAACGCGCGAGCTCCGTGCCGGCGAGCTGCCAGGTCTCGTAGACCGTCTGGGCCAGCTCGGGGAAGCGGGGCGATTCGGCCACCAGCATGCGGTGCAGAGCCAGGCCCTGTTCGCTCATGGCCTGGGCCTGGAAAGACTCGGCGAAACGCAGCAAGTCCTCGCGCAGCGAGCCAGAGCGCGCCACCAGATCGACCAGCAGCACATTGACCAGCCCTGTCAGGGCCTCTCGGAACAGGCTTTCCTTGCTGCCATAGTGGTGATACAGCGTCTGCTTCACCACGCCCGCACGGCGCGCGATATCGTCCACGCAGGCGCCGTAGCCCTTCTCGCAAAAGGTGTCCAGAGCGGCTTCCAGGATGCGGGCGCGTGTATCGGCAGTCATGCTGAGATTCGGAGGATGGATGGCGCAGCAGGCACGGTCTGACCGTGCCTGCAAAGGAGGAGATCATACTAGACTCATGAGTCTAGTGCATGACAGCATCATGACATGGAGAGCATTGCATGCAAACACCTTTATCCCACAGACGCCGGCAGCTGTTGAAACTGGGCTTGGCCGCCTCGGTGGTCTATCCCTGGCTGGCTCCAGCACGGGCCCGCACGCGGGCGCTGCACCCGACCCCCGCCCAGACCGAAGGGCCCTTCTATCCTGTCCAGCTGCCCGCAGACCACGACGGCGATCTGCTGCGCAACGGCCGCGCCGACTACCGGCGGGGGACGCCGGTCTGGCTCGAGGGCGTGGTCACGGACACGGCCGGTATCCCGGTGCGCGGCGCCCAGGTGGACATCTGGCAGTGCGACCACCTGGGGCACTACCATCATCCGGGCGACGGCAGCCGTGCCGATCCCGACTTCCAGGGTTTTGGCCGCGTGATGGTCGACCGAGAGGGACGCTACCGTTTCCGCACCATCCGGCCCGTGGCCTACCGCGGTCGCACGCCCCACATCCACGTCAAGGTCGCCCTGGGCACACGCGAACTCCTGACCACCCAGCTCTACGTGGCCGGCGATCCGGGCAATGCGCGCGATGTACTTTGGCGCCATCTGCGATCCGATGCCGACCGGGCCGCGCTCACCATGCCCTTTCAGATCGGACAGGACGGGCTGCAGGCGCGCTTTCCCATCGTGCTCGCGCTCTGATGCCCCCAGGGCCGCGGTGCCTGGCCTGATCTGACATCATCGGGCGTATGGATTCCGTTTCCCAACTGGCGCTGGGCGCCGCCGTGGGCGTGGCCGTCATGGGCCGGCGCACCTCTCTCGCCAAGGCCGCCGGATGGGGCGCCGTACTGGGCACCCTGCCTGACCTCGATGTCCTCATCGACCATGGCGATCCCATGCTCAACATGGTTCTGCACCGGGCCGAGAGCCATGCGCTGTTCTGGCTCACGCTCTGTGCCCCGCTGTTCGCCGCGGGCATCGCGCGCCTGCACGGCGAGTGGCCGCTGTGGCGGCGCTGGTGGCTGGCCGTCTGGCTGGTGCTGATCACGCACCCGCTGCTGGACACGCTGACCATCTACGGCACCCAACTGGCCCTGCCCTTCAGCAACCATCCCTATGGCCTGGGCAGCGTCTTCGTGATCGATCCGCTGTACACCCTGCCCCTGCTGATCGGTCTGGCCGTCTGCCTGGCCTGCCGGCGTCAGCCCGGCTTCGCGCTGCGGGCCAATGCCGTGGGACTGGCGCTGAGCACGGCCTATCTGCTCTGGGGCATGGCCGTGCAGCAGCATGT
>DNQP01000087.1:0-6714 GCA_003500955.1 Curvibacter sp. | reverse complement strand
CCCACCGCCTTCAACAGCGTGCTCTGGCGTGTGGTGGCCACCACGCCCACGCATTACCACGAGGGCTTCTATTCATTGCTGGACGCACAGGCCGAACCGATCTGGGAAACCCACGAGCGCGGCGTCGCACTGATGCAAGCCTACGCGGGCCACCCGGGCTACGAGCGACTGAACCGCTTCGCCAAGGGCTTGGTCGCCCTGCAGGCCGAGCACGGGCGCGCCCATCTCAGCGACCTGCGCATGGGCCAGACGCCGACCTACAGCTTCAGCTTCGACATCGGCCCAGCCGCAGGCCCCGGCGCTGAGCCCGAGCCCTCGCAGGCGCGCGGTCGTCGGCCCGATCTGTCCCGCGCGCTGCCCTGGCTCTGGGCCCGCCTGCGCGGCGCACCCCTGCCACCCCCACGCTGACATGCGTTCAGAGAAAGAAAAAGCCCGCAGTCGTTGGACTGCGGGCTTTTCTGTTGGTGGGCGATACATGGATCGAACATGTGACCCCTGCAGTGTGAATGCTCTTGACGTGCACGCGCGTGCACTGTTTCCCTCTGTGACTGACGGGCCTGACCAGCACAAACCGGCCCAGCCCATCAGGAAATTACACCAGATTTACACAGGCCGGGCCTGACGCCCCAACGAAAAAACCCCCGCCACCCGGCGCTTGGCCAGGTGGCGGGGGTTCAAGCCGGTGCTAGCCGGCGAGGAGACTTCCAGAGAGAACGGTGACGGCCTACGGGTCTTTCACCCCCGCGGCCGCGCGGCATTGGTAATACTGCCCTGCCACCTCCACCAGCTTCTCGCTGGTGGCCGCGAAGCTGTCATCGCGCAGGGGCGTCAGGCGGGGGCAGCTCGCCTGCACCAGGCCGGATGGTTCCGCTGAGTGCCTCGTTAACGAGTCGCAACCCGCCAGGGCTATGGCGGCAAGCAAGGTACACAGTCTCTTTCTGGATCTCACGCTGTAGCTCCTGGTGGATGGTTGTGTGGTTGATCCTGATGCCGGCAATCGCGCGCCCCGCTGCCTGGCTGGCCTGGTCGACGGCCCGCTGGACCAGCCTCTCCTCGCGCGCGTCGCGTGCCTGTTGGTGATCGATGCCGGCGAAGTAGCCCACGCCGGCACCGGCGATGGCGGCGACGAAGATCCCGGCCACCAGCCAGGGAGTCAGGGATGCTCGGGTCGGTAGCATTCGTCGGCCTCCGGCTCGGGGAAGATGGGCCGGGCCCGCGCCCTGCCCTGCTGCTCGATCAGCGCGCGCGTGCGATCACGCTTGCGGGTGCGCTCCGTGGGTGGCTTGGTGGCCTTGCGCGGCGTTGTGCGGCGGGCCTTGGTCTTCTCGCTCATGCCGCGCTCACAATACCCGGCACCGTGCCGGCGTCCGTCACGGTGATGATGCGGTTGATGGCGCGCTCGGGCTCGTAGGTGCTGACGTGCACCCAGCTCTTGCCGCCCACCTGCTCGAGGATCAGCTGGCCAATGCCCAGCACGCTGACCAGCGGCGCCAGCAGGCGGGCCACCTCCGCCGGGGTGCCGAAGCCGGGCGCCACGATGTCGGCCGCGTGGCCCTGGGTGTGGTCGCTGGTGGATCTGCTGCCCACCGCCTTGTTGAGCTCGGGGCAGCGGTAGCCGCTGGTGACGATGACGGGGCAGCCCACCGTGGCGCGGATGCGCTCCAGCATCTCGGCCGTGCGCATCAGGCGCGGCAGCAGCTCGGGCGGCGGGGTGTTGTCGATGCCGCGGGCCTTGGCCACGCTGCTGCGCGTGAGCTCTGCCAGGGTGAAGTGTTGCGACAGCTTCATGAGGCTCAGCCCTCCTTCCTGAAACTCGGCGGTGTGCCGTGACGCCAGTGCCGGCTGGTGGAGACCTGGACCATGACGATGGCCAGCAGCAGCAGCAGCCAGATGGCCGCCGGCGTGGTGCCTGGCGGCCAGGTGAAGGCCGCGTCCAGCAGCGGCAGCAAGGGCGCGCCCAGCACGAGGCCCGCCACCGTGCCCAGAAACCAGATGCTCCAGCGGATCTCGCGCAGGGTGCGCGCACTGGTCAGCGCCAGGCGGCAAAAGCACGTCCACGCCAGCAGGCTGGCCAGCGCCACCTGCACCACCATGAGAACTTCACTCATTGACCACCTCCACGATTGCGGCCCAGGGCGGCCAGCCCGGCCGCGGCCAGCTCCACCAGCCGGTCCATCACCTGCAGCAGCGCATTGCGCGCGGCGCCGATGATGGCCGCCACGGGCATGAGCGCCACGTTGGTGGGCACGTCCAGCCAGCGCTCCAGCGCCCAGGCCACGGCGCTGGTGATGGTGAGGGCCACCAGCACGCCCAGGACCAGAAACTTGACGGCCTCCCAGCGCGTCATGGTCTCGGCTTTGCTCATGGCCAGCAGGCTGCCGGCCACGGCCCCGAAGGTGATGAGCAGGGCCGGGCCCAGCACGGGGCCCAGGGCGGCGATGATCACGCCCGTGGCGACGAAGGCGCCTGTGTTGGGTTCAGCCACGGGGGCCCTCCTCTCTGTCGATATGCGCCGGCAGGTCATACGGGTCCAGCTTGTCCCGGGCCAGGTCGTCGGCCACTCGGCGGCGGTACGGCAGCAGCTGCCACCACCAGCGGTGCACGCGCCACCAGGCCATGCGCAGGGGCCACAGCAGCCGCAGCCACCGCGGGGCGTGTTCATCCAGCTCGGGCACCTGCGCCCACACATAGCGCTGCAGCCGCCCGGTGACTAGCTCCAGCGGGTGGTGCGGCGGGTCGAGGAAGAAGAACGTGAGCCACTGGTTGAGGTACCAGTCCAGCCACAGGCCGCGGGGCAGCACCTCGCGGTAGCCCCACCACCGGCTGGCCGGTGGCAGCTGGCCCAGCCTGTCTTCCACCTGCTGCAGGTGCATGACGGCCAGGTAATACGCCCAGGTGTCACGCCACAGCGTCCACAGGTGCCGCGCCAGCAGCAGCACGGCCACCGCCAGCAGGGCCAGCGGTGTCCACGGCGGGAAGTTCAGGGCAAGGTCGAGTTGCATGGGTGTGACAGATGGGTGGTTCAGGGCTTGAGCGAGTCGAAAGCGCTCTTGATCTCGGGCGGCGCGGCCGCCACGATCGCGTGGTACGCCTGCAGCACCACCAGCTCCATCTGCTGCTGGGTGGTGCACTGGCTCAGGTCGACGGTGTTGGGCAGGTCCTTGAGCGCCTGCTTGCAGCCTTCGATCACGTCTGACAGCGGCACGGGCTGCTGGTTGACCATGATGGTGGTGCCGTTGTTGATGGCGCTGGCCTGCATGCCGTCCAGGATGGACATGATGGGCGGGCGCAGTGCGCGTGCCTTCTTCAGAGTCTTCTCGACCAGGCGTGGGTGCGCGTTCTCTACGGCCAGCCAGGCGGCGTAGGCATCGCGCAGCTGCTGCATCGTTGGGATGGGTCCATCGATATTCCAGCGCTCGATCCAGGCATCGCTGGCGGGGCTGCCATCGGCCTCGCTGATGCCCATGAGGATCAGGAAGTGGCGGCCGTGAATAGCACCAGGGTGCAAGCGCTGGACGGCCTGAGCCATTTGATCGTGCGTGAAGAAGTTGTTCATGGCACCTCAAGTGTTTAGGATGTTGTAGCCGCGGACATACGCGTTTAGATCCCCGTTGTTCCACGCGAACCTGAGCCCTGTGACCACCCGGTTGCTGCCTAAGTCGTTGGTGCTACCGCCACTCGTCGTGTTGCCCGAGGGGAAGTTCAGACCCGCAGATTCAACCAGGCTCCCGGTGTAGGTGCAGATGGCATTGCCGGGTGGCGAGTACTCGCCCTTGACGCCGTCGAAATACACGGTCCCTGTGCCGCTGCCGCTACCGGGAATTCCGCCCGTGAGCTCCACGCGGTAGAAGCGCGCCGTGCTGGGCGCCGTAAGCACCGTGGTGGCGACGGTCTGCGTGGTGGGCGTGTTGGTGGTGGTGTAGATGTCGCTGGTGCTGATCTGGGCCTGGGCGTCGTCGTACCAGATGACGCGGGCGCGGCTGCTGATGTTGGCGCCGCTGGCCTTGTACGCCAGCTTGATGGCGATCTTCTCGCCGCCAATGCAGCTGCGGTACTCGTTGCTGGTGGCCACGGCACCACCGTTGGCAGCGACGGTGCTGGTGATGGCCAGGGCCTTGGCCCCGTCCATGTCGTTGGCGGTGTTGAAGCTGAAGCTGCCGCCGGTGTAGGCGGCAATGGTCCAGCCGTCGCCATCGCTTTCGAAGCTGCCATTGCGGATGGCGTTGGGGCCGATCTCCACCAGCGCGCTGTCCACGCCGTTGTGGGTGTGGGGAGCGTTGGGTGTGAAGGTGCCGTAGAGCACCTCCTTGAGATGCTCGCCGTTGTCACGGATGGCCGTCATCAGCGCCGTGTCCAGCGGGCTGTCTGGGTCGATAGCCGTGTCCGGAATGGCGGTGAAGCTCTTGGTGGGCGCCGGCATTATTCAACCTCCGTCATCTGGCGCAGGGTTGGCCGGGCGCTGCAAGGCACGGCGTAGCGCTGGACCACAGGCATGTGGTTTGCGCCGGGGAAGCGGTCCGCCAGGGTGCCGCCCACCAGGTGCGGACACTCCAGACACTGTGTGACCTTGCGCAGCTTGAAGTCCACCAGCGGGCAGTGCACACGCATGGACTCGGGGACCTCGACGCTGTGCGCGGCAGTCTGCATCGGTTTTTGAGGGTTGCTCATGCTCTTCCTTCAGATGATTCGGTAGCCTTGGTCCCCGTTGCCCATGCGGCCGGAGTTGTTGGAGATGAAGGCATAGACGCGCTGGGCCTCGCTGGCGCTGCCGTAGTTGGGCAAGCCGTTGGGGGCGATCAGCCCGTAGCGCAGGCCGCCGTAGCCGATGGTGAGCGCCGTGCCTTCAAAGTGCGTGCCCTTGTCGGCCATGCGCACCACGCGGGCGCGCACGGCCTTGGGCGCGCCGGTGGCGTCTGTGAGCGCGCGGTGCGTCAGGGTGACCAGGTTGCCCAGGGCCACTTCGTCGCGCGGGTCCAGGCGGAAGGTCTGCTTGTAGGGCGCGTCGCGCAGGCGGGCCACGCGGCGCGCCACGGTCTGGCGCACGAAGGTGGCGTTGGCGGCACCTAGCCAGCGGCTCTTGGCCACGCTGGGGCGCGTGTCGCCGTATTCCACCGCGCTCTGGGCGTCCACGTCGATGTTGATGGCGGCGGCCGCGTAGTTCTTGGCTTGGTCGCGCTCGGCGGTGGCACTGCGCAGGCCGTAGTACATGGCGGCCTGGGTGATGCGCTCGGCGTCCTGCCGCTCCACCTTGACGGAACCCTCGATGAGCTGCGCCTCGGTCAGCTCGGTGATGGTGCCGGCCTGCAGCGGCTGGTTGACCAGCATGCGGGCCTTTTGCTGCACCGGGTCCCACCACTCGATGGCGTTCACGTCCTGCAGCAGCTCGGCGATGAGGGCGCTGGCCTTCTCCGGCTCGGTGAGGATGGCGGTGATCTCGCCACCGTTGAGCCAGTCTTCGTCTTCCAGCTGCCAGCCGGTGGTGTCCAGGTAGCTGGCGCTGATGCCGCTTTCGGTGTGCAGATCGCGCAGCACCTCCCAGGGGCGCTTGGAGATCCAGGCGCGGCACAGCTGCACGGCGTCTTCGGCGTCGTGGTCTTCGCGCACGGTGCCCCACTGGCCGCGGTAGGTGCCGTCGGCCCATGAGAGGACATCGCCGCTCTTGGCGGTGTAGCGGATGACCTCGTCACCCACGCGCACGTACTCGGGCTTGCCGCTGGTGGCCGGGTCCGGGTATTGGGCGCCCTTGTCTGTGCCCACGTTGAGGCTCAGGGGCACCACCTCGTACACGCTGGCGTTGGTGGGCTGCACGGCCCAGGCCACGCTGACGGTGGCCACGCGGGTGGCGCCCACGTAGCCGCTGATGATGCGGCGCTGGCCGCTGCCCACACCGGAGGTGATGAGCACCTCCATGCCGTTGTAGGCGCCGTCCACGGTGCTGGCGCCGGTGCGCAGCGTGATGGTGCTGGCCCCGCCTGCCTGGGCGGTGCCGGCGTCTGCCACGGCGGGCAGCGCGGCCACCAGCGCGCCGTCTGTGGCAGCGGGCAGCATGTTGCGGTCTGCGATCTTGAGCGGGTCGCTCAGCACCAGGGTGACGCTGCCATCCGTGTCGGGCCCGCGCACGGCGTCGATCACGAAGAGCTCGGTCTGGAAGGTGTCCCAGGTGAAGGGGCTCACCACGTAGCCGCGGCGCACACGGGCGGGCCGGCCCACCAGGTTGGGGTTGCGCGCCCGGTAGCGAGCCCAGAAGGTACCCTGCGCCGGCGTGGCACGGGTGGCGGCGTAGGGGTCTTCCAGGTGGTCCGGGCAGGGCTCGTCCACCAGCTTGATGCTGGTCTGGCTGCGCATGGCCAGGCCCTTGCCGGGCTGGATCTCGGTGGGGGTGATCGAGGCATTGCCCGACACGTATGGCCGCACCGTCTCACCTGGGACCACCTGGCCGCGGCTGCAGAACTTCGTGGTGACGGTGCCGCGTGTGAAGTTGGCCTTGTCCTGGCAGGTGGCGTAGGTGTTGTAGCACTCGTTGCCCACACCGGCCGCAGCGGTGCACGGCGCGCTGCCGTAGGTGTTGGTGCAGATGTCTGCATCCACCTCCAGCACCATCATGATGACGCGCTCGTGGCGCTGCTGGGCATCGGTGCGGGCGGTCACGGGGAGTCTCCTGTTACGTCACCACGGCCTCGACGTCGAAGGTCAGGTCGCAGGTGCTGCCGCTGA
>DNQP01000019.1 GCA_003500955.1 Curvibacter sp. | reverse complement strand
AGTGCGTCAGCCGGCGCAGCTGGGACTTGCTGGGCTTCCAGTGCCTGGAGAGCCTGACTGCGGAGTGCTGCATTCTCCCCCCTCAGTGCATCAAGGTCTGGTCCTGGGGGTTGTGGAAGGTCTGCAGCAGGCAATTCAGCAGCAGGCCCTCGGGCGTCCACGGCTGGTACAGCGCCACCGTCATTTACCACTCCAGCAGCCACGCCTGGCGCGGCGAGATCCATCCCGCCTCCAGTGGCTGCTGTATCGCTTCCGGGAACTGCAGGGGGTGTGCTGACATTCGCTTCTCCCAGGATGCGCTCGATGTTTGCCACGGCCTGCTCGGCGGGCTGAGCGTCCAGAGCCCGGGCGGCGGCGATGATGGCCTCATCCGTGGTCTGGGCTGGCGCGATGGCGGCGATGGGCGCCGTGACGGGTTGTTCGTTGCGGACCGGTGCGGCGGCGGCGATGGCGGCACCCGGCGCGGAACCGATGGCGGTGTCTACGGCGGCGCGGCCCAGGCCTTCGGTGAGATCGGTCTGCTGGTCCACGGCGCCCACGGCGAGGTTGCCGGTAGCCTGCGGGATCAGGGTCTCGGCCTGTTCGCCCAGCGCTTCGGCGCCGGCTGCGCCAACACGTGCACGCATGCCGGATCCGACACCTCGGCCGGCAATGACGCGCTCCAAGCCGGTACGGCCGGACAGGAAGCCAGTGAGAGCTCCCAGGGCCTGCGCCGGCAGGGCGTAGATGGGGGCGAGCGTGGCCACGGCCTGCTCGTGGGTCTGACCGTCTTTCAGCAACGACAGGTAGCGCTCGTCGTTCTGCCATTCCGACGGCGGCAGGCGGCGCAGGGCATCGGCGGTCTGGCTGGCGGCGTCGCCAGCATTGGCCAGGGCATTGGTGGCCCACATCGAGGCCGGGCCCAAGCCGGCAACGCCCATGCCAACGGTGGGCAGCAGGGAGCCAGCGCCGCGCGCGGCGACATCACCTGTCGCGGCCGGGAAGAGCCCGATGCTGTTGAGCGCGGCGCGCGCGGCGGCGATCTCGCCCTGGTTCTTCTGGACGGTAGAGATCAGGGCATCGCGTCGGATGGCCTGATCGCGCAGCGCGTCGGACTTGAAGTATTCCAGGCCCTGCACGGCCTGCTCCAGCGTGCGGCTGACGGCGTTGTCGCCGGCGTCGATGTTGTCGGCGACACCCTTGACCATGCCCACGGCGCCCTGGCCCAGGCCCAGCGCGGTGTCGGCCACGGCGCGCGCGGCGCTGCGCGGCTCGACCTCGCGGCCCTGGCGCATCTCGGCGCCCGGCAGTTGTCGGCGAGGCTGCTGGGGCTCGTTGGCCGCGCGGCGCGACAGGCGCTCGCCTTCGGCCGGGTCGAACTTTGGCTCGGGCATGAAGACGCCTTCGAGCACGCTGCTCGTGCGCTTCGCCGGCTCGGCACCGTAGGGATCGGGAAACTGCGGATCACCGCCAGCCGCGGGCGCCTCGGCGGCCGGCAGGCGGCGCAGCGGAGGTTCGGACAGGAACTCCAGGATCTCGCTGGTCTTGTAGCCTTCGGCGCGCGCGGCGGCGAGGTCAAAGCCGTTTTCCTTGGCCAGGAAGTCGGCAATCTCGTCGTAGCTGTAGCCCTCTTGCCGGGCGGCGATGAAGTCAAAGCGCATGGATTACTTCATGAAGTTGGAGAGCGGGCGGCGGTTGGCCGGTGCAGCCGTGGCGGCGGGCGTGGCAGGCCCTGGCTCTTCTTCCCCGGTTTCCAGGTCACGGGTCAGAGAGCGCAGCTGACGCGCCTTGTCCATGGCCTGCTCGGGCGTCATGGCCTTGCTGGTGCCGGCGCGCGGGTCGGCCTTCATGAAGTTGGCCGCCAGGTCCTCCAGCGAGGGCTGCTTGCGCTCGATGATGAAGTTGGCAATCTCGCGGTCGCTGAGGCCGCCCTTCTTGAGCAGGTTGATCTTCTTGTCGAAGTCGGTGTTGCCGCCACCGGCCTTGGCAATGCCGGCTTCCAGCCGAGCCAGGGCTGCCTGCAGCTGGGCCTCGGTGCGGGCCTGGAAAGCCTGGTTGCGCAGCTCCGCGATGGCCATGCGTGTTTCGTTGGCGGCATCGCGCTGGCTCAGGGCGGCGGCGTCCTTGGGGCTGATCTCGCCGGTCTGCAGGGCGGCACGCACGTCGACGTTGACGTCGTTCTCCATGGTCTTGCGGTCCAACGCCTTGGACTGGTCCACGGCAGCCTGCTGCTCAGCCGTCCAGGTGCTGGGGTCGGCGGGCTTGGCATCGGCGTATTTCTCCGCGATGGCCGTATTGATGATGCCGGTCTTGGCCTCTTGGCGTCGCTGCAGGGTCTGCTGGCGCTGCTGGTCTCCCATCTGCAGGCGCGCCTTCTCCAGGGCCACGGCGCGCTCCTGCTCGACCTCGCTGCGCACGCGCACCAGATCCTCCTCGATCGCGCCGCGCTGCATGTTCTCGCCGATGCGCTGCGCGGCCTGGCCAGCGCCCCCCAGGGCGCCCATGATGAGTCCTGCCATGGTCAGCCTCCCTGTGCGCCGTTCACGATGCCGGCGGGTTGCGCTGCGGGTTGGCCACGCTGGGCCATCATCTGCTGCAGCTTGTCGGGCGTCATGCCCAGCATCTGCAGGATGTCGGAGCCCATCTCCTCGGTGGCCGCGGCCAGCAGCTGCTCGTCGACCTTGATGCGGCCGGCCTGCTCCAGGAAGTCCAGGCCATCGCACAGCAGCACGGTCATGGCGGGGATCGCGGCCTCCATGCGCAGGGTGCCCTTGCTCTCCTTCATCAGGATGGCGAAGAGCTTGGCGATGCCCTCGCCTGCGGCCTCGGCCGGGTTGGGCCCAGACATCTGCTTCATCATCATCTCGTGCGTCTTGGGCGAGTACATGAACTTCTCGCCGGCCAGGATGATGCGCTGGTAGGTGTTCTTGAGATCCGGCGGCACCTTGGCCTCGACGGCCTGGGCTGCCTGTTGCAGCATGGGATTCTTGATGTCCATGTCAATTCCTTGCAGAGTTCACGATGCCGAGGCGGTAGGTGGGCACGGCACTTCCATACGAGCGCAGCGCCAGCTCGCGGTTGCGGTAGTCCATGGTCTCGTTGAAGCGATCCTGCTCGGCCATGCCCGCCAGTGCACCGCCGCCCAGCTGGATGACGCTGGCCTTGCCTTGGGCGCCCAGGCCATCCCATACCTTGCCGAAGCCTGACAGGAAGCTGTTGGCGGGCTGCTTGACGACACCGCCCATGAATTCGCCCGGGTACATATCGGCGGGCGTGATCGGAGCCGCGGCACCCTTCACCGCCATCACAGACTCGCTGGCGCCGGCGGGCATGGCTGCAGCCGGCGCTGCTGCCGGTGCGGCAGGCGTGGCCATGGAGACCGTGGGCGACTGCATGGCCACGTTCCCGGCCTCGACGGCCGGCGTGACGGGCGCAACCGACGGGGCCGTGATTGCCGTGGACGGCGCTCCCATCTGCGCCGATGCAGCAGCTGCCTCGGCACCGGCATCGGCAATCGTCGCACCAGCCGCTTCACCTGCCGCACTGGTAGCCGCTTCACCAGCAGCGGCCTGCCCTCCGGCCGTAGCGCTGGCGGTTCCTGCCGGCGCAGTGAGCGCGCCACCCACCCCGCCGACCACCGACAACAGGCCGCCTGTCTTGATCAACTTCGGGTCTTTGGTGACGGCACCGACCACCGAGAGCGCGATGCCCACGTAGGACATGGCCGTGAATACCGCTACGCCTGCGGCGGCGGCGCCACCCGCTGTGGCCAGTGCTGCGACTGCTGTGAATCCCATGATGTGCTCCTAAAGCATCTTGCCCATGATGGCCTCTTCATCGGCATAGCCGAGGCGCACCAGGATCTGTTTGAGGTCGTTGCTGTACTTGGCGTGCCAAGTGATCTTGTCGGCGCCCAGGGCCTTCATCCAGCCCTCGCTGAACTTGATCAGGCGGATGCCGGTCATGCCTTTGCGGCATTCCGGGTGCAGGTACAGCACGTCGTTGTTGGCCACGCGCAGGTCACGGTAGTGGATGTGCGTGTTCAGGAAGAAGGCCGAGTAACCGACCAGGCGGTCACCGTCGCGCGCCGTGAGCACGTGAAAGCCACCGGCGTGCTCGAGGTTGGTGTAGCGCTCCCAGTCCGGGTCCAGCTTGACGCGGTCCTTGTTGAGTGTGAGCTCTTCGTAGTGCAGCTGCAGCAGCGGCTCGACCTCGCCGATGACGTCGCAGAGAGATTCTTTGTTGTACTTCAAGGCAACTCACCGCTGTAGCCTGGATATACGACATCTGCCGGATCAAAATGTCCGCCACTATCCTGAACGGCAGATTGAAATTGATAGGGATTCTCACCAAGCAGTTCAGCTAGGTTTAGGGAGGACGTTGCACTCAAGATTGAAAGATTCGTGCGCAGGTTCTCGTAGATCTGACGCGAGGCCTCGGTCTTCGCCGCCGCATCCATCTTCTCGTTCATCATGATGTTGTTGATCACGCCCGTGGCCTGGTTCATCAGGTCCACGGCTTGCGAGTTGGACTGCAGCAGGACCTGGTTGTCATTCGCCAGCTGCTGCAGCGTGGCGTCGTTCAGGGCCTGGGCATTGAACTGGGCGGCAGAGTTGGTGTACTGCGCGTTCTGCTGGTTGTTCTGGTTGCTCTGGTCGGCGTTGTAGCCAGCGGCCTGCGAGTAGGTCTGTGCATCCTGCTGGGCAATAGGCAGCGCGGCTTGGTAGGCCGCAGACTCGCCAGCGGAAACCGCCATGGCAGAGTTCAGCAGGCCGCGCTCGTTGGCCGCCTGCTTCGCATTTGTGCGGGCCTGCTGGATGATGGGGCTGTTGTCGTCGATCAGCGCCTTGACCTGGCCAGCCACCGTCTGCTGGTTGTCGATCTCCCACTTCGTGGGGTCGGCAACATTGGTGGGGTTGTAGGCCGCCACCGTCGGGCTGGTCGGCGTAGGCGTCGTCGTGGTCTGCTGACCAGGCTGCGTTGGGTTGGCAGCCGGGGACTGCTGTGTGGCCTGCATGGTGACGGGCTTCACGGCTTCCTGCAGTGCGCTGCTGATGATGCCTTGTGCGGTAGTTGCCATAGGTGTTTCCTACTCGGATTTGATCGGGGCTGTGCAGCGCTCAAGAGCACCCCGCAGCTGGATCTCATAGCCCTCGCGGATCTCGATCTCTGCCGCGCGGGCCACGGCCAGCTGGTCCACTGTGGGCTTGGCTGCGAACAGATCGGTGGGCATGGCTGGGCGATCCGGCACGGGTTCGCGGCACTCGACAGGCACCGGCACATGGACCGGCACAGGGACGTTGCGCACCTCGACCGGGGCGAGCTGCTGGCCAGCGAAGAAGGCGGCAACGGCCAGGACGATGGCGGTGATCATGGCGTGATATCACCCTTGATGATGTGCCCATGCCAACCGCAGCGCGGCGCGTTGTCGCAGCCGATACTGGGTGTGATCGTCGGCTCCTCTGGGTTTCCATCCCAGCCGTGCTTGTAGCCATCAGGCTTGCCGCGCACGATGTCAACGCAGCACTGCCTGCTGTTGGGCGGCTGGTTCGGGCCACGGCAACGGAACTGGATAGCGATCGGCTCACCAGATCGGTCCACGGTGAAACCGAATTGATCTGGCTCCAGGGTGTTGCCGTTCAAAGAAACCGGATAGGGCCTGAGCTTCACGGCTTCACCCTCCCCGCCCACCACGTATCCAGCTCCACCTGTGCGCTGGCGCAGGCATCGCCTGGCACGGCCGGCGGCGTGCTCATGATTCGCTGGGCATTGGCCTGGTGCTCGCGGTTCTTGTCGGCCGCGGCCTGGCGCAGGGGCTTGGCATCGGCCTCGCGCTGGCGTGCCGCCTTCGCCAGCTTCTCGGTGCCTTCGCTGCACTTCGTGGCCACGGCCACGGTCTGGCGCTGCTCGGTCTGGGCGACGGTGGTCTTGTCGCGTTGCCCCAGGTAGGCCCAGCCCGCCAGCATGTTCAGGCCCACGCTCACCGCCAGCAGGATGGCCAGGACGCGGGCTGTCATGCCAGCGTCTCCCACTGGGACGGCGCTGCGGCCAGGGCCGGGGCCGTGCTGGGGATGTAGACCAGCTTCCCGCTGCCGGGCGGCACGTCCTGCAGGTGCACCCAGGTCGGGGTCCAGCGCGGGTCCTCCATGTGGATGCCGCGCTTCTTGAGTTCCTCGGGGTGGGCCATGCACCAGCTGGCGAACTGGCGGCGCGGGTCGTAGATGTCCACTGCCCGCCCTTCCTTGTGCTTGCTGTTGCCGGCTCCTACCCTGCTGTCCTGCGGCCGGCATCCACCATTGCGAGAACCGGCGATCACGCTCTTGGTGCTCGGGTTCTCGGGGAACTCGCAGCCATCGGCCTTGGCCACCTCCAGCAGGTCATTCACCACATCCAGCAAAGCCGTGGCGTGGTAGCGACGCTCGGCCGTTGCATCGGGGTGCTCGGCGTAGGGGCCAAAGTACTGGGCGGAGGTGATCATCAGATGTCCTTGCGCCCGCAGGTCTGCTTGCCGGCCGCCAACCCATGCATGGCACCAGCCTCGAATGCCTGCTGGGCGATCTGGTCGATGGCCTGGTTGATGTCCTTGAGCTTGATGAGGTGGCCGTCCGGGATGGTCAGGACACAGCCGCCTTCCTTGGCGCAATCGTCCCGGGTTTTCTGGTCGATGGTCCAGTTGTCGGCCAGTGCGGGAAGGCAGGCGGCGATGGCCGCGCAGTAGATGATGGTGCGCTTCATGACTTGTCCTCCAGGGATTTCGTCGTGATGGCACGCAACCAGATGTTGCCGACGACGACGACAACGATCAGCCAGCGGTAGACCTCGGGGCCGATGAACTCGCGCAAAGCGGGGAGGGCCTCGGCCATTTCAGGAAGAGCGACCAGCAGGGTTCCTGCCACGCTGTTGAACCAGACCGTGCGCGACCTGGCCGATCCCCGGACCTTGGCCGGCAGCTTCATGTCCCGCCTTCCCTGTGACAGCTGCGCTGGACCGTCTCCACCACGGTGACGCGGCGGTCGATGCCGTTGATGCGCTCATGCAGATCGCCGGCAATGTCGTGCATGGTCTTGGAGATCTCCTCCATCTTGGCGTACATCTTCGAGCCGATCCACCCGAGAATCGCCGTCAGCAGGCCAAACATGGCCGCCAGTACGGCACCAGAAATCGCGATCAGTTGGGTCTCAGACATTGCTCGGCTCCTCTCCGATGTCGACGTGTGGCGTCCCCTCGGCGTTGGCCGTGTGGTCCTCCGGGTTGATCCAGTCACGGGCGAAATACCGTGACACCCTCCCCGCCCAGCTGTCTTCCCGTCCGTAGGCGTTGAGCCGGTCGGTCACGGTCAATTCCATGGGTGGGATGAACAGAATCACGGTGAACACCGCGGCATTGAGCAGGTAGTCGAAGACGTAGCCCACAGCCAGCAGCACCGCTGCGAAGTAGCGCGGGCCTCTGGGCAGATCCTGCGGGCCGGCCGGGTTCTGGCGCATGAGGTAGATCACGTATCGCAGGTTCATCAGCTTGCCGAAGAGGATCGAGGTCGCGGTGAACAGCACCGCAGCGCCCAGCAGCCACCACAGCGGCCAGTTCCAGAGTGCGTAGAAGGATGCGATGGCCACGAGCCACGCCAGGGCGATCAAGGCAATGTTGGCGACGTTCTTCATCTTCTTACCTCACTTGGGCACCAGCGCAGCGAATGCGGACTTGACCTGTGCCGGGGCCTGAATCGCCAGCGCGAAGTAGGCGGTCTGGATCGCCTCTTCCATTTCCTCTGCGGTCTCGTAGCTGGAGAGGTCCATGTCCGCCACATCGCGCAGGCCGGCCTTGAGTTGCCTGATCACTTCGGAGAGAGGCGTCTGCTGGGCCTGCCACAGCACCGTCTCACCCGTCGTCAATGCATCGACCTGCAGGGAGTCCAGCAGCGGCAGGATCTGCAGCAGCATGGTCTTGGCCTTCACATGAGTGGCCGCAATCAGCTGTGCTTTCGTGGGCATGTTTGCCGCGATGCGATCTGCAATGATCTGGGCCAACTCTTCGGCCGTGATCTCGACGTCAACTTCATACAGAGGCTCAAGAGCCTTGTAGGTGTCGTTGTTTGGGCGCTTGAAGATTTTCATCGTGTGGCCTCAAGTGCGGAACACGGCAAATGCGACATAGGCGCAATCAACCAAACCAGCCCCCTCCTGTTTCGCTGTAATTCTGAATGTGGTCGTAGTGTTATCTTCGCCTTCCCAGATTGCGTAAGTAGGAACAGATGTACTTCGAGCAGAGGCAATAACAGCATAGTCAGTGGTACCCATTGCTGTGCTGAGAGTTACCGTGTAGTCACCGGCACTATTTCTAGTAATGCTCGATACGTTGCCGCTATTGCTAGGAGCGAAAGTTCCGGTAGTTCGTCCGTCAAACACACCAAAAGCGCGAGCACCAAAAAGAGGGGCCGAGGTTGAAAGATTGGCCAGCGTTGCGTTGCCGAAGGTTGCTCCAGCCTGCAGCACGGCAGCAGAACTGAATGTCTTGACGCCAGCCACGGTCTGGTTGCCACTCAAGTTCACCGTGCGCGTCCCAGTGCCATCGGCCTTGTGAACCAGTACAGTCAGCACACCAGAGCCGTCACGGCTCATGAAGATGATGTCGCCCGGCGAGCAGGTATAGTTGGCACCGCCCTGCACCGGCATATTTGTGGCGTGATAAGTCAGCGGCCAAGCCCCAACTGCGTAGCACCACACTTGCCCGCCGTTCTCCAGGTCTGTGGCGATTGTGGCCACCGTGCCTGTGACACGAACCAGGTTTCCAGTACGGGCAGCAAGCGGCAGCGTTGCAGCGCTGGCGATGTCTGCGCCGGCTCCAACACTCTTGGCCCAGCCAGTGATGTTGATTGGCCAAGAGCCTGTCGCGCCAGTGCCATCCTTTTGCGGTGCATCAGTGATGCCGTAGCCAGCAAGGGTCGTAGGCTTGCCGGTGATCTTGGACCATGCCAGCGACGTCAGCCACGCTGGATCAGCATAGGTCGACGAGGTCTTAACAGCGATGTCGTCGATGATCCCCTGCGACACACGGCAGTAGGCCATGATGCGCCAGCCGTTGGCTGGATTACCGATGGGAACTGCAATGCAGGCGTCATCGGCTTGTGTCGTGATGTTTATCCCACCAGGACATTGCAGCGTGGAGCTGTGGTTGATCTGCAGCGATCCCTGAAAGCGCAGGAAGATGCCACCGTTGTAGTTGGCACCGAATGAGTTGATGGGATTAGAACCGGTGATCAGCAGCACCGGACCGTAGCCGTTACCGATATCGGTGGTGCTGGCAGAAGCAAGTGGCACTTCGGAGACAGTGACTGCGACACCGATGGCAGCAGCCAGCGCCAGGATCTCAGCGTAGACATCGTCGAATCCGACCTCGATGCTGTCGAACTCGTTTCGGACCAACGCACTGGTGCCTCGCGTCTGGTTCGGCGGGTTGCCGGTTGGCGTGTAGTACGGATTTGCCATAGTCGCTCCGAAATGCAAAAGGCCTGCACTGGGCAGGCCTTTGTGTGTTAGCTACCGCTGCGCTGCAATCGCCGCGGTGTGTAGAGCAGGTTGACGCCCTGAACCGTGTGGCTGTCGTCCTGTGCTCTCTTGCTGTAGAACAGGAAGCTGATGTTTTTCTCGGTGCCGTCGATGGAGATGCGTGTCTCGTTCACGACAGGCGAGTCCCAGTTGAATTCGTCCCAAGTGAACTGATCCCAATAACCGCCGGCGCCCAGCAGGTCCTGGTCCAGCTGGGTGGCAGCTGGCTCTACTGCTGGTGTTGCGTAGCCCAGGTCATAGGTGATGTTGACCCTGGCGAATCCGTCGCACTTCACCTCAAAGGCCGCGCTGCGGAACTGCTTGCGCACCAGCGGCGACTGCAGGTTGTTGAACACGGGCCGAATCCAGGACTCGATCTGGTTGCCGTCGAAACTGGTACCGATGCTGTCGCGGTACACAAAGCCGTCGTCACTGCCGAAGTAGGTGACCTCCTCGCCCGTGCTGAGCTCATCGGTTGTGATGCACTCCACGGGGGCGCCATAGCTGAGCGGCAGGATGCCGTTGACCTTGTTGCCGGTCAGGCCCACCACGAATGCCGTGCCGTCGTTGAAGTAGATCCTGAACTGGTTTTTGGCCTTGAGCGTGGTCGACGCCACGGCCATGCCGGCCTTGAGATTCACCAGGGACTGCAGCAGGAAAGAGACCGATCCGAAGGTGAAGTTTCCGTAGTTGAGGGTCGTGCTCAGCGCCTGAATGCCGCGCGGCGTCATGCCGTAGGTATCGTTTCCCACGCGCTGCATGGTGTAGGCCGTGTAGCCGATGTCGTCGTTCGACGGCACCAAGCTGAAATTTGCGCTGCTCGAGCCGTACAGGATCGATGTCTTGCCGCGCGTGAAGACGGCCAGCGCGGCGCCAGCGCTTGAGCCAGCCTGCGGCAGCAGGCCGGTGATGGTGTCGCCCAGCGCGATCTCGTTGGCTCCCGTCAGCAGGGTGTAGCTGTACGGCGCTCCGATGCCGCTGTACTGCAGGCTGCCGGCGAAGGCCAGGAACAGGTGGTTGCGGTGCTCGGCGATGTGCTTGGGCGTGTCAACCGCCATGCCAGTGCGGATCGGCACATAGTTCGTGCCGTCAAACTCGAAGGCCAGGTTTGCGCCGTCCGCCCCATAGGCTCGCTTGGAGGTCAGGGCGCCGCTGAAATCCGTGACCACGTACTCGACCCGGCCGCCAGGCGCTCGCTTGATGGCAGAAGAGGCCGAGGTAGCCGTGGCCTTCGTGACGCCACCAACCCGCAATGCCTCGCCATTCTGGAAAGGGCCGCCTGTGATGGCGCCCAGCACC
>DNQP01000237.1:12092-14652 GCA_003500955.1 Curvibacter sp. | reverse complement strand
CGGACTGCAAGGCGCTCAGTCCGTCGCCCGGACCCGCAGCACCCAGGCCGTCTTCTGCCAGGCCTGCATTTCTTCCTGCAACAGCCAGGCCGACTGCGGGTAGCTCGCGCCCCAGGTGGCGGGGTGGCTGAGCTGGACCTCGGTGCCGCCATCCCATTCGATGTGCAGGCCCTGCAGATCGGGGTCGCGTCGGGCGTGGCAGAGCACGACCGCCAGGCGCAGGGCCAGCAGTTGCAGGGTGAAGGCTTCGTCGTCGAGCTGCAGGTCGAGCTTGCGCAGCTTGCCGCGGTGGCCCAGCACGAGCTGGCCCAGGCGGTGGAGTTCGTTCATGGTGAAGCCGGCGGCGTCGGCGTTGTCCAGGATGTAGGCGCCGTGCTTGTGGTAGTCGCTGTGCGAGATGGCGCTGCCGATCTCGTGCAGCTGCGCGGCCCAGCCCAGCTTGCGCAGGTGGCGGTCCAGCTCGGGCAGGTCGTGGCCGCGCGCCAGTTGCTGCAGCAGGGTCTCGGCCACCTGGCTCACGCGCCGGGCCTGGGCCGGGTCCACGCCGAAGTTGCGCGCCAGGCGCTGCACGCTGGTGCTGCGCTGGTCGCTCTGCTCGTGTTCGCGGTCGAGCAGGTCGTAGAGGGCGCCGTGGCGCAGCGCGCCCTGGGCCACGTGCATCTCGTCGATTTCCAGCAGCGAGAACACCGCACGCAGCACGCTGACGCCGCCGCCGATGACGGCGCGGCGGTCGTCCTTCATGCCGTCGATGCGCAGGCGCTCGGTGCTGCCGGCCTTGAGCAGGCGGTCGAGCAGCCAATCCAGCCCCTCGCGCGTGATCAGGCCTGCAGGGAAGCCCGCGGCCTGCAGCACGTCACCCACCGCACCCACGGTGCCCGAGGAACCATAGGCCGTGTCCCAGTCCTGCGGGCGGCAGCTGTTGAGGGCTTCTTCGAGCACGGCCTGGGCCGCGATCTCGGCCGTCTCAAAGGCGCTGGTGCTGAACGTGCCTTCTGGAAAATAACGCATGGACCAGGCCACGCTGCCCACGCGGTAGGAGTCCATGAAGCGCGGGCGGTAGCCCTGGCCCAGGATGAGTTCGGTGGAGCGCCCGCCGATGTCCACCACCAGGCGGCGTTCGCCACTTTGCGGCAGCAGATGCGAGACGCCCTGGTAGATCAGGCGCGCTTCCTCGCGGCCGGAGATGACCTCGATGGGAAAGCCCAGGATCTGCTGTGCGCGGCTCAGGAACTCTTCGCGGTTGCGTGCCTCGCGCAGGGTCTGGGTGGCCACGGCGCGCACCTGCGCCTTTTTGAAGCCGGCCAGGCGTTCGGCAAAGCGGCCCAGGCAGTCCCAGCCGCGCTGCATGGCCTCGCGCGTGAGGTTGCGCTCGGCGTCCAGGCCATTGCCCTGGCGCACGGTCTCCTTGAGGTATTCGCGGCGCTTGAGCAGGCCGTGGTCGAGCTGGGCGATTTCGAGCCGGAAGCTGTTGGAGCCCAGATCGATGGCGGCGAGGTCGGTTCCGTTTTTCATGGGCAGGGTGGAAGGCTGCGGCGTATTGTCGCTGAGCTGCCCGGGCGCACTTCGGCGGCGCCGACCTGGCCGGAACGGCGCTTGGACTTTGCGTGTGACGGCGGCCGCCACGTGCTTATCCCAGGATGCGGCCATCCGCCGTCAGCATGCTCTGCGTGACGTAGGCGCTGCTGCGGCGCTGGGCCTGGAAGCTGATGCGAAAGCCTGCCAGGTCCAGCTGGTTGCGCTGGCGGAAGGCCTGCAGCACCTGGGCGCGCGTGGCCGTGGGTTCCACGGTCTGCAGCACGTCCTGGGCATAGCGCGCGGCGATGTAGCCGGCCAGGCTTTGCGGCGTGGGCGGTTCGTCGAACAGGCGCGCCAGGGTCTCACGGTAGGCGCGCACGATGGGCAGGCTGGCCGTGACCATGGGCACGACCTGGGTGGCCATGACGGGGGTGTTGCGCGCGGCGCCGAGCTGGTTCAGCGTCTGCAGGTTCACGTCGGCCAGGCCGATGACGTAGCGCTGGCGGTCCTGCCGGTCCAGGCCCTGGGCGAACTGGGCGAGCTCGGGCGTGCCGCCGACGAAGAGCAGGATGGGCGGCGTCTGGGGGGTGAGCTTGCGGCCCAGCTCCTGCAGGCTGTGGGCGGGGGCGTAGGTCTGCAGGCGCAGCTGCAGCTGCAGGGTGCGCACGATGCGTTGCACCTCGTTGTCGTAGAGGCGCTGTTCCTGCGCCGAGGCGTAGACCACGCCCAATTCGGGCACGCCGATGACCGAGAGCGAGCGCAGGGCGTGGGCGATCTGCTCCTGGCGCGAGGCGAAGATGGGGAAGGTGCGCTGCTCGGCGCCCGCGGCCAGGTCCTGGTGCAGCCAGGGCGCGACGTGGGCGATCTCCAGCGGGTCCAGGCGCAGCAGCTCCACCAGCTGGGCGGCGGTGCGGTCACCCGCGGTGCCGCACAGGGCCAGGCAGCTGGGCAGGGCACGCACGGACTCGACGGCCTGTCTCAGGCTGGCGGTGCTGCCGTCGACCTCGAGCACGGTGTGCTGCACGGCACGGCCGCGCCAGCCGCC
>DNQP01000237.1:1030-11747 GCA_003500955.1 Curvibacter sp. | reverse complement strand
GGCGGCGCGCGAGCCGATGAGGAAGTCGCGCGAGACGTCGAGCTGGTCGGTGGAGCTGTCGACGATCTGCACGATCTCGGGCACACGCGCAGCAGCTGCGGGCCGCGGGGCCTGCGCCTGGGCGCTGCCGAGCAGGGGCAGGCTGGCGGCGGCGAGCAGGAGCTGGCGACGGGTGGGGGCGGGCGAGGGGGCTGGCATCACGGTGAGGGCACGGAATATGGCGGTCTCAAAGGCGCAGGCCCACCGTTGGGTGGGCCTGCACGGAGAAAAAAGCGTGCAGGCCGCAGCGGGCCCGCACGGCGGGCTTCAGCGGCGCACGGGCGGCATGAGCACGCGGTCCACCACGTGCACCACACCATTGGTCGCGGCCACGTCGGCCTGGGTCACCAGGGCGTCTTCGACGGTGACGAAGGCACCGGCGCGCGCCAGGGCCACGTTGGCACCCTGCACGGTCTTGACCGAGCCGGTCTTGACGTTGGCGGCCATGACCTTGCCGGCCACCACGTGATAGGTGATCACCTCCTTGAGGCGGGCGGGGTTGGCGGCCAGCTCTTCCAGGGTCTTGGCGGGCACGGCCTTGAAGGCCTCGTTGCTGGGGGCAAAGACCGTGAATTCGCCGGACTTCAGGGTGTCCTGCAGGCCAGCCTTCTGGACCAGGCTGTTGAGAGTGCTGAGCTGCGACTCGCGGGCCAGGGTGTCGGCCAGATTGACGGGCTGGTTCATGCTGGCGCAGCCGGCCAGGCCCCAAGCCACGGCGGTGGCCAGAACGATGCGGCGGGTGAAGGGGGTCTTGTTCATCATGGACTCCTGAGTGGGAAAGAGAAGCCCAAAGGCTATCGACGCCGTGTGACAGTGCCGTGACGGGATTTTGAAAAGTGCGCGGCGCGCTACACTCCCGTTGTAGGGTTTATGTCACGTCCCTGTCACAAAATCTTCGTAAATTTGGCTGGCTTTCCCGTCAATCAACCAGGAGTCATTCCATGAAAGCTAGCTTGAATTTCCGCATCCTGGGCGTTGTCGCCGGTGCCGCCCTGCTGATGGGCACCGCCGTCGCCCAGGACGTGACTGGCGCTGGCGCCAGCTTCCCGGCCCCTCTGTACTCCAAGTGGGCTGCCGAATACGCCAAGGCCACGGGCAACAAGGTCAACTACCAGTCCGTGGGTTCGGGCGCCGGCATCCGCCAGATCGACGCCAAGACGGTGGACTTCGGCGCTTCCGACATGCCCCTGAAGGACGAGGACCTGGCCAAGAAGGGCCAGCTGCAGTTCCCCACCGTGATCGGTGGCGTGGTGCCCGTGGTGAACATCCAGGGCGTGGCCCCGGGCCAGCTCAAGCTGACCGGCCAGCTGATCGCTGACATCTACCTGGGCAAGATCACCAAGTGGACCGACCCGGCCATCACCGCGCTGAACCCCGGCGTGAAGCTGCCGGACGCCGCCATCGCCCCGGTGCGCCGTGCCGACGGCTCGGGCACCACCTTCCTGTTCACCAACTACCTGAGCAAGGTCAGCCCCGAGTGGAAAGAAAAGGTCGGTGACGGCACCGCCGTGAACTGGCCCACCGGCGCTGGCGGCAAGGGCAACGAGGGCGTGGCCGCCTTCGTGGGCCGCCTGCCCAACTCCATCGGCTACGTCGAGTACGCCTATGTGAAGCAGAACAAGATGACCTTTGCCCAGATGCGCAACAAGGACGGCAACTTCGTCAACCCCAGCGATACGGCCTTCAAGGCCGCCGCTGCCGGCGCCGACTGGGTCAAGAGCTTCTACCAGATCCTGACCGAGCAGCCGGGCAAGGACGCCTGGCCGATTTCCGGCGCGACCTTCATCCTGATGCACAAGGTGCAGGACAAGCCGGCCAACGCCGCCGGTTCCCTGAAGTTCTTCGCCTGGGCCTACGCCAACGGCGACAAGATGGCCGACGACCTGGACTACGTGCCGATGCCGGCCGTCGTGAAGGCCGCCATCGAGAAGTCCTGGGCCGAGATCAAGGACAGCTCGGGCAAGGCCATCGCCTACAAGTAATCAGATGCCAACACAGCACGCCATGAGTTCATCCCCACCCGCGCAACGCTCCCGCTCCGGGGCCTGGTTCGACGTCGTCTTCGGCTGGTTGGCCCAGGGCGCGGCCTGGGTGACTCTGGCGCTGCTGGCCAGCATCCTGATCTCGCTCCTGGTCGGCGCCTGGCCGGCCATCGAGCGCTATGGCCTGGGCTTCCTCACCAACGCGGTGTGGGACCCGGTGCAGGAGAATTTCGGCGGCCTGGTGATGATTTACGGCACCCTGGCCACCTCGTTCATCGCTTTGCTGATCGCCGTGCCCGTGAGCTTCGGCATCGCACTCTTTCTGACGGAAATGTGCCCGGCCTGGCTCAAGCGCCCGCTGGGCACCGCCATTGAGCTGCTGGCGGCCGTGCCCTCCATCGTCTACGGCATGTGGGGCCTGCTGGTCTTCGGCCCCATCCTCGCCACCTATGTGCAGCAGCCCCTGCAGCGGCTGCTCGACGGCGTGCCTTATCTGGGCGCGCTCGTGTCCGGGCCCCCGGTGGGCATCGGCATCCTCTCGGCCGGGATCATCCTGGCCATCATGATCATTCCCTTCATCGCAGCGGTGATGCGCGATGTGTTCGAAGTGACCCCCCCGCTGCTCAAGGAGTCGGCTTATGGCCTGGGCTCCACGACCTGGGAGGTGGTCTCCAAGGTGGTGCTGCCCTACACCAAGACCGGTGTGGTCGGCGGCATCATGCTGGGCCTGGGGCGCGCCCTGGGCGAGACCATGGCGGTGACCTTCGTCATCGGCAACATGAACCAGCTCGATTCGCTGAGCCTGTTCCAGGCGGCCAACAGCATCACCTCGGCCCTGGCCAACGAGTTTGCCGAGGCCTCGACCGGCCTGCACCAGGCCTCGCTGATCTATCTGGGCCTGGTGCTGTTCTTCATCACCTTCGTGGTGCTGTCCCTGTCCAAGCTCCTGCTCCTGCAGCTCAAGAAGAACGAAGGAGCGAACTCATGAGCACCGCCCTCGACGACGTCCGGCGCGCGGCCTTTGCCAAGCGCAAGCGCGTGAACTTCATCGCGCTCACGCTCTCGCTGGCAGCCATGGCTTTTGGCCTGTTCTGGCTGTTCTGGATCCTCTGGGAGACGCTGGTTCTGGGCATCGGCGGCCTGGCCTGGGCCACCTTCACGCAGATGACCCCGCCGCCCAATGAGGTGGGTGGTATCGCCAACGCGCTCTACGGCTCTTTCCTCATGGTCATGCTGGCCACGCTGGTGGGCACGCCCATCGGCATCCTGGCCGGCATCTACCTGGCTGAGTACGACCCCAAGGGCTGGCTGGCCGAGGTGACGCGCTTCGTCAACGACATCCTGCTCTCGGCACCGTCCATCGTGATCGGCCTCTTCGTCTACGCCGTCGTCGTGGCGCGCTTCAAGTCCTTCTCGGGCTGGGCCGGCGTGATCGCGCTGGCGCTGATCGTGATCCCCGTGGTGATCCGCACCACCGAGAATATGCTGCACCTGGTGCCCGCCGCCATGCGCGAGGCGGCCTACGCCCTGGGCACGCCCAAGTGGAAGGTCATCACCATGATCACCCTGCGCGCGGCCCTGGCCGGTGTGGTCACGGGCGTGCTGCTGGCCGTGGCCCGCATCGCGGGCGAGACCGCACCGCTGCTGTTCACGGCGCTGAACAACCAGTTCTGGACCTCGAATCTGAGCGACCCGATGGCCAGCCTGCCCGTGACCATCTTCAAGTTCGCCATGAGCCCCTATGAGAACTGGCAGCAACTGGCCTGGGCCGGCGTGCTGCTGATCACCGTGGCAGTCCTGGGCCTCAACATCCTGGCGCGTGTGCTGACGCGTCGCAAGAACTGAGGTCCTCATGTACACCAGCGACTATTCCCAAGCAAGGCAACCCATGGACCCCATTTCCAACCCGGCAGACACGCCCGACCCGAAGATCTCGGCGCGTGACCTGAACTTCTACTACGGCAAGTTCCACGCGCTCAAGGGCATCAACCTGGACATCCCCGAGAACAAGGTCACGGCCTTCATCGGCCCCTCGGGTTGCGGCAAGTCCACGCTGCTGCGCGTGTTCAACCGCATGTACGAGCTGTACGCGGACCAGCGCGCCGAGGGGCAGGTGCTGCTGGACGGCGAAAACCTGCTGACCAGCAAGCAGGACGTGGCCCTGCTGCGTGCCAAGGTGGGCATGGTGTTCCAGAAGCCCACGCCCTTCCCGATGTCCATCTACGACAACATCGCCTTCGGCATCAAGCTGTTCGAGAGCCTGAGCACCACCGACATGGAAGAGCGTGTCGAATGGGCGCTGCGCAAGGCGGCGCTGTGGAACGAGGTCAAGGACAAGCTCAAGCAGAGCGGCTCCAGCCTCTCGGGCGGCCAGCAGCAGCGTCTGTGCATCGCGCGCGGGATCGCAATCAAGCCCGAAGTCATCCTGCTCGACGAGCCCTGCTCGGCGCTGGACCCAATCTCCACTGCCAAGATCGAGGAGCTGATCACCGAGCTCAAGACCGACTACACGGTGGTCATCGTCACGCACAACATGCAGCAGGCTGCGCGTTGCAGCGACTACACGGCCTATATGTACCTGGGCGACCTGGTGGAGTTCGGCTCCACGGAACAGATGTTCTTCAAGCCCACGCGCAAAGAGACCGAGGATTACATCACCGGCCGCTTTGGTTGAATCAGAGGAGGAACATAACATGCCCGACAAACACCTCTCCACCCAGTTCGACACCGAGCTGAGTTCCGTCTCCAGCCGCGTCATGGAAATGGGCGGCTTGGTCGAAGCCCAGGTCCAGCAGGCCGTGCAGGCCCTGGGCCAGTTCAACGCCGAGGCGGCGCGCGGTGTCATCGCGCTCGAGAAGCGCGTCAACGACATGGATGTCGAACTGGACCACGAGATCGCCTCCATCATCGGCCGGCGCCAGCCCACCGCGCGCGACCTGCGCCTGCTGATGGCGATCGCCAAGGCCGTAGCCAATCTGGAGCGCGCCGGTGACGAGGCCGAGAAGATGGCGCGCATGGTGCTGTCCATCATCCAGAGCGGTGCGCCGCGCACGCTGCCGGCTTCCGAGCTGCGCACCGCAGCCGACCTGGCGGCCGGCCAGCTGCGCAAGGCGCTCGACGCCTTTGCCCGCCTCGACGTGGTCACGGCCGTGGCCATCCTGCGCGAGGACGATCTGATCGACAAGGAGTTCGACAGCTTTGTGCGTGTGCTGATCACCTACATGATGGAAGATGCACGCACCATTTCGAGCAGTTTGGACCTGCTTTTCCTGGCCAAGGCGATCGAGCGCGTCGGCGATCACGCCAAGAACATCGCCGAGCTCATCATCTACATCGTCAAGGGCGCCGACATCCGCCACGCTTCGATCGAAGAAATCGAAGCGGTCCTCAAATGAAGCAGCCCGCGGTTCTGGTCGTCGAGGACGAGCCGGCGATCGCCGAGCTGATCGCCGTCAACCTGCGCCACAACGGTTTCCGGCCCACGCTCGCCATGGACGGCGACAGCGCGCAGCGCGAGATCGATGCCATGCTGCCGGATCTGGTGCTGCTGGACTGGATGCTGCCCGGTGCCAGTGGCCTGACACTGGCGCGGCGCTGGCGCGCCGACCCGCGGACCAAGGCCGTGCCCATCATCATGCTGACCGCGCGTGGCGACGAGGCCGACCGCGTGGCCGGGCTCGATGCGGGTGCCGACGACTACATGGCCAAGCCCTTCTCCACCAAGGAGATGTTGGCGCGCATCCGCGCCGTGCTGCGCCGCCGCGCCCCCGAGCAGAGCACGGTGACGCTGGAGATCGGTCAGCTCAAGCTCGACACCGCGACACACCGGGTGAGCTACGCCGACCAGTCGCTCAAGCTCGGTCCCACGGAGTTCAAGCTGCTGCAATACCTGATGAGCCATGCCGAGCGCGTGCACAGCCGCGGCCAGCTGCTCGACAAGGTCTGGGGCGACCATGTGTTCATCGAGGAGCGTACGGTGGACGTGCACATCAAGCGCCTGCGCGAAGCCCTGGGTGAGGCGGCGGCCATGGTGGAGACGGTGCGCGGCGCGGGCTACCGCCTCTCGGCGCAAGCCATGAGCACGGCTACGCCGGCGCGCGGCTGAATCCGCGCTGCTCGGGCATCCTCCTTCCTGACATGCTGCTGCGCATCCTGTCCTTTCTGCTGCTCCAGGGACTGGGCGGGGTGCTGGGTGTGTGGTTGGCACCGCAGTCGCTCCAGATTCGCGGCGCCTTGGCCGGCATGCTGGCCGCGGGCACGATCTGGGTGCTCTGGGACTTCACGCGGGGTCTGCGCGTGCTGCAGTGGCTGCGTGATGACAATCTGTCGGAGGTCCCGCTCAAGCTGGGCCTCTGGGGCACGGTGGCCGAGCGTGTGCGCCGCGCGGCCCGTGTGCGTGAGCAGGCCACGCGCGAAAGTGAACGACGCCTACAGGATTTCCTGGCCGCGCTGCAGGCCTCGCCCAATGGCGTGGTGCTGCTGGACGCCAGCGGCCGCATCGAATGGTTCAACCAGACCGCGGCTTCGCACCTGGGTCTCGATCCCCAGCGGGACCTGTTGCAACACCTTGTGAACCTGGTGCGCGATCCGGCCTTCACGGCCTATGTCGCGGCCGGCGACTACCACCGCAGCGTCACCATGCTGGGACGCCTGCACAGCAGTTCGCATCCAGTGCGCATCTCGGTGCAGCTGCACGACTATGGCCAGGGTCGTCGCCTGCTGCTTTCGCGCGACATCACCATGTTCGAGCAGGCCGAGGCCATGCGGCGCGACTTCGTGGCCAACGTCTCGCACGAGATCCGCACGCCCTTGACGGTGCTCTCCGGTTTCGTCGAAACCCTGCAGACCCTGCCGCTGGAGGCCAGCGAGCGCGCACGCTACCTGGACCTGATGGCGCAGCAGGCTGGGCGCATGCAGTCGCTGGTCAGCGACCTGCTCACGCTCTCGCGGCTGGAAGGCAGTCCCCTGCCGGGTGCAGGCGAATGGACGTCGCTGGCCAGTCTCATGGGGCAGCTGCAGCAGGAGGCGCAGTCGCTCTCGGCGGTGCTCAATCCGCCCATGACCGGCCCGGCCCAGGTGCTGGACTTTGGCCCTGCGCCTGCGTGTGAGTTGGCCGGTACGCCGGGCGAGCTGCACAGCGCGCTCTCCAATCTGGTGAGCAATGCCGTGCGCTACACGCCGGCCGGCGGCACGGTGCGTTGTGGCTGGCTGTTGCATGAGGATGGCCGCGGCGAGTTCTGGGTGCAGGACAGCGGGCCGGGCATCGCGTCCGAGCACATCCCGCGCCTGACCGAACGCTTCTACCGCGTGGACCGCAGCCGTTCACGTGACACCGGGGGCACGGGCCTGGGACTGGCCATCGTCAAGCACGTGGCCCAGCGCCATGGCGCCGAGCTCAAGATCGAGAGCACGCTGGGCAAGGGCTCACGCTTTGCCATCGTCTTCCCGGCCAGCCGCCTGCGCCTTATCGACCAGCCCGCAGCGCTGGAAGCGGTCTAAAAAATCTCGGTTGACGGGCTCTGGCGCAGGACGCCGTGGAACCGGCCTGGCCGGGCCACTGGCGTCGCCCCCTGGAGGAAGGTCGCGGAGCGACACGCAGTGCGCGTCGCCTGGAGGTGCTTCACTTATCGCGCTGCAGGACCTGCCAGACCATGAGCCAGAAGGTGAGCGCGGCCAGTGCCAGTGCGGCCGAGCCAGCCATCCAGAAGGCCGCGGGTGTCTGCAGCGCGGGCCAGGGCCCCAGGCCCTGGTAGGCCAGCCGATAACCGCCGTACAGTCCCAAGCCCCAGAGCAGCACGCCGTAGATCGCGAAGGGTGTCAGCGTGATGCGCCAGCAGCGCAGCACGAAGACGCCCAGGGCCTGCAGGCCGTCGAAGAGGTGGTAGAGCGCTACCCAGAGCAGCAGGGGCACGGCCTGGGCCACGACCTCCGCACTGCTGGCGTAGACGCCCGCCAAGGGTGCGCGCACCAGCACCAGCGTCAGCGCCAGCAGCACGGCACTGCCCGCCACCAGGCCGAAGCCCACGCCCACGGCGTGGCGCGCGCGCGCGGGCTGGCCCGCGCCCAACCAGTAGCTGGTGCGCGCGCTGCTGGCGATGCCGATGGCCAGCGGCACCATGTAGAGCACGGCGGCCAGATTCGCCGCGATCTGATGCGCCGCTGCCGCCGTGGTGCCCAGACGCGCGATGAAGAGCGCCATCAGCGTGAAGGACGTGACCTCGACCAGGATGCTCAGGCCGCTGGGCACGCCCAGGCGCAGCAAAGGGCCGAGCACTTTGCCGTCGGGTCGTCCCGGCCATTGCCAGAGGGCATAGGGCGTGTAGAGCGGGCGGGTACGCAGCAGCCACAGCGCCAGCATGAGCATGCCCAGATGCACGAGCAGCGTCGCCCAGGCGCAGCCGGGCGCACCGAGTGCGGGCAGGCCCCAGCCACCGAAGGTGAACCAGATCGAGAGCGGCACCTTGAGGGCCAGCGAGCCCAGCTGCAGCCAGGTGACGAGCTGGGGGTGGCCCAGACTCTGGTTGAGCGTGCTGTAGAGCCGGAAGGCCAGGGCCGCCGGCAGGGCCAACGCCAGCACGCCCAGATAGGCGCGCACTTCACCGCGCAGGGCCTCGGGGACATCGGCCCAGGCCAGCAGCGGATCGGGGTTGAGCAGGATGGCCATGCCCAGGGTGACCAGACCGGCCCAGAGATAGAGCGATTGGCGGAAGGCATGGCCCAGACGTTCGGGCTGGCGTGCGCCATGCAGCTCGGACCAGGCCGGCAGCAGGGCCTGCAGCACGCCCATGAGCGCCACGTACACGCTCATGTACAGGGCCGAGCCGACCGAGAGCGCGGCCAGCGAGGCCTCGGCATAGCGGCCGGCGACGATGGTGTCGGTCACCCCATAGGCCATGGTGGCCAGCTGGCCGGCCAGCACGGTGCCGGCGTGGCGCGTGATGGTGCGGAACTCGGCCACGGACTCAGCGTGTCTGTGCAGCGGGCAGGCGGCGGAAGAGCACCAGGCCTTCATCGCCCGGGCGCGGGTGGTCCAGGCCGGCGACACGCTCCCAGAGGGCGGCGTTGACGATCTCAGGCGTCTGACGTTGGATATCGCGGTCGATCACGGCCCAGTCGCAGCGCGCGCTGTCGCTCAAGGGCTCCAGCCGCAAGGCGCTGTGCAACTGCAGACCCGCAAGCTGGCTGCGCGAGAGGCCGAACCAGGCCAGGCAGTCCGAGGGCTCGACCGCCTCGACTACGCGCTCGACCAGCGGCGCATAGCTGCGTGCATGGTTGAGGGCCGGCATCCACAGCGTGGTCAGCAGCAGCCAGCACAGGGCCGCACCGCCCGCGGGCAGCACCATGCTTTTCCAGAGTGCCGCGCGGTGGCGGCCGATGCGCCACTTCACGAGCCAGCCCCAGGCCAGCGTGGCGATCGTCGCGAAGATGAAGGGCAGGATGATGAAGCGCGGCTCGAAGTCCGGCAGCAGCTTGGCGACGTTGGCCGCGGGCTGGGGCGGTGTGCCGGTGAGCATGGCGACCCAGACCACCCAGATCACGACGGCACAGCCTGTGAAGAAGAGCAGGGTGAACCAGTCGATGATGGCCGAGACGCTGCGGTTCATGGTGGGCAGGGCGAACGCTGCCAGGGTGGCCAGGGCCGGCAGGGCCAGCAGCAGGGCGCGGTCACTGGCCGGCGTGAGCACGGTGGCGCCCAGGGTGATCAGGGCGTACCACAGCGGCAGCGACAGGTGCCGGCTGGGGCGCAGGTCGAAGAGCTGGCGGTGCCAGCGCCACAGCGTCCACAGCACCAGGGGCCACAGCGGCCAGGTGAACCACAGCAGCAGGCGCGCCAGGCTCTGCCAGGAGCCTGCGCTGGCGGGCAGGCCGAGGCGCCAGCGCCAGAGGTCGAGCACCGTGGCCAGCACGGCGATGAAGACCGTGAGCGCGATCAGCCGCCACAGGCCCTGGCGGTGCCGGCGGGGCTCCTCCTGTGCCTGCGTGCGGTCCAGCACATGGGCCAGGATGCCGCCGAGCGCCAGCAGCAGGGCCATGGACGGGCCACCCGAGAGCGTGAGACCGCTCAGGCCGATCAGCGCGGCGAGTGCCGGTGTCCAGCGCCGGTAGGGCAGGGCGGCGAAGGCGTAGAAGCTCAGCGCCACAAAGCACAGCTGGGCCACGGCCGGCGTGGTCTCGTGGGAAAGCTGGGCCAGGCCCAGGCTGGCGATGAAGGCCAGCAGGCCGCCATCGGCCATGGTGCGGGCATAGTCCTTGGGCCGGGCTTCACCGCCGAAGGCAAAGGCCACCGGCTGGGCCAGCGGGCTGCGCGCGAGGTAGTAGATGCCGTACCAGACGGCCATCAGGGCCAGGCCCAGCAGGGCGATGAAGGGCAGGCGGGCCGCAAAGCCGGGGTAGATCCAGGACGGTGCCAACTGCAGGGCCCAGGCGCCGAGCCAGTAGGGCAGCAGGCCGTCGACGTCGGGCGGCATGCCGCCCAGGGTGGGGGTCAGCCAGGGCGTGCGGCCCGCAGCCAGCTCGGCCATGTAGCCGTAAGCCGTGATGTCGGCGCTGCGCCAGGGCGTGCGGCCGATGAAGCCGGGCAGCACATAGGCCAGGGCAAAGAGCCAGAGCGCGAGGTGCGGCAGGCGGCGTACGGCCCCCTGGGGAACGATGGCGGGACTGGGCTGGTTCACGGCGGCGATGATGCCAGAGGCGGG
>DNQP01000237.1:0-721 GCA_003500955.1 Curvibacter sp. | reverse complement strand
GATGATGCCAGAGGCGGGTATGGATCCGGAAATAAAAAGGGCAGCGCGGTGAACCGGGCTGCCCTGGGCTGAACGACGGAGGCCGGATTACTTGGCGACTGCGTTCTTGCCGAAGCGGTTGCGGAACTTCTCGACGCGACCGCCCATGTTGTCCACCGACTTCTGGGTGCCGGTGTAGAAGGGGTGCGACTCGCTCGTGGTGTCCAGCTTGATCCACGGCAGTTCACGGCCGTCTTCCATCTTGATCATTTCCTTGGCGTTGGCGCAGGAACGGGTCACGAACTTAAAACCGTTGGACATGTCCTGGAAGCACACGTCGCGGTAGTTGGGGTGAATGCCTTCTTTCATGATTTCTTCCTCATCTGCGGGAGCCGGCCCGGCCTATTCCAGACTACTTTCCGCCGAAAACGCGAGATTATACAGAAAAATCAAGGACTTGCGCGTGGCGTCAGCCCCCGCGGCGCATCATGTCGAAGAACTCGTTGTTGTTCTTCGTGGCGCGCATCTGCTTGAGCACCATCTCCATGGACTCGATCTCGTCCATGTTGTAGAGGAACTGGCGCAGGATGCGGGTCTTCTGCAGGATTTCGGGCTGCAGCAGCAGCTCTTCGCGGCGGGTGCCGCTGCGGTTGAGCTGGATGGAGGGGAAGACGCGCTTTTCGTACAGGCGGCGGTCCAGGTGGATTTCAGAGTTGCCCGTGCCCTTGAATTCTTCGAAGAT
>DNQP01000172.1 GCA_003500955.1 Curvibacter sp. | reverse complement strand
GCGGCCAGCAGCAGCGCGTGGCCATTGCCCGTGCCTTGTCCATGGACCCCATCGTCATGCTTTTCGACGAGCCGACCTCGGCGCTCGACCCCGAGATGGTGGGCGAGGTGCTGGACGTGATGGTGACCCTGGCCAAGGAAGGCATGACCATGATGGTGGTCACGCACGAGATGGGCTTTGCGCGCAAGGTGGCCAGCCGCGTGATCTTCATCGACGTCGGCGGCCGCATCCTCGAGGACTGCAGCAAGGACGAGTTCTTCGGCCACCCCGAGAACCGGCAGCCGCGTACCAAGGACTTCCTCAACAAGATCCTGCAGCACTGAGCCTACAATCGGCCTCATGTGCTCCGACGCCCGCATGTCCATGCTGCGCGCCTGCTCTCTGCAGGCGCCGCAGGCGCGTGCCTGGACGCCCTGCCTGCTGCCGCAGGCAGAGTCCTGAGCCCGGCGATCCACCTCCTCCCCTTTTTCGCGCCGACACTGGATCACCGGGCCGCCTCAGGCGCCGGCCCGGCTGGCCCGGGCTTCTTCCGGAGCATTTCCATGTCCCATTCCGATACCGCCCGCCTGATGAGCGAGCTCGACCATGCCCGCATCCTGCGCCTGCTGCCGCAGCGCGGCGTGCCCGAATCCCTGAGCGATTTGCTGCAGGGCGCCGAGTTGATGAACCCGCGCGAGCTGCCGCCGCAGGTGGTCACCATGCACAGCCATCTGCTGGTGGAGGACCCTGCCAGCGGCACCCGCCAGGAACTGACCCTGAGCTACCCCATAGACGCCGATCCGGCCCAGGGCCGGATCTCCGTGCTTTCCCCGGCCGGGACCAGCCTGCTGGGGCTCGAAGAGGGGGAAACGGCCGAGTGGCTGACGCCCGACGGCCGCCGCCATGCGCTGCGCCTGGTGCGCATCCTCTACCAGCCCGAGGCCAGTGGCGACTACCTGCGCTAGCGGCGCTGGGGGAGGGTGCGACAATCACGCCATGGACACGCTGACCCTCACCCGCCCCGACGACTGGCATCTGCACGTGCGCGACGGTGCCGCCCTGGCCGCCGTCGTGCCGCACACGGCGCGCCAGTTCGGCCGCGCCATCATCATGCCCAACCTCAAGCCGCCGGTGACCACGGCCAACGAGGCCGCGCACTACCGCGCCCGCATCCGCGCCGCCGTGCCCGCTGGCGTGGACTTCGAGCCGCTGATGACGCTCTACCTGACCGACAACCTGCCGCCGGAGGAGATCGAGCGCGCCAAGGCCATCGGGGTGGTCGCCTGCAAGCTCTACCCGGCCGGTGCCACGACCAACAGCGATGCGGGCGTGACCGACATCCGCAAGACCTACAAGACGCTCGAAGCCATGCAGCGCGAGGGTCTGCTGCTGCTCGTGCATGGTGAAGTCACGAGCCCCGAGATCGATCTCTTCGACCGCGAGGCCGTCTTCATCGAGAAGCAGCTCCAGCCCCTGCGTCGCGACTTCCCCGAGCTCAAGATCGTCTTCGAGCACATCACCACGAAGGAAGCCGCGCAGTATGTGATGGAGAGCGACCCCTACACCGGCGCGACCATCACGGCCCACCACCTGCTCTACAACCGCAACGCCATCTTCACGGGGGGCATCCGCCCGCACTACTACTGCCTGCCCGTGCTCAAGCGCGAGACGCACCGCCAGGCCCTGGTGGCCGCGGCGACGAGCGGCAGCCCCAAGTTCTTCCTTGGCACGGACAGCGCGCCGCATCCGGCGCATCTGAAGGAGCACGCCACCGGCTGCGCTGGCTGCTACACCGCGCACGCGGCGATCGAGATGTACGCCGAGGCCTTTGACAGCGTGGGCCGGCTGGACCGGCTCGAGGGCTTCGCCAGCTTCCACGGCGCCGACTTCTACGGCCTGCCGCGCAACCGCGGCACCATCACGCTGCGACGCGAGCGCTGGACGCCGCCGGAGAGCTTTGCCTTCGGCGAAGCCGAGCTCAAGCCGCTGCGCGCAGGCGAGGCGCTGCCGTGGCGCATGGTCTAGCGCACATCCTTTGGGACGCGCCCTGGCTGGGGCCCTACCGGGCGGTGGGTGAGCCTCTGGCGCAGGCGGTGCTCGCCGGGCGCAGCAATGCCGACGTGCTGGATATGGCTGGTGGCCCGCAGCGTTTCGTGCCGCAGGAGATGCTGCCGGACGGCGTGGCCTACGAACGCTACATCTTCGAGACCGGGCAGGTGCCCACGCGCGAGGGCTTGCACGATTTCTTCAACGGCCTGGCCTGGCTGCGCTTCCCTCAGACCAAGCGCCGGCTCAATCAGTTGCAGGCCCAGGCCATCGCGGCAGACGGCATCCGCGCCGAGCGCGGCCCGTTGCGCGACGCAGCCACGTTGTTTGACGAGAATGCCGCCCTCTTGCAGGCGCCCGAGGTGCTCTGGGAGGCCTTGGACGCGCGGGACTGGCGGCGGCTGCTCATCGACCTGCGTGCGCAATGGGCCCAGGTGCAGCTGACCTTGTTCGGCCATGCGCTGCTCGAAAAGCTGGTGCAGCCCCGCAAGGACATCACGGCCCATGTCTACCGTGTACCGCCGGGGCTGGCTGCCCAGGACCTCGATGCCTGGCTGGCGCAGGACCTGGATGCGGGGCGCCTGGCGCGCAAGCCTTTCCAGGCGTTGCCTGTGCTCGGTGTGCCGGGCTGGTGGTCGGCCAACGAGGCAGTGGATTTCTATGCCGACACGCAGGTGTTTCGCCCCCGGCGCGAGCGTTCACTCGCGTCATGAGGGGCAATTCGCTACACCCGGCAGTGGGAATGCCGGGCGGTGCTTGATTTCGGTCTTTTCGCCCTTACCATTCGCGCCATCGGTCCCGCTGTATGGGACTGTTCCTGAAGGAAACCATGAAACGCATCATCCTGTTCGTCCTGACCAACCTGGCCGTGGTGGTTGTGCTGGGCATCGTGGCCAGCCTGCTGGGTGTCAACCGCTTTCTCACGTCCAATGGCCTGAACCTGGGCATGTTGCTCGGTTTCGCGCTCATCATGGGTTTTGGCGGCGCCATCATCTCGTTGCTGATCAGCAAACCCGTGGCCAAGTGGAGCGCGGGCGTGCAGATCATCGAGCAGCCGCAGACGCCCGACGAGGCCTGGATCGTCAACACCGTGCGCAAGTTCGCCGACCAGGCCGGCATCGGCATGCCTGAGGTCGGCATCTTCGAAGGTGACCCCAACGCTTTTGCCACCGGCGCCTTCAAGAACTCGGCCCTGGTCGCCGTGTCCACCGGCCTGCTGCGCAACATGACGCGCGAAGAGGTCGAGGCCGTGATCGGCCACGAGGTGGCCCACATCGCCAACGGCGACATGGTCACCATGACGCTGATCCAGGGCGTGATGAACACCTTCGTGGTCTTCATCAGCCGCGTGGTCGGCTATGCCGTGGACAGCTTCCTGCGCAAGGGGGATTCCGAGAACTCCGGCCCGGGCATCGGCTACTTCGTCACCACCATCGTGATGGACATCGTGCTGGGTTTCCTGGCCGCCATCATCGTGGCCTGGTTCTCGCGCCAGCGTGAGTTCCGTGCCGACGCCGGTGCCGCCCAGCTCATGGGTCGTCGCCAGCCCATGATCAACGCCCTGGCGCGTCTGGGTGGCCTGCACACCGCCGAGCTGCCCAAGAGCATGGCCGCCATGGGCATTGCCGGTGGCATCGGCCAGCTGTTCTCGACGCACCCGCCGATCGAGCAACGCATCGCCGCGCTGCAGAACATGCAAGGCTGAGCAGCATTCCCTGCCGAGGCCCCGCGGGCAAACCCTGCCCCGGGGCCTTTGCTTTGGGCTTGCGCGGGGCAGGGCACATGCCCAAAATGAGTGCAGGCGCCGGGCCGACCAGAGCCAGGCCCTGCCTTCATGACCTCTGCTGCACCTGAGTCCCTCCGCGAGAAGTCGGCCGCCCTCGGCTTCCTGCCGCGCCTGTGGCTGGCTGTGGTCCTGCTCAACCTGGTCCTCGTCGGTTTCGTGGTCTGGGCTCTGGATCAGAGCCGCATGCGCTTCGAGGAACAGGCTGCCGTGGTGGTGGACAACCTCTCCCACCTGATGGAGCAGGACATCGCCGCATCGGTGCGGGTGATAGATCTTGCCCTGCTGGCCGTGGGCGACGAGGTCCTGCGCGCCGATGGCAGCGCGCGCATCAACACGCTGATCGAGGACAAGCTGCGACGCCTGCCTGAGCTCGACGGTCTGCGTGTGGCCGATGCGCGGGGAGATCTGAGCCAAGGGACGGGAGTCACGAGTCGGACCCGTGTCAATATTGCAGACCGCGACTATTTCATCCGCCTGCGCGACGATGCCGAGGTCGGCCTCGTCGTGAGCCAGCCTGTCAAAGGCCGTCTCAGTGGCAAATGGGTCATCAATCTGGCGCGTGGCCTGCGCGCACCCGATGGGCGATTTCTGGGAGTGGTCCAGGGCTCGCTGCCGTTGCAACACATCATCGCACGCCTGGTCCCCTTGCAGTTCGGCACCAGTGGTTCCTTCACGGTCTTCGATGCGGATTTCCGTCTGGTCGTGCGCCACCCCTCGCCGGAGGGGGTGGCCGAGGCCGTGGGCATGCCTTTCGGCTCGCCCGAGTTGCGCCAGCGCGTCAGCAGCGGCCAGCGCAGCGGTGTCTACAAGGCGCGCTCCATCGTCGATGGCATCCAGCGCACTTCTTCGTTTCGCCGCATCACCGGCACGGATCTGTATCTGGTGATCGGCTTTGCCGAGGATGATTACCTGGCCGGCTGGCGCGACGAGGTGAACAAGGCCATCGGTGTGGCCCTGCTGTTCCTGCTCACCAGTCTGGCCGTGGCTTGGCTGATCCGCCGCTCCTGGCAGCGCCAGACCGTCGCGACGCTGGCGCTGGAACAGGCCTATCGCACGCTCGAGGCTGAAAAGCAGCTCAACCAGACCATCATCCGCTCCTCGCCCTTTGCCATCTACACGCGCGACCGCGAAGGCATCGTCACAGCCTGGAATCCCGCGGCCGAGAAGCTGTTCGGCTGGCGTGCCGAGCAGGTCCTGGGGCGCCCCTTGCTCAGCGTGCCGGTGGGGCGGCAGCGCGAGACCGTGGAGTTGCGCGAGCGCGTGCTGCGGGGCGAGAGCATCCTCGATCTCGAGGTGCAGCGGCAGAAGGCCGACGGCACCTTGTTCGACCTGAGCACCACGTTGGCGCCGCTGCGTGATGCCAGCGGCGCGATCAACGGCTATCTGGCGATTGCGGCCGACATCACGGCGCGCAAGTCCGCCGAGCGCCAGGTGGAGTTCCTGGCCTACCGCGACGTGCTCACCGGCCTGCCCAACCGCCTGCTGCTGCAGGACCGCTTCAGCCAGGCGGTGGCGCATGCCGAGCGCACGCAGCGGCGCCTGGCCCTGCTGTTCCTGGATCTGGACAACTTCAAGACCATCAACGACTCGCTGGGTCACGCCGTGGGGGATGCCCTGCTCAAGGAAATCGCGCTGCGCCTGAGCGAGTGCGTGCGCGAGACCGACACCATCAGCCGGCAGGGGGGTGACGAGTTCCTCATCGTCTTGTCCGACCTCAGCGGTAGCGAGGCCATCGTGCCCGTGCTGTTGAAGATCCGTGAGCGCCTGCAGGCGCCCTTTCTCATCGACGGTCATGAGCTAGCCACCTCGGCCTCGATCGGGGTGGCGCTGTACCCGGACGACGGGCGCGATTTCGAGACCCTGCACCAGAAGGCTGACACGGCGATGTACCGGGCCAAGGATGCGGGACGCAACCACTACCGCTTCTTCGACGAGCAGATGAACGTGGAGGCCGTCGAGCATCTGCGGATCAAGAACGGCCTGCGACGGGCCCTGGACCGCGGCGAGTTCGAGCTGCACTACCAGCCGCAGATCGCCCTGCACAGCGGCCGTGTCGTGGGGGTCGAGGCCCTGCTGCGCTGGCGCCATCCGGAAGACGGGCTGATTCCGCCGGCGCGCTTCATCCCGCTGGCCGAGGATGGGGGCCTGATCGTGCCGATCGGTGAATGGGTGCTGCAGGAGGCCTGCCGCCAGGCGATGGCCTGGCGCGCACAGGACCTGCCGCCCCTGGTGATGGCGGTCAACCTGTCGGCCGTGCAGTTCCGCCGCGGCGAGTTGCAGACCGCGATTGCCCGCGTCCTGCAGCGCACCGGCTTCGAGCCGCGCCTGCTGGAGCTGGAGCTGACCGAATCCATCATGATCCACGATGCCGAGGCCGTGCTGGCCGCGGTGCGCCAGCTCAAGCAGCTGGGCGTCAAGTTCTCGATCGACGACTTCGGCACCGGCTATTCCAGCCTGTCCTACCTCAAGCGCTTCGACGTCGACAAACTCAAGATCGACCAGGGCTTTGTACGCGACCTCGCGCGCAACCCCGACGACGCGGCCATCGTGCGCGCCATCA
>DNQP01000213.1:30189-32946 GCA_003500955.1 Curvibacter sp. | reverse complement strand
CGGGGCAGCCGGCTGGTCCGGCGGGCATGCCTGCGGGCCGCAGTGGCGGCCAGCTGTTTGGGGGTCGTCTGGGTTGGGATGACGGGGGCGCGGGCGCGCCGCCGTCCAGATCCGGTCGTATGCCTGGGGCTGGAGCGGCGGGCACCAGCTCCATGCCGGGTGCGCTGGGCCAGACGCCGGCCCAGATGCATCAGGCCATGGCCCAGGGCGGGCCATCCCAGTACGGCGGGACCCATGAGGAAACCCGTCTGATGACCCAGACCACGCCGCTGGCGCGCACGCGCAGTCGCGCCCAGGGCATGTTTGGTCAGCTCAAGCGCCTGCTGGTCGGTGTGGGGGCCGGTGATTTCAGCGCCACCTCGGCCCAACCTCCGTCGCCAGCCCTGGCCGCAGCGATCGCCGAGCGGCCGCAGTACGCGGGCGCAGGCGCTGGTGGAAGCGGCGGCGGGACCGGCACGGTCTATGAAGACTTCAGCCCGGCTGGCGTGGTCAAGGTCGCGGAGAAGCTGCGCGAAAAGACCGACGAGCTGAAGAAGAAGGCCGAGACCAAGAGTGAGAAGGCCATCATCGAAATGGTGGCCCTGATGTTCCAGGCCATCCTGGCCGAGGAGCGCATCCCGACCACGATCCGAGTCTGGTTTGCGCGCCTGCAGATGCCGGTGCTGCGCGTGGCCCTGGGGGATCCCGAGTTCTTCGGCTCCATCAACCACCCCGCGCGCCAGCTGATCGACCGCATGGGCTCCTGCGTGCTGGGCTTCGACGCCACGGGCATCTCGGGCAGCGCACTGGAGGCGGAGATCAAGCGCATCGTGCAGGTGATCGAGCAGTACCCTGAGACCGGCAAGCGCGTCTTCCAGATCGTCTATGACGAGTTCCAGAAGTTTCTTTCCAAGTACCTGACCGGCAAGCAAACGACGCAGAAGGTCGTGAGCGTGGCGCAGCAGGTCGAGCAGAAGGAGACGCTCACGATCCAGTACACGATCGAGATGCGCAACCTGCTCAAGGACATCCCGGTACGCGACGAGATCCGCACCTTCCTGTTCAAGGTCTGGGCCGAGGTGCTCGCGGTTTCGGCGGTGCGCAAGGGCCCCAAGGACGCCGAGACCGTGGCGCTCAAGAAGGCGGCTGCCGATCTGGTCTGGTCGGCCAGCGCCAAGCCCAACCGCAACGATCGCGCCCGTGTGATCCAGGATCTGCCGCAGCTGCTGCAGCGTTTGCGTGTCGGCATGGGGTTGCTGGGCATGTCGGCCACGGACCAGGACGCGCACATCAAGATCGTCAGCGACACCATGGCCGATGCCTTCATGTCCAAGACCCAGGCCATCCCGCAGGCGCAGATCGACGCCATGACGCAGCGTCTGGCCAATCTGGAAGACTTCGTGAGCGAGGACGGCCTGGGCGATCTGCCGCTGGACGCCGAGAGCATCGAGATGATGCTGGGTATCGACGCCTCGACCATCGAGGTGGTGACCAATGGCGGCTCCAAACCCACGCCGGCCATGGTGGCCTGGGCGCAGGAACTGCAACCCGGCGCCTGGTTCACCCTGGACCACAACGGCAAGGTCAACCAGGTCCAGTTTGTCTGGCGCAGCGATCGCAAGCACCTCAACCTGTTTGCGTCCAGCGACGGCCACAGCTACCTGATCCAGGCTGGCCGTCTGGCCGCCTACCTGCAGGCCGGCCTGCTGCTGCCGCAGGAAGAGGAGACGCTGACCGTGCGCGCTACGCGCGAGGCACTCACGCGGCTGGAGGCCAATCCGGAGCGCCTCGTCGCTTGACATCAAAAAGGCCCCGCACGCGGGGCCTTTCCTCTTGCGGGTGGATGGGTTCAGTGCGCCAGGCGCTCGGCATGGTCGTCGTAGAGCTCGTCGAGGATGAGCGCATCCGGCTCCTCGCCAAAACTCCAGTAGACCATGAGGATGATGATCTTGAGGTCGTCCAGGGCCATGGGCTCGCCGGGGATGGCCATGGCGCGGTCCAGCACCACTTCGCGCATGGGCGGCGGCAGCACGCCGGCCGATTCCAGGAAGCTGACGAAGCCCAGGCATTCGGCACCCAGGTGGTTCTGCTCGGCGACCGAGTAGACACGCAAGCTGTCGGCAGACTGCCCGCGGGGCAGATCGGTGGGGGTGGGGGGTGTTTCGGGCCCGGTATCGAGCCAGAGCGTGCTCTGGGCCGCGAGGTTCAGGCCGTCGAGCCAGAGCAGGGCGTCGCGGATCTCGTCGGCGTCGAAACCGATGGCGTTGAGCTTGCGTTCAAGTTGCGGCAGTTCGGGGCAGGCATCGCCGCGCCAGTAGTTTTCGTACACGTACACAAGCACTTCGAACATGGCTTCAATATAGCGCAGAACGCCGCAGGCACCAGATGGAAATGGGCGGTGATCCTGGCGCTGTTGCGCCGTGTGCACGCCGCGCCTTGTGTCAACCGCGGACCAGGCGTTGCAGCAATCCACCGGGCAGGCGGGCCACCTGGCCCTCGAGCTCCAGCGCCATCAGGCGCACCTGCAGGCGGGCGGTGTCCAGGCCGGTGCGGGCCTGCAAGGCGTCCAGACTCACGGGATCCATGCCCAGGGCCTGCAGCAGGTCATCAGGGGCCGGGTCCAACGGCGCCGATGCCGCGGGCGCGGGCGAGAGGCCTGCGGCAAAGCCGGGCAGGTCCTCAAGCACGTCCTGCGCCGATTCGACCAGCTTGGCGCCCTGGCGGATCAGGGCATGGCAGCCGCGTGACTGCGTGGCGTGGATCGAGCCGAGGATGGCA
>DNQP01000213.1:12043-29878 GCA_003500955.1 Curvibacter sp. | reverse complement strand
GAGCCGAGGATGGCAAACACCTCCTTGCCCTGTTCGGCGGCCAGGCGTGCGGTGATCAGCGAGCCTGACTGCAGCGCCGCTTCCACAACCAGAGTGGCGTTCGAGAGCCCCGCGATCAGACGGTTGCGGCGCGGGAAGTTCGCCGCCAGGGGCGGCGTGCCCAGCGGGTATTCGCTGACGATGAGACCGTGTTCGCTGATGCGGTGGGCGAGTGCATGGTGGCTTTTGGGATACACCCGATCTGCCCCGGTCCCGACCACAGCCACGGTGGCCAGGCGTTCTGCGCCACGTGCTCCTGCCAGCGCACCCTCGTGGGCGGCGCCGTCGATCCCGAGCGCCAGGCCGGAGACGATGGTCAGACCCTGCTCGGCCAGTGCGGTGGCGAACTGGCGCGCATTGAGTGCGCCCTGGGGCGTGGGATTGCGGCTGCCGACGATGGCCAGGCTGCGCGCGCTGTCCAGCGGTAGATCGATCCGCCCGCTCAGGTAGAGCAGCAGGGGCGGGTCTTCGATGTTGAGCAGGGCTTGGGGATAGGCTGGATCCCCCAGGGTCACCACCGTGCGCGCCGTCGGCTCGGCCTGCAGCCAGGCCCAGGTGCTGTCCAGCAGCGGGGCCCAGTCTTCCGGGACCTGCAGCAGCGCGGCCACCTGGGCCGGGGTCAGGATGGTTTGCAGGGCTTCGGGCGACTGCGCGTACAGAGTTTCGGGTGGCCCGAAAGCCGCGAGCAGGCGGCGGGCGCTGGTGTTGCCGAGACCGGGGGTGAGGCTCAGGCGCAGCCAGGCGCCCAGCTCCTCACGCTCCATGGTCTGTGGTGCGCTGCGGGTGCGCAGACTTACTGCGGGGTGGCCAGCCGATCACCGACCCGGACCGCATCGTTGATGTCGAGGATCAGTCCGTAGGACAGTTTTTCGTAGACACGGAAGACCATCAGCAGGCCGTTGCGCTCGTTGGGCAGCTTGATCAGCGGCCGCGCGGGATCGGTCCGGTCCGTGAGCTGCTGGCCGTCCTTGAGGATGGCCAGCACATGGCCGCTCTGGATGCCATCGCGGCGTCCGCGGTTGAGCACCACGACCTGGTTCTGCGAGGCATTGACCACCGTGCTGTTGCCGTAGATCGAGACGATGCGGCCCGTGATGTTGCTCGAAGGCGCGCGCGGCACGAAGTTCAGGAACTCGCGCGCTGGCTCGGGTGCCATACGGTCGCCCACGAGGATCTCGCTCTTCGCCGCGGTGATGTCGATGGTGGCCGGCACCACGGCGGTGTCGACCTTGCCGCCGGCGGAGGCAATTTCGGTGCTGCCTTCGCTGCGTGCGAGCAAGGCCTTGCCCAGGAACTCGGCCTCGTAGCCCAGGATTTCGCCGGTTTCCGGGTCCTTGAGCGGCTTGGCATCGCGGAAGACGCGGTATTGCTTGAGCTTGGGCTGGTCGTCCAGCAGCGGGGCGTTGGCGGGGCCGCGGGCATAGACGCGGTCGCCACGCCCGATGATCACGCGGTTCTCGCCAGCGGCGACGATGCGCGGGGCCAGCCGCAGCTCGCCCTCTTCGACGATCAGGGGTTCGGCCAGAAAGCCCTCGATGTCGCGGGTGCGCAGGGCCGTCAGCGGGGTCTTGTACTCTTCGTAGCGGATGCTGGGCGACAGGCGCACGGTCTCGATGCCAGCGTCGCCATCGCGGCTGCTGCCCGTGCTGGCTGCGGCCATGCCGCCGCCCGCCGTTGCGGGCTCACCACCGCCGGCACCCGGAGGCGTGCTGCTGAGCAGGGCGCGGCCATCGCGTTTGATCAGGTAGAGCGCCTGACCCGGGAAGATCAGGTGGGGGTTGAGGATCTCCGCCATGTTCATGCCCCAGAGCTCGGGCCAGCGCCAGGGGCTCTTGAGGTACATCTTGGAGATGCCCCAGAGCGTGTCGCCCGCCTTCACCACATAGCTGTCAGGCGCTTCCGGGGCCAGTTCGGACAGGGGGACGCCAGCCTGGGCCACTTTGTCGGCCGTCGACCGCTGCTCCTGCGAGATCGGCAGATTGGGGAATTTCCGGCTCCAGGCCGGCAGGCTCAGCAGGCCCAGGGCCACGATCATGGAAACACGGGCGCTGACTCCCATCCTGCTTGTCGTCATGTAGTGCTGCTTCACGATGCCCCCGGCTGGTTCCGGGCGCGGGCAGACCGCCCGCTCCACCCGGAAAACTTAATAAATCACGCGCGATTTTGCGCCCAAGCCCTTGATTGGGCAATGTTTTCTGAACTTTGTTGCAAACTGCCCGGCCAAAAGTGGCGAAAATAGCGACATTGACGAGGATTTATGGCTCTGCTTCCCATTCTTTGTTTTCCCGACGAGCGCCTGCACACGGTGGCCAAGCCCGTGCAGGCCGTGGACGCGCGCATCAAGCAGCTGATCGCCGATATGTTCGAGACCATGCACGATTCGCACGGCATCGGCCTGGCGGCGACTCAGGTCAACGTGCATGAGCGTCTGATCGTGATCGACGTCTCCGAGGGCCGCGACCAGCCCCTGGTGCTGATCAACCCCGAGATCATCTGGGCCAGCCCCGAGACCAAGATCAACGACGAGGGTTGTCTCTCCGTGCCCGGCATCTACGACGGCGTCGAGCGCCATGAGCGCGTGCATGTGCGTGCACTCGACGGCGAAGGCAAGGAGCAGATGATCGAGGCCGAGGGCCTGCTGGCCATCTGCATCCAGCACGAGATGGACCACCTCATGGGCAAGGTCTTCGTCGAGTACCTGTCGCCGCTCAAGCGCAACCGCATCAAGACCAAGATGCTCAAGGCCCAACGCGAGGCGCAGCGTTGAGAGTCGTCTTCGCCGGCACGCCCGAGTTCGCCCGGGTGGCGCTGGAGAGGCTGCATGCCGCCGGTTTCACCGTTCCCCTGGTCCTGACCCAGCCCGACCGGCCCGCCGGTCGTGGCATGAAGCTGCAGGCTTCGCCCGTCAAGCAGTTTGCGCAGGCCCACGGGATGGCCGTGGCGCAGCCGCCTAGCCTGCGCCTGGACGGCAAGTACCCAGAAGAAGCTGCCGCCGCGCGCGCGGCGCTGCAGGCAGCGCAACCCGATGTGATCGTCGTGGCCGCCTACGGCCTGATCCTGCCGCCCTGGGTGCTGGATCTGCCGCGTCTCGGTTGCCTCAACATCCACGCCTCGCTCTTGCCGCGCTGGCGCGGCGCGGCGCCCATCCATCGCGCCATCGAGGCGGGTGACGCCGAGACCGGCGTGACCATCATGCAGATGGACGCGGGCCTGGACACGGGCGACATGCTGCTCGTCGAGCGCCTGCCCATCGGACCCAACGACACCACCGGCACCCTGCACGACAAGCTGGCCGTGCTCGGCGGACGGCTCATCGTCGAGGCGCTGGAAATCGCCGCCTGCGGCGGGCTCACGCGCACAGCGCAGCCCGCCGAGGGCGTCACGTATGCGCACAAGATCGAGAAGGCCGAGGCGCAACTCGACTGGACGCAGCCGGCGCAGACGATCGCACGCCGCATCCGCGCCTTCAACCCCAACCCGGGCGCGGCCACGCTGTGGCAGGGCGAAGCGCTGAAGCTCTGGCAGGCGCAGCTTGACGGGGCCACGCGGGGCAGCGGCCCAAAGCCCGGCACAGTGCTGGCGGCCCAGGCCGATGGCATACGCGTGCAATGCGGGCTAGGGGTTGTTTGCCTGACGGAGCTGCAGCGTGCCGGCGGCAAGCGCCTGTCCGCGGCCGACTTCCTGCGCGGCCAGGCCTTGCCTGTGGGCACTGTGTTCGGGGCCTGAGCGATGGGCACTTTGCGCCAGGTGCTCAAACACCCGGAATTCAGCCGGGGCATGCAGGACATGAGCTCGGTGGCGCCGGGCCTGGCGGCCTGGGGCATGATGACCGGCGTGGCCATGATCAAGTCGGGCATGAGCCTGGTCGAGGCCTTGGCCATGACGCTGTTGGTCTACGCCGGCAGTTCGCAGCTTGCGGCCATTCCACTGATCGCAGCCGGCGCGCCGGTGCTCGTGATCTGGGCCACCGGCTTTTGTGTGAACCTGCGCTTCGTGGTCTTCAGCGCGCACATGCGGCCCTACCTCATGCACCTGCCGCGGCGCTGGCGCCTGCTGGCGGGTTACGTCACGGCCGACATCAGCTACGTGATGTTCACCAAGCGCTTCCATCAACCGCCGCAGACGGAGCAGGAGCGCCAGTCCCAGCTCGCCTATCTGATGGGCGGCTGTACCGTGAACTGGACCAGCTGGCAGGTGGCCAGCCTGCTGGGCATCCTGCTGGCCCACTCGGTGCCCATGCATTGGGGCCTGGGCTTCGCGGGCATCCTGGCCCTGCTGGGCGTGGCCTGCTCGCTGGCCAGCAGCCAGCTGCGCATCGTCTCCGCCGGCGTGGCCGGGGCGGCCGCCGTGGCGGTGTTCGCCCTGCCCTTCAAGCTCAACATCGTGGTCGCGATCGCCGCCGCCGTGGCTTTGTGCCTGCTGCTCGAGAAGACGCCGCCCTTCCAAAAGGAGGCCGCGCGATGAATGACACCGACCTCTGGACCCTGGGCGTCATCGTGGGCCTGGCCGCGGTGACTGTGATCACGCGGTCTTTCTTCTTCATCTCCAGCCAGCCCTGGAGCCTGCCGCATTGGGCCCAGCGTGGCCTGCAGTACGCGCCCATCGCCGCGCTGGCCGCGGTGATCGTGCCCGAGATCGTGATGAGCCAGGGCCAGTTGCTGCAGACCTGGCAGGATGCGCGTCTCTTTGCCGTCGCGGCCGGCGCGGCCTGGTACTTCTGGCAGCGCAGCAGCAGCTGGGCCATGCTGGGCACCATCGTGGTCGGGATGGCGGTCTACCTGCCGCTGCGGCTGGGGCTGGGCTGGTAGGGCGGTACCGGCCCTCACCTAAAATCGGGGCCTGATGCATCCGCCCGGCTTGCCTGATGGATGTTCCGGTTCTCCAACTTCCAGTCCCATCATGAACTTCATCCGTTTCCAGACCCTGTGCGAGCAGGGCCAGGCCAAGAACCAGCGTGTCTTCATCCGCGCTGACCTCAACGTCCCGCAGGACGACCAGGGCGCCATCACCGAAGACACCCGTATCCGCGCTTCGCTGCCTTGCATCCGCATGGCCCTCGACGCCGGTGCCGCGGTCATGGTCACCTCGCACCTGGGCCGTCCGACCGAGGGCGAGTTCAGGCCCGAGGACAGCCTGGCACCGGTGGCCAAGCGCATGGCGGAGCTGCTGGGTCGTGAGGTGCCGCTGGTCGCCAACTGGACCGAGGGCGTGCAGGTCGCGCCGGGCCAGCTCGTGATGCTCGAGAACGTGCGCCTGAACAAAGGCGAGAAGAAGAACAGCGAAGAACTCAGCAGGAAGATGGCCGCGCTCTGCGACATCTTCGTGCACGACGCCTTCGGCACCGCACACCGTGCCGAGGCCTCCACCTACGGCATCGCCCAGTACGCCAAGGTGGCCTGCGCCGGCCCGCTGCTGGCCGCAGAGATGGACGCCATCTCCAAAGCGCTGCAGAACCCCAAGCGCCCGTTGGTGGCCATCGTCGGGGGCTCCAAGGTCTCGACCAAGCTCTCCATCCTCAAGACCCTGGCCTCGCGCGTGGACCAGCTCATCGTCGGTGGCGGCATCGCCAACACCTTCCTGCTGGCCGCGGGCAAGCGCATCGGGGACTCCCTGGCCGAGCCGGAGATGGTGCGCGAGGCGCAGCAGGTCATGGACATGATGAAGGAGCGCGGCGCCGAAGTGCCGCTGCCGGTGGACGTGGTGGTCGCCGACGAGCTGTCCTCGCTGGCCCGCGCCAACCTCGTGACCGCGGACCAGGTCGGTCCGCACGACCGCATCCTCGACATCGGCCCCAAGAGCGCGGCCAAGCTGGCCGACATCGTGGCCCACGCCGGCACCATCGTCTGGAACGGGCCGGTGGGCGTGTTCGAGTACGACCAGTTCGCCGGCGGCACCAAGATGCTGGCAGCGGCGATCGCCCACTCGGACGCGTTCTCCATTGCTGGCGGTGGCGACACCTTGGCGGCGATCGCCAAGTTCAACATCACGGACCAAGTGGGCTACATCTCCACCGGCGGCGGCGCCTTTCTGGAGGTGCTGGAGGGCAAGACCCTGCCAGCCTTCGAGATCCTGGCCCAGCGTGCGGCCTGAGCCGCTCCCGCGTCCCACTGCAACAACGGCCCCTCCGGGGCCGTTTTCATGTTGTCGCTCGCTTGTAACCATTTTCATGCCAGAATCGAAACTAAGTTACAAGGAGACGAAACCATGACGCGTCGTGCGACCAAGATAGTTGTGACCCTGGGCCCCGCTTCGAGTGATCCGGCCTTGCTCGAGCAGATGATCCGCTCAGGGGTCAATGTGGTGCGGCTGAACTTCAGCCACGGCAAGGCCCAGGACCACATCGACCGCGCGCGCCTGGTGCGCGAGGCCGCCGCTCGCGCCGGGCGCGAGGTGGCCATCATGGCGGACCTGCAGGGTCCCAAGATCCGCGTCGGCAAATTCACCGACAACAAGGTGCAGCTCAAGAACGGGCAGAAGTTCGTGCTCGACGCGACGCGCACCGAACTGGGCGATGCCAACGCCGTGGGCCTGGACTACAAGGAGCTGCCGCAGGACGTGAAGGTCGGCGATGTGCTTTTGCTGGCCGATGGCCTCATCATCATGGAGGTCGAGGCTGTCAAGGGTCAGGCCGTGCACTGCAAGGTGGTCCAGGGCGGCGAGCTGTCCAACAACAAGGGCATCAACAAGAAGGGCGGCGGCCTGACCGCGCCGGCGCTGACGGCCAAGGACATGGAGGACATCAAGACCGCCATGAGTTTCCAGGCCGACTACGTGGCCGTGAGCTTTCCGCAGAACGCCACCGACATGGAGATGGCGCGTCAGCTCTGCAATGTGGCGGCGGCCGAGTACAACCACAAGCCGCACCTGATCGCCAAGATCGAGCGCGCCGAGGCCATCCCCAAGCTGGAGGAAATCCTGCGCGCCAGCGACAGCATCATGGTGGCGCGCGGCGATCTGGCCATCGAGGTGGGCAATGCGGCCGTGCCCGCGCTGCAGAAGCGCATGATCAAGATGGCACACGAGATGGACAAGACCGTGATCACGGCCACCCACATGATGGAGTCCATGATCAACAACCCCATGCCCACGCGCGCCGAGGTCAGCGACGTGGCCAACGCGGTGCTCGACGGTTCGGACGCGGTGATGACCTCGGCCGAAACCGCGGCCGGCAAGTTCCCGCTCGAGACCGTGGTCGAGATGGCCAGCATCTGTCTGGCGGCCGAGTCGGCGGAAGAGGTCAAGCTCGATGCCGATTTCTCAGGCAAGACCTTCGAGCGCATCGACCAGTCCATCGCCATGGGCGCGCTGTTCACGGCCTACCACCTGGGCGCCAAGGCCATCGTGGCGCTGACCGATTCCGGTTCCACTGCGCTCTGGATGAGCCGCCACCGCATCCATATCCCGATCTACGCGCTCACGCCCAAGGTGTCCACCCAGCGCAAGATGACCCTGTACCGCAACGTCAGCCCCCTGCTCATGGACACCAGCGCCGACCGCGACACGGCCCTGGAACAGGCCGAGAAGCACCTCAAGGACCGCGGCATCGTGAAGAGTGGGGACATCTATGTCATCACCTGCGGCGAGCCCATGGGCGCGCCGGGCGGCACGAACATGCTCAAGATCTGCCGCGTGGCCTGAGGCTGGCCGCGGCGCCCGGGGCCCGGCCGCCTGAATCCAGCGGCGCACCGGCTGCGTACTCTCGGCATGTACGACCTGTCTACCCCCCTCGCCCTGCGGCGGCGCCTGTGCGCACTGGCGCTCCTGACGCTGCCGCTGCTGCTGGGCGCCTGCTCCACCACGGCCCTGCTGGACCAGCTGGTCCCCGAGGACAGCTACCTCGCCCGTCCCTCGGCGGCCTACGGAAGCGACCCGCGCCAGCAGCTCGACATCTACCTGCCCCTGCCCGGTGCCGCAACGGGCGCCCGACCGCTGGTGGTGTTCTTCTACGGCGGCAGCTGGAGCAGCGGCGAGCGCGCCAGCTACCGCTTTGTCGGCGAGGCCCTGGCCTCGCGCGGCGTGGTCGCCCTGGTGGCGGATTACCGCCTGAGCCCGCAGGTGCGCTATCCGGCCTTCCTGCAGGATTCGGCCGCTGCCGTGCGCTGGGCCTGGGAGCACGCGGTCGAGCTGGGCGCGGACCCGCAGCGTATCTACCTCATGGGGCACAGCGCGGGCGCCTACAACGCCGCCATGCTGGCTCTGGACCCGCGTTGGCTGGGCCAGGTGGGTCTGCGGCCGCAACACCTGGCGGGCTGGATCGGCATCGCGGGGCCCTACGATTTCCTGCCCATCGGCATCCCGGCCGTGCAGCGCGCCTTCGACTGGCCGGCGACGCCGGCCGATTCGCAGCCCCTGGTGCATGCCGGACCCCAGGCCCCGCGTACCTTGCTGATCGCCGCGCGCAGCGATGCCCTGGTCAACTCGCAGCGCAACACCTTGGCGCTGGACCAGCGGCTGCGCCAGGCCGGGGTCGCGACCCAGACCCATGTGCTGGATAGCGTGAGCCACGTCACGGTGTTGGGCGCCATGGCGCGGCCGCTGAACTTCCTGGCGCCGGTGGCCACGCTGGTGACGGATTTTCTCCACGCAGCGCCCGCTGGCGGGCCGCTGGCCTTGGGAGCCCAGTAAAATCGCGGGTTACCAACCCGTTACCAACTTTCCCAGGGGAATCCTCATGCCACTCGTCTCCATGCGCGAGCTGCTGGACCACGCTGCCGCCAACGGCTACGGCATTCCGGCCTTCAACGTCAACAACCTGGAGCAGGTCCAGGCCGTGATGGCCGCCGCCGACGAGGTCGGCGCGCCCGTGATCCTGCAGGCCAGCGCCGGCGCCCGCAAGTACGCGGGTGAGCCCTTCATCAAGCACCTGATCCAGGCCGCGGTCGAGGCCTATCCCCACATCCCCCTGGTGATGCACCAGGACCACGGCACCACGCCCAAGGTCTGCGAAGGCGCCATAGGCCTGGGCTTCGGCTCGGTCATGATGGACGGCTCGCTGCGCGAAGACGGCAAGACCCCGGCCGACTTCGACTACAACGTCAACGTCACCCGCACCGTGGTTGAGATGGCGCACAAGGTCGGTGTGACCGTCGAAGGTGAACTGGGCTGCCTGGGCAACCTCGAAACCGGCGACGCCGGCGAGGAAGACGGCATCGGCGCCGAAGGCAAGCTGGACCACAGCCAGATGCTGACCGACCCCGAGGAAGCCGCCCAGTTCGTCAAGGCCACCCAGCTCGATGCCCTGGCCATCGCCATCGGCACCAGCCACGGCGCCTACAAGTTCAGCCGCCCGCCCACCGGCGACATCCTGGCCATCAGCCGCGTCAAGGAAATCCACAAGCGCATCCCCAACACCCACCTGGTGATGCACGGCTCGTCTTCCGTGCCGCAAGAGCTGCTGGCCATCATCAACCAGTACGGCGGCAAGATGAAGGAAACCTACGGCGTGCCCGTCAAGGAAATCCAGGAAGCCATCAAGCACGGCGTGCGCAAGATCAACATCGACACCGACATCCGCCTGGCGATGACGGGCGCGGTGCGCAAGTTCCTGGCCGAGAACCCGGACAAGTTCGACGCCCGCGAATGGCTCAAGCCCGCGCGTGAGGCCGCCAAGCTGGTCTGCAAGGCGCGCTACCTGGAGTTCGGCTGCGAAGGCCAGGGCGCCAAGGTCAAGGGCGCCACGCTGCAGATCATGGCCCAGCGCTACGCCAAGGGCGAGCTGGCCCAGGTGGTGAACTGAGCCTCCCCGATCGCGAACTTGCGATAATCACGGGCCCGGCGTCCAGCGCGCCGGGCTTTTTCTTTTTGGCCTTTTGTTTACAGAGCCGCCCATGACGAACGCCCTGCACACCTCCTCCATCACCTCCCTGCCGCTGCTCGCGCGCGGCAAGGTGCGCGACAACTACGCCGTGGGTGAGGAGCGCATCCTCATGGTGGCCTCGGACCGCATCAGCGCCTTTGACGTCATCATGGGCGAGCCCATCCCGGGCAAGGGCGAGCTGCTCACCCAGATGGCGCTGTTCTGGTTCGGCCAGCTCGGCCACATCTGCCCCAACCACCTCACGGGCGACAACCCCGAGAGCGTGGTCCAGCCCCAGGAAGTGGCCCAGGTGCGTGGCCGCGCCATGCTGGTCCAGCGCCTCAAGCCCATCCCCGTGGAGGCCGTGGTGCGTGGCTACCTGGCTGGCAGCGGCTGGGCCGAGTACCAGGCCAGCCAGTCGGTCTGTGGCGTCAAGCTGCCCGCGGGCCTGAAGAACGCCAGCAAGCTGCCCGAACCCATCTACACCCCCGCCGCCAAGGCCGAGGTGGGTGAGCACGACGAGAACATCACGTTTGAGAAGACGGTCGAGATGATCGGCCCGGCGCTGGCCGCGCAGATCCGCGACATCTCCATCGCCCTTTACAAGGCCGCGAGCGAGATTGCCCTGAAGAAGGGCATCATCATCGCCGACACCAAGTTCGAGTTCGGCCTCGACAAGCAGGGCCGGCTCGTGCTCATGGACGAGGTGCTCACGCCGGATTCCTCACGCTACTGGCCGGTCGAGGGCTACAAAGAGGGTGCGAACCCACCGAGCTACGACAAGCAGTTCCTGCGCGACTGGCTGGAGACCGCGATGGTCAATGGCCAGCCCTGGGGCAAGAAGCCGCCGGCGCCTCAGCTCCCGGCCGACGTGATCGACAAGACCGCGGCCAAATACCGTGAGGCGCTGACCCGGCTCACGACCTGAGCGCGCAAGCGGCAAAGAAAACGGCACCCTCGGGTGCCGTTTTGCATCGGTTGGGCTTGCTCAGTTCAAGGCCATGCTGAGCTTGCGCCGGTAGGCCGAGACCAGAGCGGCCTGTTCGTCCTGCTGCACCGTGGCGTGCCCGGCCAGCTCGATGCCGCCAGCGCTCTTGCCGCTCACTTCAGGGCCAGCCTGCTTGGGCTTGGGCGGTGTGAGCAGCTCCAGGATGGCGACGAAGGTCTTGCGCGGGGCTTCCTCGTCCCACTTCTTGTCGCGCATGATGATCTCGAGCAGCTCGTCGAGCGCAGCCACCCATTCATTGGCGGCCATGAGCACGCGCGCCTTGGCAAAGCGGGCGGCGAAGTCGCGCTTGTTGGCGGCGATGGCCTCGTCGAACTTCTGTAGCGGCCACTGGCCGCGCGGGTCGTTGCCCACGAACTCCAGCGCATTCAGCCACTGCTGCAGGGCTTCGAAGGGGAGCGGCACGGGGATGCGCGCGAGCGTGGGGGCCAGCTGGGCTGCAGCCTGATTGAGATCGCCGCTGCCGATGAGCAGCTTGATGTAGTCGTAGCGCAGCTCGTCGTTGGCCGGGTCGGCCTGCAGGGCCTGGGCCATGCGTGCCAGGGCACTGGCGATGTCACCGGATTCCAGGTGCTCCTGCGCCTCCTCGGCATCGGCCTGGGCCTGCAGCTGCTCCTCGCCCGGCAGGTGCTTGTCGAGGAACTCGCGCAGCTTGCCTTCGGGCAGCGCGCCCATGAAACCATCGACCGGCTTGCCGCCCATCATCAGCACGCAGGTCGGGATGCTGCGGATGCCGAAGGCCGCGGCCAGCTCCTGCTGCTCGTCGGAGTTGATCTTGGCCAGCACGAAACGGCCCTCGTAGGCGGTCTCGAGTTTTTCGAGGATGGGCGTCAGCGACTTGCAGGGACCGCACCAGGGAGCCCAGAAGTCGACCAGCACGGGCACGGACAGAGAGGCGTGGATGACTTCGGTCTCGAAGTTTTCGGTGGTGATGTCTAGCATTTGGGCCGATCCGGGGCGGGAAAGTAAAATTCGGGGATGAAAACACTCATCGGTGTCGTCATGGGCTCCAGTTCCGACTGGGACACCATGCAACAGGCAGTCCAGATTCTCCATCACTTTGGCATCGGCCACGAGGCCAAGGTCGTCTCGGCGCACCGCATGCCCGATGACATGTTCGCCTACGCCGAAGCGGCCGCTGGCCGCGGTCTCAAGGCCATCATCGCCGGCGCGGGCGGGGCGGCCCACCTGCCCGGCATGCTGGCCGCCAAGACCACGGTGCCCGTGCTGGGCGTCCCCGTGGCGAGCAAGCACCTGCAAGGCGTGGATTCGCTGCACAGCATCGTGCAGATGCCCAAGGGCATCCCGGTGGCCACCTTCGCCATCGGCCAGGCCGGTGCAGCCAATGCCGCCCTGTTCGCCGTGGCCCTGCTGGCCAACGAAGACCCGGCGCTGCGTGTCAAGCTGGACGCCTACCGCGCCGAGCAGACCGCCACCGCGCGTGGCATGAGCCTGCCGCCCGCCATATGACTGGCGGCCCCATCCTTCCCGGCACGCTCGTCAATGGCCAGCCCGCCACGCTGGGCGTCATGGGCGGCGGCCAGCTCGGGCGCATGTTCGTGCACGCGGCCCAGCGCATGGGTTACTTCACCGCCGTGCTCGATCCCGACCCGTCCAGCCCGGCCGGGCTGGTCAGCCACCACCACATCCAGACCGCCTACCTGGACGAGCAGGGCCTGGCCCAGCTGATGCAGCGCAGCGCGGCCATCACCACCGAGTTCGAGAACGTGCCCGCGCCGGCCCTGCTGACCCTGGGCGCGCATCGCCCGGTGGCACCGGCCGCCCAGGCCGTGGCCATCGCCCAGGACCGCGCGCAGGAGAAGGCGCACTTCACGCGCTGCGGCGTGCCGGTGGCACCGCACGCGGTGATCGAGACCGCACAACAGCTTGCGGCCGTGCCCGAGGCGCTGCTGCCCGGCATCCTCAAGACCGCCCGCCTGGGCTACGACGGCAAGGGCCAGATCCGCGTCAAGACGCGCGCCGAGCTCGTCGCCGCCTGGGATGAGCTCCAGCGCGTGCCCTGTGTGCTCGAGCAGATGCTGCCGCTGGCGGCCGAGTGTTCGGTCATCGTCGCGCGTGGCGCCGACGGCCAGATGGTCAACTTCCCCGTGCAGCGCAACCTGCACCGCGCGGGCATCCTGGCCGTGACCGAGGTCTACGCCGGCAACATCGCGCCCGCGCTGGCCACCCAGGCCATCGAGGCTACCAAGTCCGTGGCTGCCGGCCTGAACTACGTGGGCGTGCTCTGCGTGGAATTCTTCGTGCTGCAGGACGGCTCGATGGTGGTCAACGAGATGGCGCCGCGCCCGCACAACAGCGGCCACTACAGCCTCGACGCCTGCGACCACTCGCAGTTCGACCTGCAGGTCCACACCCTGGCCGGTCTGCCCCTGGTGCAGCCGCGCCTGCACAGCCCGAGCATCATGCTCAACCTGCTCGGCGACGTCTGGGCCGCGCATGGCGGCACACCGCCCTGGGACCGTGTGCTGGCCCTGCCCGGCACCCACCTGCATCTCTACGGCAAGCTCGATGCCAAGCCCGGCCGCAAGATGGGCCATCTCAACATCACCGGCGCTACGGTGGACGAGGTGCGCTCCACGGCCCTGGCCGCGGCCAAGATCCTGGGCATCGAGCCCTTCTGAAGGGAGTCGGCCCCGATGATCCTCGACGGGCGCGATCCGGCTGCCGTGCAGCGTGCCGCCGAGGCCCTGCGTGCGGGTGCGCTGCTGGGCCTGCCGACCGAAACGGTCTATGGTCTCGCAGCCGATGCCGACCAGGACGCCGCCGTCGCACAGATCTTCACCGCCAAGGGCCGGCCCAGCGACCATCCGCTGATCGTGCATGTGGCCGACGCCCAGGGCGTGGACCACTATGCGCAGGCGGTGCCGGATTTTGCGCGCGCGCTGCTGCAGCGTTTCTGGCCCGGTCCGCTGACCCTGATCCTGCCGCGCCGTCCCGAGGTGGCTGCGGCCGCGGCCGGCGGCCAGGACTCCATCGGCCTGCGCTGTCCCGCCCACCCCGTGGCCCATGCCCTGCTGCTGGCGGCGCGTGCACGCGGTGTGCACGGTGTGGCCGCGCCCAGCGCCAACCAGTTCGGCCGCGTGAGCCCGACCACGGCCGCGCATGTGCAGGGCGAGTTCGGCGACGAACTGCTCATCCTGGATGGCGGTGCCTGCGAGGTCGGCATCGAGTCGACCATCGTCGATTGCACGCGCGGTGTGCCCGTGCTGCTGCGCCCGGGCCGCATCACACGCGAGCAGATCGAGGCCGTCAGCGGCCAGCGCCTGCACGACAAGGACGAGCTGGCCGCGCCCACCCCCCGCGCCTCGGGCACGCTGGAGGCGCATTACGCGCCGCGGGCCAAGGTGCGGCTCATGGATGGCAAGGCGCTGCAGACGGCGCTGGAGGTGCTGGGTCGCGACTTCGATGGCGGCAAGGCCACCATCGCCGTCTATGCGCGCAGCATCCTGCGTGTGCCCTCGGTCAACCTGCTGTACCGGCGCATGCCGGACGATGCGGCGGCTGCCGCGCAGCAGCTGTTTGCCGCGCTGCGCGATTTCGACGCCCAGGGTGTGAACCTGATCTGGGTCGAAGCGCCACCCCAGACCACGGACTGGGAAGGGGTGCGCGACCGCCTGCAGCGCGCCGCCGCCAGTTGAGCGCTCAGTCTTTGCGCCCGTAGCGCAGCTTCATCACCAGAATCGCCAGGGCCAGCAGCAGCGTGAGCCCGTTGGCCGCAATCAGGGGCCAGGCGCCCAGCAACAGGCCATAGACCAGCCAGAGCGCCACGCCGGTGGTGAAGGTGGCGTACATGCCCAGCGAGATGCCGCTGACGTCGCGTGTGCGAAAGGTGTGCAGGGCCTGGGGCAGAAAGCTCAGCGTGGTCAGACTCGCGGCAAGGTAACCGATCAGGTCGTTCATGGCGGGGTGGGTGCAGGGTTCAGCGCGACTTGCGCGAGACTTTCTCGGGGGCGGGGCCGGTCTGGCGCGCCGTCCATTCCACCAGCGCTTCGAGCGCGGGACGCACGGCGTTGGCGTTCGGGTGATTGACCACGGCCACGAGCACGTAGCGCCGGCCGTCGGGGACGTGCACATAACCAGCGATCGAGGCCACGTCGCGCAGGCTGCCCGTCTTGAGGTGCGCGCTGCCCTCGGCACGCCAGCGGCTGGGGCGCAGGGTGCCGTCGAGGCCGCTGATGGGCAGGGAGCTGATGAGCTCGGGCATCAGCGGCGAGGTCCAGGCGTACTGCAGCAGGCGGGCGAGGGCGGCGGCGCTGATGCGGTCCTCGCGCGAGAGGCCGGCGCCGTTGCTGATCAGCGGCTCCTGGCCGGCGCCGAAGCGCTCGCGCCACCAGGCGCGCAGCAGTTCGCGTGAGGCAGCCACCGTGCCCTGGCCCTGCTGCTGCAGGCTGAGCGTGAGGAAAAGCTGCTGCGTCATCACGTTGTTGCTGTACTTGTTGATGTCGCGCACCAGCTCGGCCAGCGGCGGCGATTCGAGCGCGAAGGCCGGCGCCATGCCCTCGGGCACGCGGCCCTCGCGCACCCGCCCCTGCAGCTGCCCGCCGATGGCGCGCCACATGCCCTCGATGGCGCGCGGGCCGTAGCTGGCCGGATCGGCCCAGGCCAGGGGCCAGACCTTCTCGCCGCAGGCAGCGGGATAGCGGCCGGCGAAGCGCGGACGCAGCGGGTCGGAGAAATCGGCACGCAGTGCGCTGCGGTAGTCGTTGCAATCACTCTCGCGCAGCGGCACATGCGTGGGCCAGGCCACACCTGCCAGCGGGGGCTCGACGTGCACGTGCGCCGCGTTCGCGCCGCGGTCCGGCACGAAGGTCATGAGCACGGACTTGAAGTTCAACAGCAGGGCGTCGGGCGCGGCGTTGTAGGGCCGCAGCGGCTCGCCATCGAACTCGCCCGGGTCGACGGCCGGCACCTCGAAGGCGCTGCGGTCGAGCACGATGTCGCCCGCGATGTTGCGGATATCCAGGCCCTGCACGCGGCGCAGCAGCAGCCAGAGCCGCTCGGCCACCAGCTTGGGGTCGCCCTGGCCCTGAATGTAGACATTGCCGTAGAGCGTGCCCTCGCGCGCCGTGCCCTCGATATAGACCGGCGTCTTCCAGGTCCAGGTGGGCCCCAGGGCCTCGAGCCCGGCCAGCGTGGTGACGAGCTTCATCACCGAGGCCGGATTCATGGATGCATGGGCGCGATGGCTCAGCAGGGGACCGCCCTTGCCGCCCGCCTCCTCGACCACGATGCTCACGGCCTCGGCCGGCACGCGGGCTCGCGCCAGCGCCTGGGCCACCGCAGGGGGCAGGGCTTCGCGGGCGGTGGCGGTCAGGCCGGACAGCAGGAGAACGAGGAGCAGGACAGGGCGCAGCGCAGGCATGCGGGCGAGTCTAACCCTGGCCACGGATAATGCGGGCATGCATTTCTTCAAGGGGCTGTCACCGCGCGCCATCGGCATCGCGGCTGCCGTCATCACCGTCGGCATCTGGACCGCTTTCATCGTCATCGCCCGTGCCTCGGCCCAGGGCTCGCTCACGCCTTATGACATCGCTTTCGCGCGCATCGTCGGCGCCAGCGTCGTGCTGTTGCCTCTGGGCTGGTGGCTGGTGCGGCGTGACCGCGCTGCAGGGCTGGCGACGGCCTCATCCTTCTTCGGCCTCTCGCCGCTGGGCCTCAGGGTCACGGCGCTCTGCGGCCTGTTCGGCGGCTTCGGCTACGCGCTGCTGGCCTACGCCGGTTTCTTCTACGCCCCGGCCGCGCACGCCTCGGTGCTCATGCCCGGCAGCCTGCCGCTGTGGACTACCCTGCTGGCCCTGCTGGTGCTGGGCACACGCATCACGCCCGCGCGCATGATCGGTCTGGCCTGCATCGTCGGCGGCGATCTGCTCGTGGGGGGCGCGAGCCTGCTGCAGGCCTTCGACGGCGGCGAGGTCTGGAAGGGCGACCTGCTCTTCATGTGCGCGGCCTTCAGCTGGGCCAGCTACAGTGTGCTGGCGCGCCGCCATGGCCTTGATGCGGTGCGTGCGACCACGGCCATCACCGTGTTCGCGCTCTTCAGCTACCTGCCTTTCTATGCCCTGCTGCTGGGCCTGGGCGTGATCCAGAGCCATCTGGCGAGCGCACCCTGGTCCGAGCTGCTGTTCCAGTTTGCTTTCCAGGGCCTGGGCTCCGTGGTGATCTCGGGCATGACCTTCGTACGCATGATCGAATACTTCGGCCCCGTACGCTCGACCATGATCACGGCGCTCGTGCCCGGCCTCTCGGCGCTGGGCGCGGTGATCTTCCTCGGTGAACCGCTGTACTGGAACTTGCTGGCGGGTCTGGTGCTTGTGACCGTGGGCATCACCTTCGGTGTCAGGAAGACGGCATGAAGCTGCTGGCTTTCGATACGAGCACCGAGCTGATTTCCATCGCCGGCACGCGTCCGGTCGACGGTGAGGCGCGGGTCTGGCAGCACACGGGCGCGGGCGGTGCCCAGGCCTCGAGTGCGCTGATCCCGGCCATCGAGGTCTTGATGGCCGAGGCCGACCTGGCGTTCGAGCAGCTTGATGCGATCGCTTTCGGTCGCGGCCCGGGTTCCTTCACCGGCCTGCGCACGGCCTGTGCCGTCGCCCAGGGTCTGGGCTTCGGGGCAGGTGTGCCCTTGCTGCCCGTGGACACGCTGCTGGCCGTGGCCGAGGAGGCGCGCCTGCAGCAGGCACCGCAGGCCGCCCGCCTGCGCGTGCTGGCGCTGCTCGACGCCCGCATGGACGAGCTGTATGCCGCGCCCTATGAGTACGCCGATGGTCGCTGGCAAGCGCAGGGCGAGGTCCGCCTCTGCAAGCCCGAACAGATCGAGGCGCAGGACATCGAGGCATTGGCCGGCAACGTGTTTGCCGAATACGGCGAGCGCCTGCCGATGCCGGCCACGATGCCCTGCTGGCAGGCCCTGCCCACGGCAGCGGCCATGCTGCGTCTGGCGCCGGCCTTGTTGGCGGCGGGCAACGCCGTG
>DNQP01000213.1:10626-11726 GCA_003500955.1 Curvibacter sp. | reverse complement strand
CGCCGTGACTGCGGAGCTGGCCCTGCCGCTCTACATCCGCGATAAAGTGGCACTGACCACCGAAGAGCGTGCCGCCGCCAAGGCACTGACGTCCCGCCCATGAGCGCTGTCCTCAGACCCGTTGAAGCCCGCCTGGAGCCGCTCGGAGCAACACGGCTCGAACAGGTCCTGCAGGTCGAGCAGCGCGCCTACCCCCATCCCTGGACCCGTGGCAACTTCCTGGATGCACTGAAGTCTGGTTACCACGCGCGCGTGTTGCTGGCCGGCGAGGAGCTGCTGGGCTACTACGTGGCCATGCAGGGCGTGGACGAGGTCCACCTGCTCAATATCACGGTCTCGCCCGATTACCAGCGCCAGGGCTGGGGACGCGTCATGCTGGACGCGCTGGCCCTCTGGGCGCGCAGCTTGGGTGCGCAATGGCTCTGGCTGGAGGTGCGTGTCAGCAACACGCGCGCCATTGCCATCTACGAGGCGCATGGCTACCGCCGCGTTGGCCTGCGCAAGAACTATTACCCGGCTGGTCAGGGCCAACGGGAGGACGCCGTGGTCATGAGCCTGCGTCTGTGAGAATCGGGGCATGGAACTCGATACGCGGCAGCGCGCCATGCTGGAAGAGATGGGAGTGAAGGTCTTTGGACCTTCACTCCCTACGGTCGCGTTGGATGATGCCCCCCCCGGCCCACCTCGAGGGGGGGAGGCCGCCTTCGCGGCGGCCGCTGTGGCCGTGGCGCGCCCGGCCACAGGTGTTACGGCACCTGTTCGGGTGGCCGCACCCGCAATGGCACGCGCTCCGGTAGGCGAGATCGCGGGCATGGACTGGGACGCGCTGGAGCAGGCGGTGGCCTCCTGCCAGGCCTGCGGGCTGTGCAGGAGCCGCAAGAACACGGTGTTCGGTGTGGGCAGCCGCCAGGCGCGCTGGCTCATCGTGGGCGAGGCGCCGGGGGAGAACGAGGATCTGCAGGGCGAGCCCTTTGTGGGCCAGGCCGGGGCGCTGCTGGACAACATGCTCAAGGCCCTGGGCCTGAGCCGGGCAGCCGAAGGCGCGCAGGCGGCCTACATCGCCAATGTGCTCAAGTGCCGGCCGCCGGGCAACCGCAACC
>DNQP01000213.1:3267-10326 GCA_003500955.1 Curvibacter sp. | reverse complement strand
ACGCCGGGCAACCGCAACCCGCAGCCCGAGGAGGTGCTGCAGTGCGAGCCCTATCTGCGCCGCCAGGTGGCGCTGCTGCAGCCGCAGGTCATCCTGGCCTTGGGACGTTTTGCCGCGCAGTCCCTGCTGCAGCACAGCGTGCCGGATGTCGCGACGATGCCGCTGGGCCGCCTGCGCGGCCAGGTGCACCAGTACGAGGGCGTGCCGGTGGTCGTGAGCTACCACCCGGCCTATCTGCTGCGCACACCGCAGGACAAGGCCAAGGCCTGGGCCGACCTGTGTCTGGCGCGCGGGCTGATGCAGCGCGTACCCGCCTGAGCCCGTCACATCACATCGAGGGAGCCACCATGAAGATCTTTGCGCGTGTCTTGCTGATCCTGCTGGTCCTCGCCGTGCTGCTGGCGGCGGGCTGGACCTGGTTTTCACTGAGCTGGAGCTATGCCGAGGGCGAGCGCGCCGGCTATGTGCAGAAGTTGTCGAAGAAGGGCTGGCTGTGCAAGACCTGGGAGGGCGAGATCGCCATGGTCACCATGCCCGGTGCCATCCCCGAGAAATTCGAGTTCACCGTGCGCGACGAGCTCGTCGTGCAGCAGATCAACGCGCTGGCCGGCAAGCGCGTGGTGCTGCATTACCAGCAGCACAAGTTCATTCCCACCACCTGTTTCGGTGAAACCGAGTATTTCGTCAGTGGCATCCGCGAGGTGCGTGAGGCACCGCAGCCGGCCGGGCCACTGGCGCCGCCTGTGCCGCAGCAGGGCCAGCTCAGCGAGCCGCGCTGACAAAGGGGTCGTGAGGGCAAAGGATGAGCAGTGACGGGACAGCGCGGCTCTTTCTGGCCCTGCTGCCCCCGGCCGCGGTGCGCGCGGCGCTGGCCGACCATGTCGCGGCCTGCCGCTGGCCTGCCGGGGCGACGGTCTATGCGCCGGCCGACTGGCATCTGACCCTGCACTTCATCGGTGCCGTGCCGCACGATCGGCTGCCGGCGCTGCGTGCGGGGCTGGCGCTGTCCCTGACACCCTTCACCCTGCATCTGGGGGAGCCCGCGGCCTGGCCGCATGGCTTGGCGGTGCTCCTACCCCGTAGCTTGCCGCCGGCCCTGCGGGCGCTGCACGATGCGCTCGGCTCGCGCCTGCGTGGGCTGGGTCTGCGCACCGATGCGAGGCCCTACCATCCGCATCTGACCCTGGCGCGCCGTGCCGCCCAGGCGCAATTCGGAGCCGCCCCGGGCTGTGACTGGCCCGTGCGCTCCTATGTGCTGATGGAATCCACAGGCCAGCCCGAGGCCCGCTACCGTGTTCTGCAGGAGTACGGCGGCCCGGACTTTGTCGGAATTGGTTCCGCTTGAAGCACAATCCGACTTCACGACCGCACTCTGTTTTTTCTGCCATGACCACCCCGACCGCCGACGTTTCCGCGTCGATCAAACTCCACGACGAGCCTGGCCACCTGATCCGCCGCGCCCAGCAGATCGCGGTTTCGACCTTTCACGAGGTGCATGGCCGCCATGTCACGCCCATCCAGTACGCCATCCTGCGCACCCTGCAGGAGACCCCGGGCATCGACCAGGTCACGCTGGCCGAGAAGATTGCGCTCGATACCTCGACCACGGCCGACATCGCCGCACGGCTGGAGACCAAGGGTTGGATCCTGCGCGAGGTGCTGCCGCGCCGCCAGCGCAGTCTGAGCCTGACCCCCGAGGGCGAAGATGTCCTGGCAGAGCTTTTGCCGGGTGTGAGCGATCACTACGAACAAATGATGAGCAGCCTGGAACCCGTTGAACAGCAGGAGTTCATGCGCCTGCTGCGCAAGTTCGTGCACCTGTACGACAGCCAGAATCCGCTGGAGATACGCAAGGGGCGGGCGGCCGCCAAGGACTAGCGGTTCGTCGGGGCTAGGGTTTCTACGGATTTTCTGCCCTTGGTCCGGATGGTTTCATTCAGTACAATGAACGTCATTCAGTATGCGGAATGAATGGTCAGGGATCACGCCGCGAACTATTGTTCAACCCTCATGAGGAGCCAGCCCATGTTCCCGAAAAACACCTGGTACGTGGCCGCCACGTCCAACGAGATCGACGAGAAGCCCCTGGGGCGCACCATCTGCAACGAGCGCATCGTCTTCTACCGGGGCCTGGAGAACAAGGTGGCGGCCGTGCAGGACTTCTGCCCCCACCGCGGCGCGCCCCTGTCCCTGGGCTATGTCTGCGAGGGCAAGCTGGTCTGCGGCTATCACGGCCTGGAAATGGGCTGCGACGGCAAGACCGTCCACATGCCGGGCCAGCGCGTGCGCGGTTTCCCGGCCATCCAGGCCTACCCCGTGGTCGAGCGCTATGGCTTCATCTGGGTCTGGCCCGGCGACGCCGCCCAGGCCGACGAGAGCAAGATCCCGGTCCTGGCGTGGTACGACAACCCGGAGTGGGCCTACGGCGGCGGTCTGTACCACATCGCCTGCGATTACCGCCTGATGATCGACAACCTGATGGACCTCACGCACGAGACCTATGTGCACAGTACCTCCATCGGTCAGAAGGAGATCGACGAGACGCCCTGCAAGACCACGGTCAACGGCGACGAAGTCGTGACCAGCCGCTTCATGAACGGCATCGAGCCACCGCCCTTCTGGAAAGCCGCGCTGCGCGGCAACAACCTGCCGGATGACCAGCTGGTGGACCGCTGGCAGATCTGCCGCTTCACGCCGCCCAGCCACGTGATGATCGAGGTCGGCGTGGCGCTGCAGGGTCACGGCGGCTACGACGCACCCAACGACAAGAAGGCCTACAGTGTGGTGGTGGACTTCATCACCCCCGAGACCGAAACCTCCATCCACTACTTCTGGGGCATGGCGCGCAAGTTCAATCCGAAGGACAAGGCGCTGACCGCCACCATCCGCGAAGGCCAGGGCAAGATCTTTGCCGAGGATCTGGAGATGCTGGAGCGCCAGCAGAAGAACCTGTTGACCTGGCCGGACCGCCAGCTGCTCATGCTCAACATCGATGCCGGTGGTGTGCAGTCCCGCAAGATCATCGACCGCATCATCGCCGCCGAGCGCGCAGGCCAGCCTGCCGCACAACCCGCGACGGCACCGGTGGCCGCATGAGCACGGCGCCGACCCTGCAGGTGCGCGTGGCGCGCAAGGCCGCCGAGGCGCAGGACATCGTCACGCTCGAACTCGTGGCGGCGGATGGCTCCGCGCTGCCGGCCTTTTCGGCCGGCTCGCACATCGATGTGCAGCTCCCGAACGGCTTCACGCGCCAGTACTCGCTGTGCAACGATCCCCAGGAAACGCACCGCTACCAGATTGGTGTGTTGCGCGACGCGGCCTCGCGCGGTGGCTCGGCCGCCGTGCATGATCTGTTGAAGGAGGGCGACGTGCTGACCATCAGCGCGCCGCGCAACCACTTCGGCCTGGCGCATGAGGCGAAGAAGCACCTGCTGCTGGCCGGCGGCATTGGTGTCACGCCCATCCTGTGCATGGCCGAGCGTCTGGCCAACACGGGCGGGGATTTCGCCATGCACTACGCCACGCGCGCGCCCGAACGCACGGCCTTCCGCCAGCGCATCGCGGCCTCGGCCTTCGCGGCGCGGGTGCAGTTCCATTACGACAACGGCGACGCGGCGCAGAAGCTGGACCTGCAGGCACTGCTGAGCCAGCCCGAGGCCGGGACCCACCTCTACGTCTGCGGCCCCAAGGGCTTCATGGACGCCGTGCTCAACACGGCGCGCGCCGCGGGCTGGCCCGAGGCGCAGATCCACTACGAATTCTTCGGCGCCGAAGTCGCAAAGTCCGACAGCGACGCGAGCTTCGAGGTCAAGCTCGCAAGCTCGGGTCGCATCGTCATGGTGCCCAAGGACCAGACCGTGGTGCAGGCCCTGGCCGCAGCAGGCGTGGACATCATGATCTCCTGCGAGCAGGGCGTCTGCGGTACCTGTCTCACGCGCGTGCTCGAGGGCGTGCCCGACCACAAGGACAGCTACCTCACCCCCGAGGAGCAGGCCGCCAACGACCAGTTCACGCCCTGCTGCTCGCGCAGCAAGACGCCGCAGCTGGTGCTCGACCTCTGAGTCGGGAACGTCCAGCAGGGAAGGGCCGCAGATGCGGCCCTTCTTACAATAGCGGCCATGACCTTCCTCGAGATGCTGAGCGCGGCCGAGCGCCAAAACAACTCCATGCTCTGCGTGGGCCTGGACCCGGACCCGGCCCGGTTTCCCGGCGCACTCCAGGGCGATGCCTCGAAGATCTACGACTTCTGCGCCGCCATCGTCGAGGCCACGGCAGATCTCGTGATCGCCTGGAAGCCGCAGATCGCCTATTTCGCGTCGCACCGCGCCGAGGCGCAGCTCGAAAAGCTGGTCGCGCACATGCGTCAGGTCTCGCCTGGCGTGCCCGTGATCCTCGACGCCAAGCGCGGCGACATCGGCAGCACCGCCGAGCAGTATGCCCGTGAGGCCTTCGAGCGCTATGACGCGGACGCGGTGACGCTCTCGCCTTTCATGGGTTTCGATTCCATCGAGCCCTATCTGAAATATCAGGGCAAGGGCGCCTTTCTGCTCTGCCGCACCTCCAACCCCGGGGGTGACGATCTGCAGGCGCAGCGCCTGGCCGGTATCGCGGGCGAGCCCCTGCTCTACGAACATATCGCGCGCCAGGCGCAGGGACCGTGGAACCGCAACGGCCAGCTGGGCCTGGTGGTCGGCGCCACCTACCCTGCCGAGATCGAACGCGTGCGCGCCGTTGCGCCCACCCTGCCGCTGCTGATTCCCGGCGTGGGCGCCCAGGGCGGCGACGCCGTGGCCACCGTCAAGGCCGGCTGGCGACCGGGTGCGCCCATCATCGTCAACTCCTCGCGGGCCGTGCTCTATGCCTCGGCGGGCCCAGACTTTGCGGCCGCTGCCCGCCGCGTGGCCGAGCAGACGCGCGCTCAGCTCCAGGCTGCGCGGAGTTGAAACCAGACGTAGCGCGGGCTTGCGGCGCGCAACGAAGAAAGCACAATACCCCCAGTGCCGCCCGCGGTCGGGCGGGCCAGGAGATCCGTATGAAGAAACTGTCCAAGCTCATCCCGCTATGTCTTGTCAGCGGCGTCTTGCTCATGAGTGGCTGCTCCGTGGTGGCCGAAGCGCCGAATGGCGGCAGCATGGGACGCGACGGTGCACGCAGCGAGCGGCCGGATGACCGTCGCGCCGATCGCAAGGACGACAAGCGTGGCGACCGAGATGATGACCGCCGTGGCGGTCGTCGCGACGACGACCGGCGCGGGCGCGATGATGACCGACGCGGTGGCGGCAGCGTGCAGGTGCAGATCGGCGGCTACTTCGGTGAGCGTCAGCGTGCCGACGTCTATGGCTACTACGGCCAGCCACCGCGCGCACACTGCCCGCCAGGCCTGGCCAAGAAGGGCAACGGTTGCCAGCCGCCCGGACAGGCCAAGAAATGGAAGCTGGGCCAGCCCCTGCCGCGCGATATCAGCTATCGCCCTGTCGAGGCCGACATCCGCATCCGCCTGGGCACGCCGCCGGCCGGCTACGAGTTCGTGCGCGTGGCGCAGGACATCCTGCTGATCGCCGTCGGTACCAGCATCGTCATCGACGCGATCGAAGACCTGCAGCGCTGAAGCCGCTGCTGCTCAGAGCAGTGGCTTGAGATAGCGCCCCGTGTGACTGGCCGGGTTTGCGGCCAGTTCCTCGGGCGTGCCCACGCCCACCACGGTGCCGCCACCGGCGCCGCCTTCCGGGCCCATGTCGATCAGCCAGTCCGCCGTCTTGATGACGTCCAGGTTGTGTTCGATGACTACGATGGTGTTGCCGGCGTCACGCAGCTGGTGCAACACCTTGAGCAGCAGGTCGATGTCGGCGAAATGCAGGCCTGTCGTCGGCTCGTCCAGGATGTAGAGCGTGCGCCCCGTGTCGCGCTTGGACAGCTCCAGCGCCAGCTTCACGCGCTGCGCCTCGCCGCCCGAGAGCGTGGTGGCGCTCTGGCCCAGCTTCACATAGCTCAGGCCCACGTCCAGCAGGGTCTGGAGCTTGCGCGCGATGGCCGGCACGGCCTTGAAGAATTCGTGCGCGGCTTCTACCGTCAAATCCAGCACCTGGGCGATGTTCCTGCCCTTGTACTGCACCTCCAGGGTCTCGCGGTTGTAGCGTGCGCCGTGGCAGACGTCGCAGGGCACGTAGACATCGGGCAGGAAGTGCATCTCCACCTTGACCATGCCGTCGCCCTGGCAGGCTTCGCAACGACCGCCAGCCACGTTGAAGGAAAAGCGCCCCGGGCCGTAGCCCCGCTCGCGCGCCATCGGCACCTCGGCCATGAGCTCGCGGATGGCGGTGAAGAGGCCGGTGTAGGTGGCGGGGTTGGAGCGTGGCGTACGGCCGATGGGTGACTGGTCCACATTGATGACCTTGTCGAAATGCTCCAGGCCCTCTATGGACTGTACGGGCGCCGGCTCGTCGTGTGCGCGGTAGATGGCACGCGCCGCGGCGCGGTACAGGGTGTCGTTGACCAGGGTGGACTTGCCCGAGCCGGAGACGCCGGTCACACAGGTGAACAGGCCCACCGGCACATCGACGTCCACATTCTTGAGGTTGTTGCCCGTGGCGCCCAGGATCTGCAGGCGCTGGAAGGTCGCGCGCTCGTCCTGGGCCACGGCTTTCTTGAACGGCGCATCCGTCAGGTCGGCACGCAGCGGCAGCCAGGGCGTGCGGCGCCTGGGCACGGCAATCTGCAAGGTGCGCGCGAGGTACTGGCCGGTGAGTGAGTCCGGGTGAGCCTTGACGTCGTCGTACGTGCCCTGGGCCACGATGCGGCCGCCATGCACGCCGGCGCCCGGCCCCATGTCGATCAGGTGGTCGGCCGCGCGCATCATGTCCTCGTCGTGTTCCACCACGAGCACGCTGTTGCCGATGTCGCGCAGATGCTTGAGGGTGTCGATCAGGCGGTCGTTGTCGCGCTGGTGCAGACCGATGCTGGGCTCGTCCAGCACGTACATCACACCCGTCAGGCCGCTGCCGATCTGGCTGGCCAGGCGGATGCGCTGCGCCTCACCGCCCGACAGCGTCTCGGCGCTGC
>DNQP01000213.1:2829-2968 GCA_003500955.1 Curvibacter sp. | reverse complement strand
CCGCCCGACAGCGTCTCGGCGCTGCGGTCCAGGCTCAGGTAGTTCAGGCCCACGTCGTTGAGGAACTTCAGGCGCAGGCGGATTTCGCGCACCACCTTGTCGGCGATCTCGGCCTTGGCACCCTGCAGCTGCAGGGTGC
>DNQP01000213.1:2074-2523 GCA_003500955.1 Curvibacter sp. | reverse complement strand
GCACCCTGCAGCTGCAGGGTGCCAAAGTAGTCGTGGCATTCACGCAGCGTGAGGTGGCTGACCTCGTAGATCGCACGCGACTGCGTGCCCTCGCCGATCTTCACGAAACGGGCCTCGGGCCGCAGCCGCGTGCCGTGGCAGGCGGGGCAGGGCTGGGTGCCGCGCAGGCGCGCCAGGTCCTCCCGCACCAGGGCCGAATCCGTCTCGCGGTAGCGCCGCGTCATGTTGGGGATGATGCCTTCGAAGGTGTGGGTCTTGCTGACCTTGCGGCCCTTGCTCGCGCCCGAGTCCATCACATAGCTGAACTTGATCTCGTCCTCGCCCGAGCCGTGCAGGATGACCTCCTGCACGGGCAGCGGCAGCTCTTCGAAGGGCGTTTCGATGTCGAACTTGTAATGTTTGGCCAGGCTCTCGAGCATGGCGAAGTAGTAGCCGTTGCGCCGGTCCCA
>DNQP01000213.1:1454-1769 GCA_003500955.1 Curvibacter sp. | reverse complement strand
AGTAGTAGCCGTTGCGCCGGTCCCAGCCCTTGATGGCGCCGCCAGCCAGGCTCAGCGAGGGGAAGGCCACCACGCGCGCGGGGTCGAAGAACTCCTGCTGGCCGATGCCGTCACAGCTCGGGCAGGCGCCCTGCGGCGAGTTGAAGGAGAAGAGCCGCGGTTCGAGTTCGCTGATGGAGTAATGGCACAGCGGGCAGGCGTAACGCGCGTTGAACATGTGCTCGGTGCCGCTGTCGTGCTCCACTGCAATGGCCCGACCCTCGGCCAGACGCAGCGCAGCTTCGAAGCTTTCGGCCAGGCGCTGGCGCAGCGCGG
>DNQP01000213.1:982-1150 GCA_003500955.1 Curvibacter sp. | reverse complement strand
TCGGCCAGGCGCTGGCGCAGCGCGGCCTGTTCGGTCGCGTCACCGACGCGCACGCGCAGCCGGTCGATCACCACGTCGATGTCGTGCTTCTCGGTCTTCTTGAGTGTCGGCAGTTCGTTGAAGTCACAGAGCTGGCCGTCGATGCGGAAGCGCACATAGCCCTGGGCC
>DNQP01000213.1:451-610 GCA_003500955.1 Curvibacter sp. | reverse complement strand
CAGCGGCGCCACGATCATCAGGCGCGTCTCGGCGGGCAGGGCCAGCACCGCGTCCACCATCTGGCTCACGGTCTGGGCTTGCAGGGGCAGGTCGTGGTCGGGACAGTGGGGCGTGCCGGCGCGCGCGTAGAGCAGGCGCAGGTAGTCGTGGATCTCGGT
>DNQP01000213.1:0-153 GCA_003500955.1 Curvibacter sp. | reverse complement strand
GGCGCAGGTAGTCGTGGATCTCGGTCACCGTGCCCACGGTGGAGCGCGGGTTGTGGCTCGTGGCCTTCTGCTCGATGGAGATCGCTGGCGACAGACCTTCGATCAGGTCCACGTCCGGCTTGTCCATGAGCTGCAGGAACTGGCGCGCGTAGG
>DNQP01000296.1:6359-13528 GCA_003500955.1 Curvibacter sp. | reverse complement strand
CTCTTGGCGTTGGTCACGGTGCGCGCGATGGTGCCCGTGGCGGGCATGCCGCCGAAAAAGGGCGTGACGACATTGGCCACACCCTGGGCCATGAGCTCCTGGTTGGGGTTGTGGCGGTCTTCGGTGTAGCCGTCGGCGATGCGCGCGCAGAGCAGGGATTCGATGGCGCCGAGCAGGGCCAGGGTCAGGGCCGGCATCAGCAGGAACTGCACCGTGCTCCAAGTGAAGGCGGGCCAGACCAGGGCCGGGAGCGCGGCCGGGATGCCGCCGAACTTGCTGCCGATGGTTTCTACCGGCAGCGCCAGCGCCCAGCTCAGCAGCGTGGCCAAGACCAGCGCCACGATGGTGCCGGGCACCACGGTGAGCTTGCCCGAGAAAGGCAGCTTGTCCGGCCCCAGGCGTGGCATGAGGCCTTGCCAGACGGCGACCAGGACCAGCGAGCCCAGGGCCAGGGCCAGGGCCGTGGGGTTGGCGGTGTGCAGCGCGCCGCCCAGGGCCTGCAGCTGGGCGAAGAAGCCGGCTGGCACCTTGTCCAGCGTCAGGCCCAGGAAGTCCTTGACCTGCGAGAGCATGATGAGCACTGCGATGCCGTTGGTGAAGCCGATCACCACGGCGATGGGGATGAAGCGGATCAGCGCGCCCAGCCGGAACAGGCCCATGAGAAACAGCAGCACGCCCGACATGGCCGTGGCGATGATGAGGTTGGCCAGGCCGTAGCGCTCCAGGATGCCGTAGACGATGACGATGAAGGCCCCGGCCGGCCCGCCGATCTGCACGCGGCTGCCGCCCAGGGCCGAAATGAGGAAGCCCGCGATGATGGCGGTGAAGAGGCCGGCTTCGGGCTTGAGCCCGGAGGCGATGGCAAAGGCCATGGCCAGCGGCAGGGCCACCACACCGACCGTGAGGCCCGCGCCCAGATCCCGCGCGAAATGGGCCCGCGTGTAGCCGGGCAGGGTGTCAAGCAGCTTGGGGCGGAAGACGGCCAGGGGTCTGGCGGGTTCGGCGGGCATGGGGGCAGTTTAGACCTCGGATTTTTCATCTGGCGGTATGCAGACTGTTGCCCTATGACCCTTTTGGGGGATAGGCAGCACGGCCCGGCCTGCCTAAAGTCCTTCCTGCTGCTGTCACAGCGTCAGGAAGAAAGCGAGGGGCACACCGGGGGAGGCATCCGGTGTGCCCCAAGCGCTTTTCAGGGGCTGTTGCTGCTTCAACCAAGGAACGTCTTGAAGCATCTGGCTGATTTCATGGGCATGGCGGGCTTCCGCCGGCTGACGGCGCTGGGGCTGGCGGTGTTGCTGCTCGCGATCGGTCTGGTCAGCCTGGCGGTGGCGTTGGTGCCGGCAGGTGCCGCGACGGCCTGGGTGCTGGTCCTGGGGCTGCCGCTCGTGCTGGGTCTGCTGCTGCTGGGCCGGGCTGTGGTGCGGCAGCTGCTGGCCGCCGAATACGAGCGCCAGGAACTTGAGATCGCGCAGGAATGCCTGCGCGAGTCCATCGACGCGCTGCCTCTGGGCGTGGCCATCTACGACCAGCACGACCGCCTGCAGCTCTTCAACAAGCAGGCGACCGAGCTGGCCCCCTACCGCTACGGTGGCGAGCTGATCGGCCAGACGTTCGAATCCATCCTGCGCCGCACCCTCGAGCGTGGCGCCATCCCCGAAGCCCTGGGCCGCGAGGAGGACTGGCTGCGCGAGCGCCTGGCCGGGCGCGGCAAGCTCCAGCGCCCCCTGCTGCGTCCGCGCAGCGACGGCCGCTGGATGCACCTCTACGAGATCAGCACGCCTTCGGGTTGCCTGGTGATGGCGCGGCTGGACGTGACCGAACTCGTGCAGAAGAGCATGGCGCTGGAGCGCAGCAACCAGCAGCTGGAGCTGCTCTCGGCCACCGACGGCCTGACGGGCCTGGCCAACCGCCGCCAGTTCGACCAGCATCTCTACAGCGAGTGGCAGCGCAGCATGCGCAGCGGCCTGCCCATTTCCTTGCTGCTGCTCGACATCGACCACTTCAAGCGCTACAACGACCAGTACGGTCACCTGGCCGGCGACGCCTGCCTGCGCCAGGTGGCCGGCATCCTCTACGACTGCGCCCAGCGTACCGGCGAACTGGTGGCCCGCTACGGTGGCGAGGAGTTCGCCCTGCTGCTGCCCGGCGCCGATGGCGACGTGGCCATGACCGTGGCCCAGCGCTGCATGGACGAGGTGGCCAAGGCGCGCATCACGCACGCCGACTCGCCCGTGGCTGAACATCTGACGGTCAGCATCGGCGTGGCCACCGTCGTGGCCAGCCAGGACCTGGTGCCCGAGAGCCTGGTGCGCTGTGCGGATGAGGCGCTGTACCGGGTCAAGAGCAGCGGGCGAGCGCACTATGTGGTGGCGCCCTGCCCGGCGTAACCCCCGTTCGCGTTGAGCTTGTCGAAACGCTGTGGGCCGTCGACAGGCTCAGGCCGAACGGGCGAGGGTAGTTCTCAACGCACCCGCATGCCCGGCTGCGCGCCCGGCCAGGGGTTGAGCACGTAGATGCCGGGCTCGGCCTTCTCGTCGGCGTGGCTGGCGGCGAGCACCATGCCTTCCGATACACCGAACTTCATCTTGCGCGGGGCCAGGTTGGCCACCATCACGGTGAGCTTGCCGACCAGGTCTTCGGGTTTGTAGGCTGACGCGATGCCGCTGAAGACGTTGCGGGTCTTGCCTTCGCCCACGTCCAGCGTCAGGCGCAGCAGCTTGGTCGAGCCTTCGACCGCTTCGCAGTGGACGATCTTTGCGATGCGCAGGTCGATCTTGGCGAAGTCGTCAATCGTGATGACGGGCGCGATCTCCTCGCCGCCGGGCAGCAGCTTTTCTGGCTCGGGTGCGGCCGGGGGCTCGAACAGGGCTTCGAGCTGCTTCATGTCTACACGCTGCATCAGGTGCTTGTACTCGCCGATGGCGTGGCCGGCGCCGAGTTCGCGCGTCGCGTCGGTCCACTGCAGGGGCTGGATCTTGAGGAAGTCTTCCACCTGCGCAGCCAGCGCGGGCAGCACGGGCTTGAGGTAGAGCGTGAGCAGGCGGAAGGCCTCGATGCAGACGGTGCAGACGTCGTGCAGGCGGCCGTCCATGCCCTCCTGCTTGGCCAGCTCCCAGGGCTTGTTCTGGTCCACATAGCCGTTGATGCGGTCGGCCAGCAGCATGACCTCGCGCAGGGCCTTGCCGTAGTCGCGTTCGTTGTAGAGCTCGGCCAGGCCGGCGGCGCCATCACGCAGGTGTTCCAGCAGGGCGTCGCCATCGCCCGAGTAGTCGCCGAGCTTGCCGCCGAAGCGCTTGGCGATGAAGCCCGCCGCGCGCGAGGCGATGTTCACGTACTTGCCGATCAGGTCGCTGTTGACGCGGGCCAGGAAGTCTTCGGCGTTGAAGTCGATGTCCTCGTTGCGGCCGCTGAGCTTGGCCGCCAGGTAGTAGCGCAGCCACTCGGGGTTCATGCCCAGCGAGAGGTATTTGAGCGGGTCCAGGCCGGTGCCGCGGCTCTTGCTCATCTTCTCGCCGTTGTTCACGGTGAGGAAGCCGTGCACGAAGACGCGGTCCGGCGTCTTGCGGCCGCTGAACTTGAGCATGGCGGGCCAGAACAGGGTGTGGAAGGTCACGATGTCCTTGCCGATGAAGTGGATCTGCTCCAGCTTGGGGTCGGCGATGTAGGCCTCGTAGTCCTGGCCGCGCCGGTCGAGCAGGTTCTTGAGCGAGGCCAGGTAGCCCACGGGCGCGTCCAGCCAGACATAGAAGTACTTGCCGGGCGCGCCCGGAATCTCGATGCCGAAGTAGGGCGCGTCGCGCGAGATGTCCCAGTCGCCCAGGCCTTCGCTTTGCGTGCCGTCGGGGTTGGTGCGCACGGTGAACCATTCGCGCACCTTGTTGGCCACCTCGGGCTGCAGGCGGCCGTCCTGCGTCCAGTCTTCGAGGAAGGCGACGCAGCGCGGGTCGGAGAGCTTGAAGAAGAAGTGCTCGGAGCTCTTGAGCACCGGCTTGGCGCCGGAGAGCGCGGAATACGGGTTGATGAGATCGGTGGGTGCGTAGACCGAGCCGCAGACCTCGCAGTTGTCGCCGTACTGGTCCTTGGCGTGGCACTTGGGGCATTCGCCCTTGATGTAGCGATCGGGCAGGAACATGCCCTTCTCGGGGTCGAAGAACTGCTCGACCACCTCGCTGGAGATCAGGCCATTGGCCTTCAGGTCCAGGTAGATCTGCTGGGCCAGCGCATGGTTCTCCGGGCTGTCAGTCGAGCTCCAGTTGTCGAAGGCGATGTGAAAGCCGTCCAGATAGGGCTTGCGGCCCGCGGCAATGTCGGCCACGAAAGCCTGCGGCGTCTTGCCCGCCTTTTCGGCGGCGATCATGATGGGCGCGCCGTGGGTGTCATCGGCGCCGACGAAGTTGACCTCGTGGCCCTGCATGCGCTGGAACCGCACCCAGATGTCGGCCTGGATGTACTCCATGATGTGGCCGATGTGGAAGTTGCCGTTGGCGTAGGGCAGGGCGGTGGTGACGAAGAGCTTGCGGGTCATGGGCCGGGTCTTTCGGAGGGAACCGGCGATTTTAGTCGCCCGGCCACCCGGTGCCGGTGCGCGAGCCTCAGGCCCGCAAGACGCTGCGACGCTCCACCTGGGGCCGGGCTGGCGTGGCGGATGCGCCGCCCCAGTCAAAGAAACGGCAGACCTCGTCTTCCTGCTTCAGGGTGTCTTCGCGACCCAGCTTCATGAGCTCGCGGGTGTAGACCGCCTCGAAGAGCAGGTAGCTGGTCAGCGCGCCGCCCTTGACGTCGGCCTGGCTGGGCGAAGCCCCCAGGCCGCTGAGCAGGGCGCGCACCGCATGCGGCAGGGCGCCGGCATGCTGGGCGGCCAACTGGTCCAGCCGCTCCGAGGGCGAGATCACGAGCAGCTCGACGGGCTTGAGTGCGCTGGCCTGGCGCGCCTCGCGCGGGATCAGGTTGAGCGTCTGGTTGATGCGGCGGATGCGCTCGATGTCCACGGCCAGCGCGTCCAGGAAGATGCTGGACATGGCGTGGCCGGCGATCTGCGCCAGGGAGGGATAGGTCGTGGGGGCGGCGCGGGTGAGAGTGTCGCGCGGCTCGCTCATGCGGCCCGCACCGACGACCAACACGCGGTCGGCACCGAGGTGGATGGCCGGGGCCACGGGCGCGGTCTGGCGCATGGAACCGTCGCCAAAGTACTCGGTGCCGTCGTTGATGGCCAAGGCCTGTGCCGGGAACACAAAAGGGATGGCCGAAGAGGCCAGCAGATGCGTGTGGGTGATGTGGTCGCGCACGGCCAGGCGCTGAGAACGGATCCAGGGCTGGAGCTCCTCGACCCCCTCGAAGAAGGTCACGTGGTGGCCCGAGCTGTAGCTTGACGCCGTGACGGCCAGGGCCCGCAGATGGCCCTGGGCGATGAGCTGGGGCAGGCGCTCCAGCGGCACCATGCGCTGCAGCAGCTGTTCCAGCGGGCTGTTGTCCAGCAGGGAGCGCGGTTTGATGCGGCGCCAGCGCGCGATCAGCCAGCCCAGCGAGAGCAGGCTCATCCAGCGTGCGCCGCTGCGCAGCACGCTCAGCAAATCGGCCTCGTAGACCTGGCCGGCCTCGAAGTTGGACCAGACCGAGGCGATGCGCTCGACAGCGAGGTCGAAGTCGTCGGCCCCGCAGGCCAGGGCGGCGGCGTTGATGGCGCCGGCCGACGTGCCGGTGACGATGCCGAAGGGACTGGCCTGTTGCCCCGGCTGGCGCTGGCGGCGCAACTCGCTGAGGGCCTGCAGCACGCCGACCTGGTAGGCGGCGCGCGCGCCGCCGCCGGTCAGCAGCAGAGCGATGTTCGGGCGGCTCTTGTCGACAGCGGCATCGATCATGCGGACCATTATGCGGTGAGGCCCGCGCTTGTTGTGCGTCAGGGATCAGGAATGTGGCCTGGCCGTGCAAATTGCCCGTCCCGGCGGGTCTATTGCGTCGCGGCTAGACTACGCGGACTTCAGGAGTAAACGGAATGGCAGTGACAGAACAGGCCTTGATGGACGCCCTCAAGGCCGTGGTGGACCCGAACACGGGCAAGGATTTCGTCTCAGGCAAGACCATCAGGAACCTCAGCGTGCAGGACGGTGACGTCTCCTTCGACGTCGAGCTCGGCTACCCGGCCAAGAGCCAGATCCCGGCGTTTCGCAAGGCCCTGATCGCCGCGGCCAAGGGCGTGGCTGGCGTGAACAACGTCTCGGTCAACATCAACAGCAAGATCGTGGCGCACGCCGTGCAGCGCGGCGTGCAGCTGCTGCCCAAGGTCAAGAACATCGTGGCCGTGGCCTCGGGCAAGGGCGGCGTGGGCAAGAGCACCACGGCCGTCAACCTGGCCCTGGCCCTGGCGGCCGAAGGCGCCAGCGTGGGCATCCTGGATGCCGACATCTATGGCCCGAGCCAGCCCATGATGATGGGCATCGATGCCCGGCCCGAGAGCGAGGACGGCCAGACCATGGAGCCGCTGGAAAACTATGGCGTGCAGGTCATGTCGATCGGCTTCCTCGTGGCCCAGGACGAGGCCATGATCTGGCGTGGCCCCATGGCCACCCAGGCGCTGGAACAGCTGCTGCGCCAGACCAACTGGAGGGACCTGGACTACCTGATCGTCGACATGCCCCCGGGTACCGGCGACATCCAGCTCACGCTGAGCCAGCGTGTACCCATGACGGGTGCCGTGATCGTGACCACGCCGCAGGACATTGCGCTGATCGACGCGAAGAAGGGCATCAAGATGTTCGAGAAGGTGGGCGTGCCCATCCTCGGCCTGGTCGAGAACATGGCCGTGCACGTCTGCAGCAACTGCGGCCACACCGAGCACATCTTCGGTGTCGATGGCGGCAAGAAGATGGCGGCCGAGTACGGCATGCATTACCTGGGCGCGCTGCCGCTGAACATGCAGATCCGTCTGCAGGCCGACAACGGCAAGCCCACCGTGGTGGCCGACCCGGACGGTGACGTCGCCAGCATCTACAAGGCCGTGGCGCGCCAGGTGGCCGTGGCCATCGCTGCCAAGAACAAGGACTTCTCGAGCAAGTTCCCGAGCATCAAGATCTCGAAAGAGACGTAAGTCGTCTCTGGCACCTACTTGCCGTTTGGCAGGCTGTTTCCCCTGCGGGGCACCTCGTTTCCCCCACTCATCCCCCCGCCCTTCT
>DNQP01000296.1:975-6032 GCA_003500955.1 Curvibacter sp. | reverse complement strand
CCCCGCCGGGGCAGAGAAGGGAGCCTGGATTTGGCTTTTGGCGGTCCTGACAGGCTTCTACAAAACGAGGCGTCGCCACCGTTGTCTGGGCGCGAGCATTCCACGCCACCGGTCGTAGTCAACTGCTGGGCATGTGCATGCCAACGCCAGCGGCCGCTCCGCGGTCCGCTGCAAGCGAGACCAATTTCTCGTCACTGGCAGGCTCAGCCGCCAGCCGTGGCGGACAGACTCGAATGAGTTCTCTACGACCGTTGGCTCGTCAATCTCGGCACGCAAGGACAGTCGCGACCTCCCGCACCGTAGAAGCGTAGCCGGCGCGACGTAACCAAATCAAGGCCCCCGTCTTGTACGATGCGTCCATGAATCTCCTGGTCTCCATGCGCTACCTCGTCGCCCTTGACGAGCACAAGCATTTCGCCCGTGCGGCCCAGGCCTGCTTCGTCACCCAGCCGGCGCTCTCGAATGCCATCCGCGCGCTGGAAGAAGAGTTCGGCTCGCCCATCGTGCGGCGGGGTCGCACCTTCGTCGGCTTCACGCCCGAAGGTGAGCGCCTGCTGGAGAGCGCGCGCCGCATGCTGCGCGAGGAACAGCTGCTCAAGCAGGACCTGAGCAGTGTCAGCGGCCAGCCCCAGGGCAAGCTGGGCATCGGCGTCGTACCCTCGGCCGAGCCGGTGGCGGCGCGCTTTGCGGCCATGCTGCAGGCGCGGCATCCGGGCATCACTCCCGTGGTGCGTTCCATGAGCTCACAGGAAATCGAGTCCGGGCTGGAGGAGCTGACGCTGGACATGGGTCTGGGCTTCATCGAGCGCGTGCGACCCGGTGCCCTGCGCACCGTGCCGCAGTACACCGAGCACTATTTCCTCGTGCGCAAGGCGGCCCAGCCGGGCGAGCAGGGCATGCGCTTCGGCGAGCCCATGGCCTGGAAGGACGCGGCGGCTCTGCCGCTGTGCCTGATGACGGCCGAGATGTACAACCGCCACATCGTGGACGGCGCCTTCGCCGAAGCGGGCGCCCATGTGCGGCCTGTGCTCGAGACCAATTCCCTGCTGACCCTGGCGCTGAGCGCCGTGGGCGGCGCGGTGAGCTGCATCATGCCCGGCGCCCTGGTGGGGGCGGTGCGTGCCTACCGCGAACTCGAGGCCCGGCCTCTGAGCGGACCCGAAGTGCGCACTTCCATCGGTTTCATGGTCCAGACCAAGGAGCGCCATTCGCGCCCGCTCGAGGCGGCAATCACGCTGGCGCAGGACGCGGCCTGGCTGCGCCATGCAGCGGCCCACAGCGGTTTGCTGCACGCCTGATGTTCCCGACCGGGGCTGGGAGTCCCCTTTAATAAGAATTGCTGTTATCTACTGCAGTGCATCATTTATTTTTTGAATGATGTCATGTTCCGATCGAATTTGACCCGGGCCGGCGTGCCCGGGAAACTCCGCGCATGTCGAGTTACGAATCGAGGGACACAGCATGAACCACCCGGGCCGCAAAGGCGAAATCCAGGCCGTGGCCGTTGCCACGTTAGATGACCTGCGCGAACGCATCCGCCGCAAGAGCAAGCTCAAGGGCCGCCAGGCCGACGAGAAGTCGCTGGCCGAAGTCGTCACCCTGATCGGCCCGAAGCCGGAAGGTGGCCACCGCCGCGACCTGCTGATCGAGCACCTGCACAAGCTCAACGACGCCTACCGCTGCCTGCACGACCGCCACCTGGTGGCGCTGGCCAAGGAGATGAACATCCCCATGGCCGAGGTCTATGAGGTCGCCACCTTCTATCACCACTTCGAGGTGGTCAAGGGCGATGAGCAGGCCCCGGGCCTGACCGTGCGGGTCTGCGACGGCCTGAGCTGCGAGATGGGCGGCGCCCAGAGCCTGATGGCCAAGCTGCAGACCGCCCTGGGCTCAGACCCGTCCAAGGTGCGCGTGATCCCCGCGCCCTGCGTGGGCCGCTGCGAGCAGGCCCCCGTGGCCGTGGTGCACCAGAACCCGGTGCTGCACGCCACCCCCGAATCGGTGGCCAAGGCGGTCAAGGCTGCGGCCAGCACGCACCCCAAGTCCAACGGCAAGTCCAGTTTCGAGCCGGCGGCGCTGGCACTCAAGTCGGTGTCGCCCGTGCCTAGCCAGCAGCAGGTCTCGCCCGATTACGTGGGTTTCGAGGCCTACAAGGCCAAGGGCGGCTACCAGATGGTCGCCGATCTGCTGAACGGCAAGCGCGAGGTCGAGCCCGTCATCAAAGCCATGGAAGACTCGGGCCTGCGCGGCCTGGGTGGCGCCGGCTTCCCCGCCGGCCGCAAGTGGCGCATCGTGCGCGACCAGCCCGCGCCGCGCGTGATGGCCGTGAACATCGACGAGGGTGAGCCCGGCACGTTCAAGGACCGCACCTACCTGGAGCGCGATCCCCATCGCTTCCTCGAAGGCATGCTGGTCGCCGCCTACGCCGTGGGCGTGGGCGCCTGCTACATCTATCTGCGCGACGAATACCACGGCGCGCGGGCCCTGCTCGAAGCAGAGCTCGCCAAGCTGCAGGCCAACCCGCCCTGCGCGCTGCCCCTGATCGAGCTGCGCCGCGGTGCTGGCGCCTACATCTGCGGCGAGGAGTCCGCGATGATCGAGTCCATCGAAGGCAAGCGTGGCGAGCCGCGCATGCGCCCGCCCTACATCGCCCAGGTCGGCCTCTTCGGCCGCCCCACGCTGGAACACAACTTCGAGACGCTCTACTGGGTGCGCGACATCGTGGAAAAGGGCGCGAGCTGGTTCTCCAGCTTCGGCGCCAATGGTCGCAAGGGCCTGCGCTCCTTCAGCGTCAGCGGCCGGGTCAAGCACCCGGGCGTGAAGCTCGCGCCCGCGGGCATCACCATCCGCGAACTGGTCGACCAGTACTGCGGCGGCATGCTCGACGGCCATGAGCTCTATGCCTACCTGCCGGGTGGCGCCTCGGGCGGCATCCTGCCGGCCAGCATGGGCGACATCCCGCTGGACTTCGACACCCTGCAGCCTTACGGTTGCTTCATCGGCTCGGCCGCCGTCATCGTGCTGAGCCAGCACGACACGGCCCGCGAGGCGGCCGTGAACATGATGCGCTTCTTCGCGCACGAAAGCTGCGGCCAGTGCACACCCTGCCGCGTGGGCACGGCCAAGGCCGTGCAGCTGATGGAGCAGGAGAGCTGGGACAACGCCTTGCTCGAAGACCTGAGCCAAGTGATGGTCGACGCCTCCATCTGCGGTCTGGGCCAGGCTGCGCCCAATCCCATCCGCTGTGTCCAGAAATATTTCCCGCAAGAACTGGGAGCCTGAAGATGAATGCACCCGCCAAACTGAATGAAGTGATGCCCCAGGTCGTCGAGTTCACGCTCGACGGCAAGAAGGCCCAGGCCTATGCCGGCGAGACCATCCTGACCGTGGCCAAGCGCATGGGCATGGAGATCCCGCACCTTTGCTACAAGGAAGGCTACCGCGCCGACGGCAACTGCCGCGCCTGCGTGGTCGAGATCAAGGGCGAGCGCACCCTGGCCCCCAGCTGCTGCCGCAGCGCCACGGCTGGCATGGAAGTGCAGAGCAAGAGCGAGCGCGCCGTCAAGAGCCAGAAGATGGTGCTGGAGATGCTGCTGTCCGACATGCCTGACGAGGGCTACAAGTGGGACGAGCAGGACGAATCCCTGCAGCACGGCGAGCTCTCGCAATGGGCCAAGAAGGCCGGCGTGACCGTGCGCCCCGAACTCAAGGCCCTGCGCCGCGAGCAGCCGGTGGCCGACGTCTCGCACCCGGCCATGGCCGTGAACCTGGACGCCTGCATCCAGTGCAACCGCTGTGTGCGCGCCTGCCGCGAAGAGCAGGTGAACGACGTGATCGGCTACGCCCTGCGCGGCAGCCACAGCGAGATCGTCTTCGACCTCGGCGACAACATGGGGGACAGCACCTGTGTGGCCTGCGGTGAATGCGTGCAGGCCTGCCCCACGGGCGCGCTCATGCCCAAGAGCCGCGTGGGTTCGCAGGTCGTGGACAAGAAGGTCGATTCGGTCTGCCCCTTCTGCGGTGTGGGCTGCCTGATCACCTACAACGTCAAGGACAACAAGATCATCAGCGTGGACGGGCGCGACGGCCCGGCCAACCACAACCGCCTCTGCGTCAAGGGTCGTTTCGGTTTCGACTATGCGCACAACCCGCAGCGCCTGACCAAGCCCCTGATCCGCAAGGCCGGCGTACCCAAGGACCCCGAGGCCATCGACGAACTGAACCGCAAGATGAGCGAGGATCCTTCGATCATCTCCACCATGTTCCGCGAGGCTACCTGGGAAGAGGCGCTGGACCTCGCCGGCGGCGGCCTCAAGGCCCTGCGTGACAAGTACGGCAAGAAGGCGCTGGCCGGCTTCGGCTCGGCCAAGGGCAGCAACGAAGAGGCCTATCTGTTCCAGAAGCTGGTGCGCACCGGCTTCGGCAGCAACAACGTGGACCACTGCACGCGCCTGTGCCATGCCTCCAGCGTGGCGGCCCTGCTCGAAGGTGTGGGCTCGGGCGCCGTGTCCAACCAGGTCAACGACGTGGAGCATTCGGGGCTGATCATGCTGATCGGCTCCAATCCCACGGCCAACCACCCGGTGGCGGCGACTTGGTTCAAGAATGCGGCCAAGAAGGGCACCAAGATCGTGCTCGCCGACCCGCGCGTGACCGACATCGGCAAGCATGCCTGGCGCACCCTGCAGTTCAAGCCTGACACCGATGTGGCCATGCTCAACGCCATGATCTACACGGTGATCGAGGAAGGTCTGACGGACAAGGCCTTCCTCAAGAACCGCGCCAGCAACTTCGAGGCGCTCAAGAAGAATGTCCAGGGTTACAGCCCCGAGGCCATGGAGCCCATCTGCGGCATCCCGGCGCAGCAACTGCGCGAAGTGGCGCGCGAGTTCGCCAGGTCCAAGGCCTCGATGATCCTGTGGGGCATGGGCGTGAGCCAGCACGTGCACGGCACGGACAACGCACGCTGCCTGATCGCACTGTGCGCGGTGACCGGCCAGATCGGCAAGCCCGGTTCCGGCCTGCACCCGCTGCGCGGCCAGAACAACGTGCAGGGC
>DNQP01000296.1:0-647 GCA_003500955.1 Curvibacter sp. | reverse complement strand
CCAGCGATGCCGGCCTGATCCCCATGATGTTCCCCAACTACCAGCGCGTGGACAACCAGGATGCGCACCAGTGGTTCGAGAAGTTCTGGAACACCCAGCTCGACGACCGCCCGGGTTACACCGTGGTGGAGATCATGCACAAGGCGCTGGTGGACGACAGCGATCCGCACAAGATCCACGGCATGTACGTCGAGGGCGAGAACCCGGCGATGAGCGACCCGGACCTCAACCACGCCCGCCATGCCCTGGCCGAGCTCAAGCACCTGGTCGTGCAGGACATCTTCATGACCGAGACCGCCTGGCTGGCCGACGTCATCCTGCCCGCCACGGCCTGGCCCGAGAAGACTGGCACCGTGAGCAACACCGACCGCATGGTGCAGCTGGGCCAGCAGGCCGTCACGCCGCCCGGCGATGCCAAGCCCGATCTCTGGATCATCCAGCAGATCGCCCAGCGCATGGGCCTGAACTGGAACTACCGCGGTGAGCACGCTGGCGTGGCCGAGGTCTACGAGGAGATGCGTCAGGCCATGCATGCATCCATCTCGGGCATCACCTGGGATCGCCTGCAGAAGGAATCCAGCGTGACCTACCCCTGCCTGAGCACGGACGATCCGGGCCAGCCCATCGTCTTCGTGGACAAGTTCGAC
>DNQP01000063.1 GCA_003500955.1 Curvibacter sp. | reverse complement strand
CCGCAGCAAGGCGATGGCCGCCTGCTGTATGCGCTGGAGCTGTACCACAACGACGGGCCCTGGCAGGTGCCTGAGAACTACCGCAAGCTCAACGGCGTGCTGCGCTACAGCGAGGGCACGCGCGACGACGGCCTCGCCTTGACCGCCATGGCCTACAGCGGGCGCTGGACCTCGACCGACCAGGTGCCCGAGCGCGCCGTGCAAAGCGGCCAGCTGGACCGCTATGGCAGCCTGGACCCCACGGCCGGCGGCATCAGCTCGCGCTACAGCCTCTCGGCCGAGTGGGCGCGGCGCACGCAGGACACGCAGCGCCGTGCCACGGTCTGGGCGCTGCAGAGCGCGCTAGACCTCTGGTCCAACTTCCAGTACTGCGAGAACGACATCGCCAACAGCGGCACCTGCAACACGGGTGACCAGTTCCAGCAGAGTGAGCGCCGGCGCGCCGCGGGCTTTGCCGCATCGCACGCGCAGGTCGGCACGCTGGGCGGCTACGAGGCCCTGCACACCGTGGGCGTGCAGGGGCGGGCCGACCAGCTCAGCCCCGTGGGGCTGTACAACAGCCAGAACCGCACAGTCTGGAACACGGTGCGTGAAGACCGCGTGCGCCAGACCAGCCTGGGCCTGTGGGCGCAGAGCGAGCTGAGGCTCACGCCCTGGTTGCGCAGCATCGCGGGCCTGCGTGGCGACTTCTATCAGTTCCGCGTGAATTCCAGCCTGCCGCAGAACTCGGGCCGCGCTTCCTACCAGATGCTCAGCCCCAAGCTCGCGCTGATCCTCGGGCCCTGGCGCAAGGCCGAGCTCTACCTCAACTATGGTCAGGGCTTCCATTCCAACGACGCGCGCGGGACCACCATCACTGTGGACCCGGCCGACCCGTCCACGCCGGCGCAGCGCGTGAACCCGCTGGTGCGCACGCGCGGCAGCGAGATCGGCCTGCGCGCCGAGCCCGTGCGCGGCTGGAACACCACCGTCGCCTTGTGGCAGCTGCGCGCCGACTCCGAGCTGCTCTTCGTGGGCGACGCCGGCACGACCGAGGCCTCGCGTCCCTCGCGCCGCCACGGTGTGGAATGGAGCAACTACTGGGCGCTGAACCGCTGGCTGGCCATCGATGCCGACTTCGCCTGGACCGAGGCACGCTTCAGCGATGCAGCGCCCGAAGGTTCCTCCATCCCCGGCGCTGCCGCACGCACCGCCAACCTCGGCCTGACGGTGGACCGGCTCGGTCCCTGGTTCGGCGCGCTGCGCTGGCGCCACATCGGGCCGCGCCCGCTGATCGAAGACGCGAGCGTGCGCTCGCAGACCTCGCAACTGCTGAACCTGCGCGTGGGGTACCGCCTGGCAGCGCGCACGCAGATCGCTTTTGACGTCTACAACCTGCTGGACCGGCGCGTGAACGACATCGAGTACTGGTACAGCTCGCAACTGGCCGGCGAAGCCGCACCCGTGGATGACCGCCACATCCACCCGGCCGAACCGCGCACGCTGCGCGTGACGCTGACACACCGTTACTGATCTGTCACCACGACGCAAGGGTTAACCCTATACTGACCCGGAGCGTGGCCGGTGCCGCGCACAAGGGCATGGCATGGAGAACGAAGCGAAGCCGGCGACAGCGAGTTTGCAGGGTGGCCTGGACAAGCTGCGCCAGTGGCTCGGTGGCGGTCGTGGTCCGATCAACCTGGCCCTGCAGGGCGGCGGCGCGCACGGGGCCTACACCTGGGGCGTGCTCGACGCGCTGCTGGAAGTTGACGGCCTCCACTTCGAAGGCCTGAGCGGCAGCAGCGCCGGCGCCATGAACGCCGTGGTGCTGGCCGAGGGCTGGCGCCAGGGCGGGCGCGCCGGTGCGCGCGAAGCACTCACCCGCTTCTGGACCGAGCTGGGCCAGCACATGCCCTGGGGTCTGGTGCGCGGCAAGGGCGATGCGATCGGCCTCGCGCCTGCGGGCAAGCTGCTGGCCAGCTGGGCCAGCCAGTTCTCGCCGGCGCAGCTCAACCCCTTTGACCTCAACCCCCTGCGCAACCTGCTGGAGAAACAGATCGATTTCGAGGCCCTGCGCCAGCACTCGCCCTTCAAGCTCTTCATCGGCACCACGCAGGTCAACACCGCCAAGCTGCGCGTCTTTCGCGAGCACGAGCTCAGCGTGGACGTGCTGCTGGCCTCAGCCTGCCTGCCGCGCATCCACCGCACGGTGCTGATCGAGGGCGAGCCCTACTGGGACGGCGGCTACACCGCCAACCCCGCCGTGTTCCCGCTGTTCTACGACTGCGAGTCGCGCGACGTGCTGCTGGTGCTGCTCAACCCGCTGCGCCGCAGCGGCACCCCGCACAGCATCGCCGAGATCGAGACGCGCATCGGCGAGCTCGGCTTCAACTCCCACTTCATGCGTGAGATGCGCATGTTCGCCCAGGCCACGGAGTTCGCGGGCTCGGGTCTGGGCGGCCGGCTTGATGGCCGGCTGCGCGAGATGCGTTTCCACATGATCGGCGGCAGTGAGCTGGAGAGTCTGGCGCGCAGCGAGAGCAAGCTGCTGCCCCATGCCCCTTTCCTGCAGCGCCTGCAGGCCCAGGGGCGCGAGCATGCGCAGGACTGGCTGCGTGTCAACGCACCGGAGCTGGGCCGGCGCTCGACGATCGATGTCAAGGGTTTGTTCGGCTGAGCTGTGGCGTCCTGACCCTTTAGGGGGATGGGATGGAGAGAGCGGATTTCCTAGAATGAATTCCGGACGGGTCCGCGGCAGCAGATGTCGGGGCAGCTCCACATCTCATACATACAGCGCGGGGAGGCGCAAACCATGAAAGTACAAATCGAAAAATTCTCGGTGCACCAGAATGCCAAGGTCTTCGCGGTTCTGATGGCGCTGTCGTCTCTGTTCTTCGTGATCCCGTTCATGCTGCTTGCAAGCATGACGGCGCCGGAAGGCGCGTTTCCGCTGTTCATGGTGATCGTCTTTCCCCTGATGTATCTCGTGTTCGGCTACCTGATGGTCGCGGTCGGCTGCTGGCTCTACAACTGGATTGCTCGGCACATCGGCGGTCTGGAATTCGAGTCCCGCAGCACGGATGCTTCCGTCTAGGCCCGGACAGCTGCAGGATGCGTGTTCTTGCCCTGCTGGCCATCCGCGCCTATCAGCGTTATCTGTCGCCCTACAAAGGTTTCTGCTGCGCCTATGGCGCCCACACAGGGCGATCCACGTGCTCGGCGCTCGGCTATCGAGCCATCCAGCGCTACGGCGTCAGAGGGGGTCTCCTGGTCCTGCGCCGTCGCCTGTATCTCTGCGGCGTGGCCTATCGCCGCCACGTCACACCGGTGCCTCGACCGCCACGTGCACAGCGGGGGGATTGCGATCTGGGCTGCGATATGCCCTGTGATTTCAGTTCGGATCTGCCCGGCTGCAAATCCGGCTCGTCTGCCCGCAACCTGATCAGCTGCTGCGACTGCGGCAGCTGTGACTGGCCAGACCGCAAAAAGAAGGACCGCGAGAAAGAGCGTGGCATCCACATACCCTCGTATCGTGGGCGTTCATCTCAGCGGGGTGGCTGATTGCCCTGATGGCCAGGATTGCGGGGCGTACCATAGGGCATGAATGCATGAACGGTAGGCGAGCGATCTCTGAGTGATGCACCTGCAGCCCTACGTCCGCGTCGACGACACCCCCTTCTCGACCACGCCTGAACAACTGCTGGCCCGCCTCGGGCCGCCGAGGTGCCGCGCGCGCAACGATGTACAGCTCGACGAGCTGGACTATGGCCACACGGTCTACCGCTTCCAGGACAGCGGCCGGCTCGAAGAGGTGACGCAGCGCACGCCCGTGCTGCACTTGGATCAAGTGGTGGTGCCGTTTGCGGCGCTGGAGGGTTTCATCCGCAGCCAGGACCCGGAGGCTTTCGAGCGTGCGGGCTTTCTGGTCAGCCCGCGCTATGGCCTGGCTTTCGTGCCGCGCGAGCCGGACTGGGTCACGGCGCTGGCCGCACACTGCATCCCGACCTGGCGGGCGCTCAGTTAAGGTTTGACCGGCGCGATCGGCTTGAGCGCGGTGCCGAAGGTCTCGCGCAAGGGCGGGTGACCCAGGGAAGCGAAGGCCATGCGGGTCTGCGGCACCTTGCGGTCCGGGATGTGATCCAGCAGGTGGCGGATCAGTGTCAGCCGGCCGCGCCGCTGGTCGTTGAAGTCCACCAGCACCCAGGGCGTCTGCTTGTGGTGGGTGGCCTTGAGCATGGCGTCACGTGCCTTGCCGTACTCCGCGTACTTGGTGCGCGCCTGCACGTCGATGGGGCTGAGCTTCCAGCGCTTGAGCGGGTCTGCCACCCGCTCGGCAAAGCGCTCCTCCTGCTGCGCCTGGTCCACCGTGAGCCAGTACTTGAAGAGCAGGATGCCGTCGTCCACCAGCATGCGCTCGAACACCGGCGCCTGCTTGAGGAAGGCCGCGGTTTCTTCCTCGCTGCAGAAGCCCATCACGCGCTCGACGCCGGCGCGGTTGTACCAGCTGCGGTCGAACAGCACGATCTCGCCCGCCGCCGGCAGATGCGGCACATAACGCTGGAAATACCACTGCGTCTTCTCGCGCTCGCTGGGCTTGCCCAGCGCCACCGTGTGGCACTGGCGCGGGTTCAGCGTGTCGGAGATGGCCGCAATCACGCCGCCCTTGCCCGCGGTGTCGCGCCCCTCGACCACCACCACCAGGCGCTTGCCCGTGTGCTGCAGCCAGCGCGCCAGTTCGTTGAGCTCCAGCTGCAGGGCCTCGAGCTGCTCGGCATAGGCATCCTTGCCGAGCTTGTCGGCCTTGTCGCGCTTGGCTTTCTTGATGTCCTTGGGCTTGGTGTCTTTGGCTTTCTTCATCGCTGCATCGTAGTGCAGGAAGGACGCGGGCTCAAGCACGGACCAGCGTTGTGCAGACGTTCAAGCGTCCGTGCGCGCGTTGTCGTCCAGGGCTGCGCGCTTGCGCTCCACCTGGTAGACCGTCAGCACCTGGCTGGCCACCAGGTCCAGCGCGGGCCGGGTGTTGCCCTGCTTGTCGGTCCAGACCTTGGGGGTCAGTGCGCCAGACAGCGCCAGCGCATCACCCTCGTCCAGCGCCAGCAGGGCCGCGCAGGCCTCGGGCGCAAAGGCAATCACATTGACGATCAGGGGCTCGCCTTCGCCGGGTGTGGCCTTCACCTTGGCGAGTACGAACGTGGTGTCATTCTTGCCCTGGCGTTGTTCTGCCAGGCTGAACAGGGTGCCGGTGATGAGGGCTTCGATCATGGGGGTTCCGGGAATTGAGGGGGGATTGTCACTGAAGGAGTCGTGGGAGGACGGCTATCGACCAACAGCGGACGTTGACCCTGGATGCGCAATGCAGACACTGAGGTGACGGGTTTGTCCGTTTTGTTTTCACTACTGAGATCACGCCATAGCCAAGCAACCCTTTGATTTCAAAAGAGATTTCTTGTTCTCCGCCGACTTTGTTATTCGTCAGTCGGACTTGTTAGTAAGACAGGTTTGCTGGGTTTGTGGACTTTTTTCATAGTCTGGCCAGGTAGGCCGTACTGGAAAAGCCTGATATAAATCAGGCACTTAGAACAAATCACGGGAGGAAGCTTGATGAGCTACGGCCTTGTTATACAGACAGGTTTGACGTCTATATCAAGTTAGCTCTTATGAATTCTGAGCACATTAGCTATGTGGTGATAGCCGTCGTAGTGACAATTGTCTGCGTAGGGGATCGTTTGCTTTATCGAAAAGCCAAAAGAGTGAGCGCTTCTTGGAACTGCTTTCGATGTGGAGTCCAACTTAACCCATTGCAGATGGCGGAGATTCGTGTAGCGGGAGGCCCCGAGGTTGCAACGAGGGCGCGTGTTTGCTTACGCTGCGCGAAGCGTGACCGTCTTGTTTGGTGGGGCACCATGGGTTTCTTGGCAGCCGCCATGCTGTGTACGTTTCTATTGGTGTGGTGATGAAAAGAGCTAACCTTTCGGTCAAGCGGGACCGTCTTCCGGCGTGCCGCCTCCAGACGGCCCCTTACCTCCAACGTTAGGTTGCTTGTGACCCGCATGATTGCCATCGTCGTGCTGTCGGCTATTTGGGGTGCCGCAAACGGCTGGGTTGAGCGCGGCATTCGCGGGTGGCTTCTCGGCGCCTTTGGCGCGAACGTCTTTCTTGGGGTGCTTATCGCAGTTCTGTGGCAGGTTGCTCTTGTTTTCGCGCCGCTCCTTCTTCTGTGGGCCACAAGTCCTGGCTACCTGTCCCGTGTTGAGATCATTGTCGGTGTTGTGGTAGCGGTGATTTGCTACCGCTTTGTGCGGTTCATCGGCGAGCGTCGGCACGAGCGCCTTATCCGGCGCATTGGTCTGATCGGGGAGAAAGACCTGTGAGCCACATGAGAACACAACCTAACCCTACGGTCGAGCACGCTCCCTTCGGTTGCTGGACGCTGCGCGATAAAGCCGCGCAGCGCCGCTCACCTCCACGTTAGGGTTGTCCATGAATCTCACGCCACCGAGCTTAGAAGTTCCGCTCTACAAACGAGACTGGGCACAGCCCAAGCTAATCCTTATGTCCATGGGGTGCGCTTGGCTTTGGCATCGCCCAACTGAACTTCCACATATCCTGATTTCGCTCTTTGTCGGCGGTGGCGTTGTTTGGCTCACCTTGGGCCCTGGCCTCTCCACGCTTAAGTACCATCCGGCTCCCATCGTGCGTGGCATTACCTTCGTCGCTTGCTTGGCAACTCTTCTTGCTGTTATGTGGTTTGTGGTTCCTGCTCTCTTCCGATATGCAGCGTAACCCTAACCCTTCGGTCAAGCGGGACTGCGGAACCGGCGTGGCTTCTCCGGTCAGTTGCTTTCGCGCCGCAGCCCCTTACCTCGAACGTTAGGCGACCAGCATGGCCAAGGTCTCAAACGCTCTTGAAAATCGGCTTCTCGATATATTTGGCGGTATTCAGCTTGGAGTCTTTGAGATCGTGTGGGGTGTATTCCCACAGATCACGCAAATACTCATTCGAGCAACAAAAGAGGGAAGCTTAGAAACATTCATTCAGTTCGACGGCGAGCTTACTTCACAAGATCGCGCGGACTGCGAGAGACTTTTGCGCGAGGGGTTAGAAATTGCGTTTGAGCCAACGCCGCCTCTTCTTAAATTTTCGTTTGGGACGCACGAGCCGTCCGAGGGGTTTCTAGAAATCATGTCCGACAGTATCTTCAGAAAAATCGCGGCTGAAGTGGCACCTTGGCGGCTAGAGGCGGGTCGGTGACGCATTCGCCTAACATCTCATCAGTCGACTCGGACACGCTGCGGCAAGGGGCCGCACGGCGTCGTTGGAAATCGTGCACCGTGCGGTCCATTGCCGCAACGTGCCGGTCACCTTCACGTTATCCCGTCGCGTATATGAGCTGTCGTCGCGAGGTATTCAGCAGGCTTAGCGGCAATCGAGAGTTGCCATCGTTTATGAATGAGAGGAGTAATCGATGAATCAGAAAAGCCAAATGAGGCGCAGCTTGTTTTCAATTCTCGCCATCTCAGCCGGAGTCGGCTTTGGCGTCGCGATCTTCTTTTTTGTTGCTTACTTCCTCGTCGCTCTCTTGTTCGGTGGGTTTGGAATCGATGCCTTTAGCGTGTTCTTCTCCATTGCTTTGTACGTGCTAGACCTTCCCAGTGGGGGTTCACTACAACCCGTCGCCCTCTTCTGGGGAGTGATCGCAGCGTTGGTGACCTTTGGAGTGCTCGCAGTCCGGAACGTGGACACTGGGCGAACCCAGACTGGAAAGTAGTCAAGCGTGGTTCAGTGCATCACATGGCAGTCGTGATGGGTCCCCAACGCACGTCCTACAGGTTTCCGCCGCCTATTCCTCCGTTGCCGCTCGCTTCTGCGCTGTACGCCCTAGACTGCAATTTCTGACCCCAGGAGCCTGACATGGATCATCACGACGAAGAATTTCTGCGCCAGGCCGCGCTGGCCAAGGCGCGGGTGACGCAGATCGAGCCGGCCCAGGTGGATGCCCAGGCGGCGGCTGGCGCGCTGGTGATCGACGTGCGTGAGCTTGCTGAGCGCGCGCAGGGCACGGTGCCCGGTTCGCACCACGTGGCACTGGACACGCTGGCGCAAAACATCCAGGCCGTGGTGCCAGACAAGGCTGCGCCCATCATCTGTTTCTGCAATGGCGGCAATCGCGGGGCCCTGGCTGCGGCGCAGCTGCTGGATCTGGGCTACACCAACGTCCAGTCCATCGCCGGCGGCCTGCGGGCCTATGACGTGCACAAGAAGAACAAGTGATTCGGCGGGCCACCTGCCCTAGATCGCGGGTGCGGCGGGCCTGAGCCACCGCCGCCGGGGTGCTCACCCGCAGAGCGCCCCTGGGTGGGCCCGCTGGGCCGGCCCCCCATACGCCGTCCGGCGTATTCCTCCATCCCCCGCTCATCCCTAGAGTGACTTCATCGCCCCCATAGGCCCTTTCCCGGCCGGGCGCGGCGAGACGGTTTGTTCAACCACCTGGAGTCACATACATGCAACGTCGTCACACCCTCAAGGCGCTGGCTGTCGCCACCGCCATTTCCACGCTGGGCTTCGCCGCCCACGCCCAGTCGGGCGGCACCATCAAGGTCGGTGTGCTGCACAGCCTGTCGGGCACCATGGCCATTTCCGAGACGGTGCTCAAAGACACCGTGCTCATGGCTATCGACGAGATCAACGCCAAGGGCGGCGTCAACGGCAAGAAGATCGAGCTGATCACCCGCGACGACAACGCCAACCCGGGCGATGCGGTGCGCATGGCCGAGGAACTGGTCTCGCGCGAGAAGGTGGACGTGCTGGCGGGC
>DNQP01000263.1 GCA_003500955.1 Curvibacter sp. | reverse complement strand
GTTGCCCACACGGATCGGCGCCTCGGCACCGTTCACGATGGTGGCACCCACTTCCAGGCCACGCGGCGCAATGATGTAGCTGCGCTCGCCGTCGGCATAGCACACCAGAGCGATGTGCGCCGAGCGGTTCGGATCGTATTCGATGCGCTCCACCTTGGCGGGGATACCGTCCTTGTTGCGCTTGAAGTCGACCACGCGGTAGTGGTGCTTGTGGCCACCGCCCTTGTGACGGGTGGTGATGTGGCCGTTGTTGTTGCGGCCGGACTTCTGGAACTGGGGCTCCAGCAGCGGCGCATAGGCCTCACCCTTGTGCAGGTGGTCACGCGAGATCTTCACCACGGCGCGCTGGCCGGGTGAAGTCGGTTTCATCTTGATAACAGCCATGATTACGCAGCCTCCCCGGACAGGTTCAGCTCTTGACCCGGCTTGAGGGTCACGTAGGCCTTGCGAACGTTGTCGCGGCGGCCGACGGACTTGCCATAGCGCTTGGTCTTGCCCTTGGTATTGACCACAGAGACGCCCTTGACCTCGACCTTGAACATCAGCTCAACGGCGGCCTTGATTTCAGGCTTGGTCGCGTCCTGCAGCACCTTGAACGTCACTGCATTGCTCTTCTCGGCAACCATGGTGGCCTTTTCGGACACGATGGGGGCGACGAGCACCTGCATCAGACGACCTTCTTCAAACTTAGCGGCGGTGCTCATGCGAACATCTCCTTGAGTTGCTCCACGGCGGCCTTGGTCACCAGCACCTTGCGGTAGTGCACCAGGGACAGCGGGTCGGCGTAGCGCGGCTCGACGACCAGCACATTGGTCAGGTTGCGCGAAGCCAGGTACAGGTTCTCGTCGACCTGGTCGGCGATCACCAGCACGGAATCCAGGTTCATGGCCTTGAACTTGGCAGCCAGCTGCTTGGTCTTGGGCGAGTCGACCTTGAGGGACTCGACCACGGCCAGGCGGCCTTCACGGGCCAGCTGGGAGAAGATGGAGGCCATGCCGGCGCGGTACATCTTCTTGTTGATCTTCTGGGTGAAGTTCTCGTCCGGGCTGTTCGGGAAGATGCGACCACCCCCGCGCCACAGCGGCGAGGACGTCATACCGGCGCGGGCGCGGCCGGTACCCTTCTGCTTGAACGGCTTCTTGGTCGAGTGCTTGACCTGTTCGCGGTCCTTCTGGGCACGGGTGCCTTGACGGGCGTTGGCCTGGAAGGCCACCACGATCTGGTGCACCAGCGCTTCGTTGTATTCACGACCGAACACGGTGTCAGGGGCTTCCAGCTTGGAAGCGGCCTGGCCCTGGTCGTTCAGGAGTTCGAGCTGCATCAGTTCGCTCCTTTCGCGTTCTTGGCTTTGACCTTCACGGCGGGGCGGACGGTCACGAAACCGCCGGCGGAGCCGGGGATGGCACCCTTGATCAGCAGCAGCTGACGGGCTTCATCGATGCGGATCACATCCAGGTTCTGGGTGGTCTTGGTCTGGTCGCCCATGTGGCCCGTCATGCGCTTGCCCGGAAACACACGGCCCGGATCCTGCGCCATGGAGATGGAACCCGGCACATTGTGCGACCGGCTGTTACCGTGCGAGGCACGCTGCGAGCTGAAGTTGTGACGCTTGATCGTGCCGGCATAGCCCTTGCCGATCGAGGTGCCCTGCACGTCGACCTTCTGGCCCACGGCAAAGATCTCGGTCACGGGCAGCGTGGCACCGGCCTGGTACTTGGCGGCGGTGTCGGCAGCGACACGGAATTCCTGGATGATTTCACCGGCTTCCACACCCGCCTTGGCGAGGTGGCCGGCAACCGGTTTGGTCACGCGCGATGCTTTGCGCGCGCCGAACGTCACCTGGAGGGCGACGTAGCCGTCGGTATCCTGGGTCTTGACCTGGGTCACTCGGTTGTTGGACACATCCACCACCGTGACGGGCACTGCATCGCCGTCATCGGTGAACAGACGCATCATGCCCACCTTGCGCCCCAGCAACCCCAATCGATTGCTCAGACTCATTTTTACTCCTTTGCTTTCACCGCCCCGACTTCAATTGGTCGAGCGCGTTTGGAATGTGAAAGAGGGTTGATGAAACCCTGCCGAATTCGACAGAGCCTGACAGTATAGCCGGATCTGCCATTTCAGGCAAATCCGGCTGTTTCCGTCGATTTCGGGCCGCCCACCGCTTGGCGATCGGCCCCGTGCCGCATTACTGCAGCTTGATTTCCACGTCCACGCCAGCCGGCAGGTCCAGCTTCATCAGGGCGTCGACCGTCTTGTCGGTCGGGTCGACGATGTCCATCAGGCGCTGGTGGGTGCGGATCTCGAACTGGTCGCGGCTGGTCTTGTTGACGTGCGGCGAACGCAGGATGTCGAAACGCTTCATGCGCGTCGGCAGGGGCACGGGGCCCTTGACGATGGCGCCGGTGCGCTTGGCGGTGTCCACGATCTCGGCGGCCGACTGGTCGATCAGCTTGTAGTCGAAGGCCTTGAGGCGGATACGGATCTTTTGCTTGGTAGCCATGATTCTTCCTTTCAATCAGGATCAGACCGGGGCGGCGCGCCGCCCCGGAGCCTGATTAGTCGATGATCTTGGCCACGACGCCGGCGCCCACGGTCTTGCCGCCTTCGCGGATGGCGAAGCGCAGGCCTTCTTCCATGGCGATGGGGGCAATCAGCTTGACGGTGATCGACACGTTGTCACCCGGCATCACCATCTCCTTGCCCTCGGGCAGCTCGATGGCACCGGTCACGTCCGTGGTACGGAAGTAGAACTGCGGGCGGTAGTTGTTGAAGAAGGGGGTGTGGCGGCCGCCTTCGTCCTTGCTCAGCACGTAGACCTCACCCGTGAAGTGGGTGTGGGGCTTGATGGAGCCGGGCTTGCACAGCACTTGGCCACGCTCGACTTCTTCGCGCTTGGTGCCGCGCAGCAGGATACCGACGTTGTCGCCCGCCTGGCCCTGGTCCAGCAGCTTGCGGAACATTTCCACGCCGGTGCAGGTGGTCTTCTGGGTGGGCTTGATGCCGACGATCTCGATTTCTTCGCCGACCTTGACCACGCCGCGCTCGACACGGCCGGTCACGACGGTGCCGCGGCCGGAGATGGAGAACACGTCTTCGACGGGCATCAGGAAGGGCTTGTCGGTCGGGCGCGGCGGCTGCGGGATGTATTCATCGACAGCGGCCATCAGGGCGTTGATCGAATCGCGGCCGATCGCATCGTCGCGGCCTTCGAGAGCGGCCAGAGCCGAACCCTTGACGATCGGAATATCGTCGCCGGGGAAGCCATACGACGACAGCAGTTCGCGGACTTCGAGTTCGACGAGTTCGAGGATTTCCTCGTCATCGACCTGATCGACCTTGTTCATGTACACGACCAGTGCGGGCACGCCGACCTGGCGGGCAAGCAGGATGTGCTCGCGGGTCTGCGGCATCGGGCCGTCAGCAGCGTTCACGACCAGGATCGCGCCGTCCATCTGGGCNNACGTCTTCGACGGGCATCAGGAAGGCGCCGTCCACCGCGCGCTCGGGCGTGGGGATGTAGCTGTCCAGCGCGTCAGCCAGGCGCATGATGGCCGCCTCGCCCAGGTCGCCCTTGTCGCCTTCCAGGGCCAGCTTGGCCGA
>DNQP01000192.1 GCA_003500955.1 Curvibacter sp. | reverse complement strand
AGATCCAGGTTTACCGGGGCCAGCATTTCCATGGTGTCGGCGGTGCCGGCCGGCGAGGTGATGGCGCGCGAGGAGGTCTTGGGGCAGAGCATCCCGTGCGCTGCGACGATGGGCACGACCAGCATGGAGGTGCGGTTGCCCGGGATGCCCCCGATGCAGTGCTTGTCCACCACCAGGGGCTCGTGCCAGTCCAGCCGGGCGCCGGCCTCGACCATGGCCTGGGTGAGGAAGTAGACCTCCTCGCGGTCGAGCTCGTCGCGGTGCGTGGCGACGACAAAGGCCGTGAGTTCGATCTTGGAGTAGTGGTGCGCGCTGATGTCGTGCACGATGGCGCGGAAGTCCTCCTGCCCCAGACGCTCGCCACCGAGCTTGCGGTGCAGCGCCCCGATGGAGGCGGGCGGTTCGGCCTGGGCGACCGTGACGGTGTGGCCATCGGCCACATCCAGCTGCGCAAAGGCGGACTTGGACAGCCCCAGCTCGCCACAGGCCACGAGTTTCACGTCGTCCACCACATTGAGCGTGGCCAGCACGCTGCGGCCATTGCTGCGGACCTCGACCTTGGACAAGGCCTTGAAGCCCTCGGCGCGGTAGACTTCGCAGTCGCGGTGCATATAGGCCACGTTCTCGTGCCAGGTGTCGATCAGCACGCGGCGCAGGGCCAGCCGCGAGGGCGGACTGCCGTTGCCCACCGGCGTAACTTCGGGGCGGGCGGTATGGTCTTCGCTCATGCGGATAGCCTACACCGAATCCGCCAGGCCCAAAAGAAAAGGCTCCCGCAGGAGCCTTTTGCCGGATCGGTGGACGATCAGACGCGCTTGCGGTATTCGCCCGTGCGGGTATCGATTTCGATCTTGTCGCCCTGGTCCACGAAGAGCGGCACGGCCACTTCGAAACCGGTGGCGATCTTGGCCGGCTTGAGCACCTTGCCCGAGGTGTCGCCCTTGACGGCGGGTTCGGTCCAGGTGATCTCGCGCACGACGCTGGTGGGCAGTTCGACCGAGATGGCCTTGCCGTCGTAGAACACCACTTCAACGGGCATGCCGTCTTCGAGGTAGTTCAGGGCATCGCCCATGTTCTCGGCTTCGACTTCGTACTGGTTGTAGTCGGCGTCCATGCAGACGTACATGGGGTCGGCGAAGTAGGAGTAGGTGCACTCCTTCTTGTCCAGGATGATCTGGTCCATCTTGTCGTCGGCCTTGAACACCACTTCAGTGCCGAAGTTGGCGATCAGGCTCTTGAGCTTCATGCGCACGGTGGCGGCGTTGCGGCCCCCGCGGCTGTATTCGGTCTTGAGCACGACCATGGGGTCCTTGCCGTGCATGATCACGTTGCCGGCGCGAATTTCCTGAGCGATCTTCATAGTGTTTCCGTAGTGCAGATTCGGTTGACCGCTCAGACCCCCTGGCTCCCTGTGGGGCTGGTGTGTTCGTGCGGTGGTTGTCGGGAAGCCGACGGGCGGGCCGCTGCTTTCCGCAAAGCCTCGAATTTTATCGTTTTTTCGGGGCGATGGGTGCCCTCAGGGCGAGGGCGCGAATTCCAGCAGGCGGCTGAGCAGGTCGGGCTGGTCCAGCAGACCTTGCCGGGCCTGGAGGGCGGCGGTTTGCCAGGTGGGCAGGTCGGGCCAGACCAGGGGATGGCTGTCCAGGCCGTTCCAGGTCCGGTGCCAGGCCTGCAGCGAGGGCGGCGCCTGGATCTGGCGCAGGAAGGCTGCCAGCTTGGCGTGGTGGGCCTGGTCGTCCTGCGGATAGATCTGCCAGACGTAAGGTCGGCCAGACCAGAGGGCGCGCACCAGCGAATCTTCTCCGCGGACGAAATTGAGGTCGCAGGCCCAGAGCAGGTGGTCGTAATCGTCCTGGCTCAGGTGGGGCAGGTAGTGCACCTCCAAGCCGGCGGGCAAGGCCTGGGCCTGCACGGCGGCCGCGGCGCGACCGGCGGTGACCAGCAACTGCACCTGCTGAGCGGCCAGTTGTTTCAGCAGCTCGGGCAGGGCAGCCGGTTCATAGCAGAACAGGGAAATTCGGGCGCGTCCAACCGTGTCCGGAATGCCCTGCGCGGCCAGCCAGGCCGGGGCGGCGAAGCGGGCCTGGCGCTGCATCAAATCCGGCTCACGCAGCAGGCCGCCCGTGGCGCGTGTGAAGCCCGGGTAGAAAAAGCGCTTGACCTGTCCGCGTCCTGGCCCGTGCATGACAGGCGAGGGCAGCCCGTGGCTGCGTTCCACATAGGCTTCGGCCGAGAGGTATTCGAGGTTGATCCAGCGCGTGGGCTGGCCATCGGCGGCGCGCCAGTCCACGTAGCGTTGCACGAATTCGGGGGGCGGCTCGCAGCCGAAGGCCTCGACCAGCACCTGGCCCGGAGCCAGGCTGTGCAGGTCCAGTGGCGTCGTCCAGGCCCGCACTTCCACGCCCGAGCAACCTTGGGGCGCCATCCAGCGCAGGGCGCTGGCATCGTCCACCCACAGACGCACAGCCTGGCCGCGCGCGGCGAGCTGGCGTGCCAGGCGCCAGCAGACGCCGATGTCGCCGTAGTTGTCGATGACCTTGCAGAAAATGTCCCAGCGGTATCCGGATGGCATCCCGGAATTGTCCACAATACGGTCCATGCAGAACGAGGATGTCGAAAGCCAGGAGCGGGAACAGGCCGCCGTGCACAGCGTGGAGCTGCTGGCCCAGGTGGCGGGCCTGCCCGGACTGCCGGGGGTGTACCGCTATTTCGATGCCGAGGGTGGCCTGCTCTACGTGGGCAAGGCACGCAACCTCAAGAAGCGCGTCTCGAGCTACTTCCAGAAGAGCCACGACGGTACGCGCATCGGCCACATGGTGGGCAAGATCGTGCGGCTGGAGACCACGGTGGTGCGCAGCGAGGCCGAAGCCCTGCTGCTGGAAAACAACCTCATCAAGACCCAGCATCCGCGCTACAACATCCTGTTCCGCGACGACAAGAGTTATCCCTATCTCAAGATCACGGTCGCCCAGGGCAAGGAGCCGCGCTCTGCCAGTGCTTGGCCGCGCGTGGCCTACTACCGCGGCGCGGTGGAGAAGAAGCACCATTACTTCGGTCCCTACCCGAGTGCCTGGGCTGTGAAGGAAGGCATCCTGCTGCTGCAGAAGGTGTTCCGTCTGCGCACCTGCGAGGACACGGTGTTTGCCAACCGCACGCGGCCCTGCCTGCTGTACCAGATCAAACGCTGTTCGGGGCCCTGCGTGGGGCTGGTGACGGCCGAGGCCTATGCGCAGGACCTGGCGCATGCCGAAGCCTTCCTGCGTGGCGAGACCCAGCAGGTGCTGCAGCAGCTCGAGAGCCGCATGATGCGGCACTCCGAGAGCCTCGAGTTCGAGCAGGCGGCCGAGCTGCGCGATCAGATCTCGGCCCTCTCCAATGTGCTGCACCAGCAGGCGGTGGAGAGCACGGACGACCGCGACGTGGACATCCTCGCCGTGCAGGTGCAAGGCGGCCGCGCCTGCGTCAACCTGGCCATGGTCCGTGGTGGTCGCCATCTGGGCGACCGGGCCTATTTCCCCACCCACGTCGACGATGCCGCGGCCTTGCAGCTGAGCGAGGACGAAGGTAGCGCGCCGACGCCGGTGGAGGTACAGGTGCTCGAGGCTTTCATCGCCCAGCACTACGTGGAGGTGCCGGCTGTGCCCACGTTGGTCACCAGCGTGCCGGTGAACAAGCGCCTGGTCGAGGCCCTGTCCGAGCAGACGGGCGTCAAGATCCGCGCCGTGCACCAGCCGCGCGAGCAGCGCCGCATCTGGCTGGAGATGGCGCAGACCAACGCCGGTCTGCAACTCGCGCGCCTGTTGGCCGAGGAGGGCTCGCAGCAGGCGCGCACCCGTGCGCTGGCCGAGGCGCTGGCCCTGCCGCAGGACCGGCTGGACGAATTGCGCATCGAATGCTTCGACATCTCGCACACGGCGGGCGAATCCACCCAGGCCTCTTGCGTGGTCTTCCATCACCACAAGATGCAGAACAGCGAGTACCGCCGCTACAAGATCGACGGCATCACCCCGGGGGACGACTACGCCGCCATGCGCCAGGTGCTCACGCGCCGCTACGCACGCCTGGCCCAGGCCCTGCGCGAGGGCGGTGAGGGCGAAAGGGGGATGGCTACCGAGGGCACGGATCGTCTGCCCGATCTGGTGCTGGTTGACGGCGGCAAAGGCCAGGTGGCCATGGCGCGCGAGGTCTTCGAGCAGTTAGGCCTGGACCTGGGCTTGATCGTCGGTGTGGAGAAAGGCGAAGGCCGCAAGGTGGGCCTGGAGGAGCTGGTCTTCGCTGACGGACGCGAGAAGGTGTACCTGGGCAAGGACTCGGCGGCGCTGATGCTGGTCGCTCAGATCCGCGACGAGGCGCACCGCTTTGCCATCACCGGCATGCGCGCGGCGCGTGCCAAGGTGCGCACCGGCGGCAGCAAGCTGGAGGACATCCCCGGTGTCGGCCCGAAGCGCCGCGCGCGTCTGCTGCAGCGCTTTGGCGGCGCGCGGGGTGTGGCTGCGGCCAGTGTCGAGGATCTGGCCTCGGTGGATGGGGTTTCGCACGAGCTCGCCGAGGCGATCTACCGGGCGTTGCACTGAAGCGCTGCGCCGCACGTGCCACAATGCGCCCCATGTTCTTCACGATCCCCACCCTCATGACCTGGACGCGCATCGTCGCGATTCCACTCATCGTCGGGGTGTTCTACCTGCCGCTGGAGCCCGCCACCGGCAACCTGATTGCCACCGTGATGTTCGTGCTGTTCGCACTGACCGACTGGCTCGACGGCTATCTGGCACGCAAGCTCAACCAAGTGTCCTCCTTCGGCGCCTTCCTGGACCCCGTGGCCGACAAGTTCCTGGTCTGTGCCAGCCTCCTGGTACTGGTGCACATGGGCCGCATCGACGTCTTTGTCGCGCTCATCATCATCGGCCGCGAGATCGCGATCTCGGCCCTGCGCGAGTGGATGGCGCAGATCGGCGCCAGCCGCAGTGTGGCCGTGCACATGCTGGGCAAGGTCAAGACCACGGTGCAGATGGTGGCCATCCCCTTCCTACTTTACGACGGGCTGCTCTTCGGTCTCATCGACACGCTGCGCTGGGGCACGGCCCTGATCTGGATTGCGGCCGTGCTGACCGTCTGGTCCATGGCTTACTACCTGCAGAAGGCGCTGCCGGAAATCCGTGCCCGCGTGAAATGAAGCGGGTCCGCTCATGAGTCACCGCGGCGACAGCCAGGCCCTGCTGCGGGCCATGCCTCTGGTGTTCGTGCTGATCTGGAGCACAGGCTTCATCGTGGCACGCTATGGCATGCCCCATGCGCCGCCGCTGTCTTTTCTGGCCTGGCGTTATGTGCTGTCCATCCTCTGCTTCCTGCCCTGGATCCTGCTGGCCCGCGTCGCTTGGCCGGCCGCGCGTGCGCAGTGGCTGCACCTGGGGGTGACCGGCGTGCTCATGCACGCGGGCTATCTCGGAGGGGTGTGGGCGGCTGTCAAGGCGGGCATGGGCTCGGGGCTCGTCGCCCTGGTCGTCGGCCTGCAGCCGGTGCTCACGGCGATCTGGCTCTCTTCCCGCGGCTCGGCGGTCACGCGCCGCCAGTGGCTGGGTCTGGCCCTGGGCTTTGCAGGCTTGACGCTGGTGGTGGCGCGCAAGTTCGGTGCCGGTGGCGAGGCCACCGCCTTCAATATGGGGCTGGCCGTCTTGGCCCTGCTGAGCATCACCGTCGGTACGCTGTACCAGAAACACTTTGTGGCACCTTGCGATGTGCGCAGTGCCAACGCCGTCCAGCTGCTCGCGGCGCTCGTCGTGACCCTGCCGCTCGCGCTGGTCGAGACCGAGGCTGTGCGATGGATCGGCGCGCCGGGCAGCATGAACTGGGAGCTGATCGGCGCCATGGCCTGGTCGGTGCTCGGGCTCACGCTGGGCGGCAGCTCGCTGCTCTATCTGTTGATCCAGCGTGGTGCAGCCACCAGCGTGACGAGCCTGCTCTATCTGGTGCCGCCAACGACGGCGCTCATGGCCTGGGTGCTGTTTGCCGAGCCCATCACCTTGACGACCCTCGTGGGCACGGCGCTGACCGCCATCGGGGTGAGCCTGGTGGTGCGCGCGGCGCGCTGAACACGGCCCTAGCCCATTTTGGCGCGCACGTGAAGTCGGGATGCCATGCATGAATTTTTTTATGTTTCATCTCGCGAGCTTGCGCAGGAAATGCGTCTAGAATTCGCCCCCGCGCTGTTGTAATGCCGCATGTCTTGTTGACACGGTGGAAGTCCGTGGCTCTAATTCCATGCAGCCGTGCAAACGGCCGGCCTAGCCAACCGCATCCGGTCAGCCCGCCGGATCGGAGAGCCAGAATTACTCAAGAGACAAACTGATTAACGTCGTTTCCATTACAAGGGGATCTTTGTGAACAAGACTGAACTGATCGAACACATCGCCAAGCACGCCGACATCTCCAAGGCTGCTGCCACGCGTGCTCTGGAGTCCACCATCGGCGCCGTCAAGACCACGCTGAAAAAAGGCGGTTCTGTGTCTCTGGTGGGTTTTGGCACCTTTGCCGTCGGCAAGCGTGCCGCCCGCACCGGTCGCAATCCCCGTACCGGCGCTGCGATTAAAATCAAAGCCGCCAAGGTGCCGAAGTTCCGTCCGGGCAAGGCCCTGAAGGATGCACTGAACTGACCTGTTCCGGTGGGGTGCTTAGCTCAGCTGGTAGAGCGGCGCCCTTACAAGGCGTAGGTCGGCGGTTCGATCCCGTCAGCACCCACCACCCAGGCGAAGGCGAACAGTGTGTTCGCCTTTTTGTTTTTTCTCGGAGAGCGCGCTCATGTTTGAACACGTCCGCAAGCACAACAAGATCCTGATGGTCGTGCTGTTCCTCTTGATCATCCCGTCCTTTGTGCTGGTCGGCGTCGACGGCTACAACCGCATGATCGAGAAGGATCGCACGGTGGCCCGCGTCGGCAAGGTGGAGATCACCAACGGCGAGTGGGAGGCCGCGCACCGCGAGGAGGTCGAGCGTGTGCGTCAGCTCATGCCCACCATCGACGCCAAGCTGCTGGACTCCGAGTCCGTGCGTTACGCCACGCTGGAGCGCCTGGTGCGCGAGCGCGTGCTGCAGCAGGCTGCGCAGGAAGCACGCCTGGGCGCCAGCGATGTGCGCCTGGCGCGTGAACTGCAGGCCATTCCCGCCATCGCCCAGCTGCGCCGTGCCGACGGCAGCCTGGACATGGAGCGCTACCGCGACCTGCTGGGCCGTCAGGGCATGAGCCCCGAGATGTTCGAGGCCCGCATGCGCGCCGATCTGGCGGCGCGCCAGGTTCAGGCCGGTGTGGCGCAGACCGCCTTCATCGCTGGCGTGCCTGCCGACCTGGCCCTGGGAGCCTGGTTTGAGCGCCGCGAGGTGCAACTGGCCCGCTTCGCCACGGCCGACTACGCGGCGCGTGTGCAGCCCACGGATGCCGAGCTCGAGGCTTTCTACCAAGCCAACCAGAGCCTGTTCCAGGCACCCGAGCAGGCCCGTATCGAATACATCGTGCTGGACATCGACGCCGTGCGCAAGACCATCCGCCTCAATGAGTCCGATGTGCGCAGCTATTACGAGCAGAACGCCGCACGCCTGAGCGGCCCCGAGGAACGCCGTGCCAGCCACATCCTGATCTCGGTGGCCAAGGATGCACCGGCCGACGAGCGCCAGCAGGCCCGCGCCAAGGCCGAGGAACTGCTGGCTCAGGCGCGCAAGGCGCCGGAAAGCTTCGCGCAGCTCGCAAAGAAACACTCGCAGGACCCAGGCTCGGCGCCCAACGGCGGCGACCTCGATTACTTCGGCCGCGGCGCCATGGTCAAGCCTTTCGAGGATGCGGCCTTTGCCCTCAAGAAGGGCGAGATCAGCGGCGTCGTCGAATCCGACTTCGGCTTCCACATCATCCGCGTCACCGACATCAAGGCCCCCAAGCCCAAGAGCTTTGCCGAGCTGCGCGCCAGCCTGGAAGAAGATCTCAAGAACCAGCAGGCCCGCGCCAAATATGCTGAAGCCGCCGAGGTCTTCACCAACGGTGTCTACGAGCAATCCGACAGCCTCAAGCCTGTGGCCGACAAGCTCGGACTGACCATCCAGACCGCCAGCGGCCTGCTGCGCGAGCCGGCACCGGGTGCCCGCGGTGTGCTGGCCAGCGCCAAGCTGCTCGAGGCTGTCTTCAGCCCCGACGCGGTCAGCAACAAGCGCAACACCGAAGCGGTGGAGATCGCCCCCAGCCAGCTGGCCGCTGCTCGCGTCGTCGAACATGCGCCTGCGCGCACCCTGCCGCTGGCCGAGGTGCGCGCCACCGTGCGCGAGCGCGTCGTTCAGGCCCGCGCTGCCGAGTTGGCGCGCCAGGAAGGCCAGCAGAAGCTGGCTGCCTGGAAGGCCGAGCCGGCCAGCGCCAGGCTGTCCGCGGCCCAGGTGGTCTCGCGCGAGCAGGCGCAGAACCTGCCGCAGGCCCTGCTGGACGCCGTGCTGCGCGCCGACAGCGCCCAACTGCCGCAATGGGTGGGCGTGGATCTGGGGCCTCAGGGCTATGCCGTGGCACGTGTGAACAAGCGCGTTGAGCGCCCGACGCCTGCGGCTGACGCGCAGCGCCAGGAGCGCGCCCAGTACGCCCAGTGGTGGATGCAGGCCGAAGGCCAGGCCTATTACCGCCTGCTGCAAGACCGTCTCCAGGCCCAGATCAAGGTCCCGCGCCCGGCGGGCGCGGGGTCCTGACCACGATTCGGGCTATAATCACCGGCTCACGGTGGCTGTAGCTCAGTTGGTAGAGTCCAGGATTGTGATTCCTGTTGTCGTGGGTTCGAGTCCCATCAGCCACCCCAATATCCATGCGGGTCACAGGCCAAGCGCCTGTTGATCCAGCCAGCAGAATATTCCAAACTTTGGAATTCAAACCGCGTCACGCCGCACTACTTTGCTGCGGTCGTAGACCCTGGCCGTGGTCTCCACGTTGTTGTGCAGGTCCGGCAATTTTCCCTTGATGACTTTGTGCTGGGTGGCGTAGTAGGCCCGAAGGTCGTGGAAGGTAAACCTGGCATCCTTGGTCACCACCTTGGCCTCAATAGCGGCCAGCATGATCCTCTGCCAAAGCGTTTTGAATCCCCGGTCGGTGTAGGCGTTGCCGTCCCTGGTGGGGAAAACGTACAGGCATTCCCGGCCTGGGCGGATGGTTTCCAGCCTCTCCAGCAGCTTTTCCATGGCCGGGCTGATGCTGACCACCTCCACGATCTGCTCGCGCTTCTTGCCCCGCTGCTTGGCACGGATGGTGCGGATCTCGCCGGCCTTGCGGTCGACCTGGGGCCAGGTCAGGGGCAAGAACTCCACTTTCCGGTTGCCGGCCAGTGAGGCGTATTCGGCCGCCATGCCGATGATCTGGCGCTGGGGGGTCTGCTGGGATACCCAGGTCAGGAACTTAGCCAGCAGGGCGGGATCCGGGGCCTCTGTGCGTGCTTCTTCCTCGTTGGGTCTTACGTGCTTGGCTGGGTTCTGAGTGCACACGCCCAGGTCAATGCCGTGGGCGAACAGGTTGGAGAGCAGGGCCTTTTCCCGGTTGGCCCGGACCGGCGCGTCGGAGCGCTCAATCCGGACGTACCTGGCAACAATCGGAGCGGTGATGTCGCTGATCTGCATGTTGCCCAGCACCGGGTCGATCGCCTTCCAGCACTGTTCGTAATCGGCCCGGGTGGCCTCGGCCAGGCGCAGGAAACGGCGACTCTCTTTGTAGCTTTCCCAGACCCAGCGCAGGCGTCCGGTCTCCGGGGCCTGGCCCAGGATGTCCAGCACCTTGCGGCAGGCCTGCAGGCGGTCGTGGCCCAGGTTGATCGGTTTGCCGCCAACGGGGTGGTAGCGGTACAGCGTGGCCCGCTTGCCGGGGATAGCCTCCATGCGCGGCAGCAGGCCGGCCGCGGATTCGCGCTCGCGTTTTCTGCCCATCACTTCGTCCAGTTCGGCTTTCCAGTGGGAGGTGCAGTATCCGACCCGCCGGGCCGGCGCGCAAGCATGGCCTGGTTCACCACTTCCTCGGTGATCCTTGGTCTGCCGTCTGGTCCCATGGGGGGGTCAATGCCCAGCTGATCGCGCAGCCAGGCGCGTTGCTTGGCGCCGATCTTGTAACCGGTCAGATCTTGCAGGGCGTTGCGGTCCAGGGCAAGGCTCATGCTGCTTTCTTTCCGCTGCTCTCGACGGGCAGCAACTGCTGGTAGATGGTGGTGAGCCCACCGAGTTCCTTGACGTTGACACCCTCGACCAGATCGAGGATGGGCATCGCGTTGCACATGGCCGTGATGGCGCGCTCGACCTTGCCCTTGGTGCGTTGTGAGAGCATCTCGCCGGTGCATACGCGCAGGGCCTCCAGGCCGTCCTCGAAGGCCTTGTTGAGCGTGTGAATCGCTGTCTGGGCGACCCCTGTCTCGGCCTCGGTCAAGCCGTTGATGCCGACCGTGCTGCACTCGCCTGCCACGCATCCAGCCTTTCCGCACGCTCCGCAGGTTCGCGTGCTATCCCTGCATTCAGAGATCATCATGTCCACCTGTTCGCGGATAGTTGGCCATTCTTCCGGGGTGATGGCGATTTTGCCCATGTCACTTCGGCCCGACTGGTCTAGTACTACGAACTCGCCAGCGGCTTCGTCCGTGATACTGATTTGCGTGGCATCCTCGGAGTACAACGGTTGTCCTTCTGGCAGGACAAAGACCTGGGTGGTGCGGGTGGTCATCTTCATGGTGTAGCGCCTCCATTGATGCCGACCGGCTCGGGCTTGCCTATGCAGCACGTTTGCTGCGCGACAACTTTTCCAAGGTGCACATGCCCGCCGACAATGCTTGATGCTGTCGGCTGTCCTGCGGCAAAGGCCGCCACCTCACATCGTTGGCAAAGCAGCTTGCCGTAAGGGATGCGATCCAAGAATGTGAATTTTTTAAGGCCAGAGAAAGACGAGCCGCACCATGTCTCGACAGCAAGATGCGCGTGGTACTTTTCGCTGATCTTGTGGACGCTTACGTATCTCGGGCGGTGGATCAGAACGGCGCGGGTGTTCTCAACAAACGGCTCGACCTCTCGCCAGTTGTCTATTGCCAAACTCTTAGGTTTTGCTTGAATTGGAAGCCTCATTTTTTATCCTCGGGCTTGCCGATGCCGTGCGCGGCCTCGACTGACCGGAGCAGCTTCAACGCACTGCGGTATTGAGCATCCGACCACTCGGCGCCCCCAGCGTGTTTTTCTAGCACTGCCTCGGCTTCTCGATCAGTCAGCGGCTCCCTCACAGCAGGCGCTGCGGATAGGA
>DNQP01000044.1 GCA_003500955.1 Curvibacter sp. | reverse complement strand
TGCATGCGCACTCGCGGCGCATGCGGCTCTGAGACCTGTCAAGACCTGTGCCACGGTCGCCGCTCATGGTTTCCCCGTATTCCTGTTTTCGTCCTGGACAGCCCTAAAACGGGCTCAGTGCAGACTCACTTATGCACAAAATCCGTGCTGCGGTGCGCCAACGCATACCTGCCGGGGTCTATGTTGCTACAAAACCAATAGCGATCGTAAGTTGTTGATTTATTTGGAATTAACGCTTTGCCAATTTCGCGGGCATTTTGTCGAAAGCCTTGATTTTCAAGGCCTCGGCGCAGATCGTGACAAGCTTTCAACAAAGTTATCCACAGATTTTCTGAATCGCAGACAAAGTCATTTCATATCAAGCACTTAGAGAAAATTCTGCAGAAACTTTTTGAAGATTCGGTTTCAGTTTCCCGACAGACATGTCATACCCGCTCCCCATCCTGGTCCAGACGCCGGCGCACAGCCAGGTCGGTGGCCCGCTGAGCTGGCTGAGCGAGCAGACACTTGCGCCTGGCACGCTGGTGCGCGTGCCCCTGGGCAAGCGCGAGACCCTGGGCATCGTCTGGCCCGCAACGACGCCCCCGGCGCCCCCGCCCGACCTTGTGCGTCTGCGCCCCATCACGGACGCGCTCACGGCACTGGCGCCGCTGACAACTGCGTGGTGCCAGCTGGTCGACTTTGCCGCCAGCTACTACCAGCGCACCGCTGGCGAGGTCGCGCTGGCCGCCCTGCCCCCGCAACTGCGTGAGCTGAGCAGCGCGCAGCTGGCGCGCCGCCTCAAGCGCCAGGCGGCACCCCCCCCCGCCGCCACGCGGGAAACCCCGCCGGAACCCACGGCCGAGCAGGCCACGGTGCTGGCGCGCATCGCGGCCGAGGCCGGTCCCTTCCTGCTCTACGGTGCCACGGGCAGCGGCAAGACCGAGGTCTATCTGCGCAGCGTGCAGACGCTGCTGGCGCGCGAGCCCGAGGCCCAGGCGCTGGTGATGGTGCCCGAGATCAACCTCACCCCGCAGCTGGAGCAGCGCTTTGCCGCGCGCTTCGGCGCCGAGGCCGTGGTCTCGCTGCATAGTGGCATGACGAACCCGCAGCGTCTCAAAAGCTGGCTGGCCGCGCACAGCGGCGCAGCGCGCATCGTACTGGGCACGCGCATGGCAGTGTTCGCTTCCCTGCCGACGCTGCGCCTCATCATCGTCGACGAGGAGCACGACCCGAGCTACAAGCAGCAGGAAGGCGCGCGCTACTCGGCCCGTGATCTGGCGGTCTACCGCGGCCGGCTGGAGCACGCCAAGGTCATCCTGGGCTCGGCCACCCCTTCGCTGGAGAGTTGGCACCACAGCCGCCCCGCGGCCGAGGGTGGGCGCTATGTGCGGCTGGACATGCCCAGCCGCGTGGGCGGCCATCACACCCTGCCCGGCACCGCGGGTGCCCTCCCTTTGGTGCGCCGCGTGGACATGAACCACCAGCCCAAGGGCACGGTGTTCTCACCCCCGCTGCTGCAGGCCATCACCGAGCGCATCGCGCGTGGCGAACAGTGCATGGTCTTTTTGAACCGGCGCGGTTATGCGCCGGTCCTGCACTGCAACGAATGCGACTGGAAAAGCGAGTGCCCGCACTGCAGCGCCTACCGGGTCTTCCACAAGATCGACCGCACGCTGCGCTGCCACCACTGCGGCTACACCGAACGCGTGCCGCGCGCCTGCCCCGGCTGTGGCAGCCCCGACATCCGCCCCATGGGCCGGGGCACCGAGAAGCTGGAGGAGCATCTGGCCGAGCTGCTGGCCGAGGTGCGCCGGCCCGACGGCAGCCCCGTGCGCATCGCGCGCATCGACGCCGACACCACCCAGCGCAAGGGTGAGCTGGAAGCCCAGCTGGCCCAGGTACACAGCGGCGAGGTGGACGTGCTCGTGGGCACGCAGATGATCGCCAAGGGCCACGACTTCCGCCGCATCACCCTGGTGGCCGCGGCCAACCCGGACAGCGCACTGTTTTCCAGCGACTTCCGCGCGCCCGAGCGCCTGTTCAGCCTGCTCATGCAGGCCGCGGGCCGTGCGGGGCGCGATGCCGGCATCAGCGCCCAGAGCGAGATGTGGGTCCAGACCCAGCACCCCACACACCCGCTCTATGAAAACCTCAAGAAGCATGACTACCCGGGCTTCGCCGCCCAGCAGCTGAAAGAACGCGAGCAGGCCGGCCTGCCGCCCTTCAGCTTCCAGGCCCTGGTGCGCGCCGAGGCCCGCACACAGGAGGCCGCCCAGGCTTTCCTCAACGCCGCCAGCACCTTCGGTACGGAGGCTGCGGCGTCCCTGAACGTGACGCTCTACCCGGCCGTGCCCATGAGCGTGCAGCGCGTGGCCAATGTGGAGCGCGCGCAGATGCTGATCGAATCGCCCTCACGCGCCGCGCTGCAGCGCTTCCTGGCCGGCTGGCACGACACTCTGCACGCCGTACGCCAGGGCCCCGAGGGCAAGGGCCTGATCCGCTGGGCGGTGGACGTGGATCCGCTGGCGATTTGAGCGCTTGTCTCAGGCAGATACTCTACGGCCCCTGAAATAGCGACATCTCAAGGGCGTCTGGCTCTCAGCAGTTCAGGCACTGCCTTGTGTGTCATTGACACCAAATCATGGGCAAAAATGTTGGTGATTTGTTGCATCACAATGTAAAGTCAAATCATTCATAACAGGGAGACATATGAGGCGTGTGCTCGTAGTTTGCATATTCACTGGGCTTTTAGCAGGCTGCGCAACACCAGCGTTTGTGCCTCCCAGCGGAAATGGCACGGTGAAGCTGGAGGTGCAGTCCAATCTGCCTGCGGGCGTCACGATGAGCTTGTTCACCTACGAAAGCGGGTTGAATTGCTCCGGTCGGCAACTGCTCAATGGCGGCACGTCCATAGAAAGCGCCCTGGCTTCACAAACTCGCCTGCGAAATTTCGATACTCGCTTAAGGTCCGAGACGGTACAGACGCTTGATGGCTTTTTTAGTCAAGGCAACTCATATTGCCGCATCACCGTCAGCTTCTATCCACAGAGCAACAGGATTTATACCGCTCGCCCTGGCTTGGAGGGTGGCAAGTGTTTCCTCCTGGTGTTCGATACCACGGCCTCTGTGAATGGTGTCTTGGAAAAATCACTCACACGGCGGGAGCCCGGAGAACCGCTCCTCAATGGGGCATGGTGCAAATCGATGGCGGAGAGCGTTATCAGCGACAAATTGAGGAGCGCCGGTTCATCCAGTGATGTGGTGAAAGACGCCACGAGTCGGCCCGGTTCTGGTGATCCAGATCGCTCCAGAGGGACGACATTGGATGATCTGCAAGACTTGCTGCCTAGCAACAAATAGCCATGAATACTCCATTTTCTGTGAGCCTCCTTGCGCTTGCGCTGCTGCCCCTGCCGGCACTCGCCATGACAGCACAAGAGGTCTATCAAGCCGTCGCCTCCAGCGTTTGGGGCGTAGCCACCTTTGATGAAAGCAATCGTGCGATCGGCACCGGGAGCGCGGTGGTCACGGGCCCGGGCCAGCTGATCACGAATTGCCACGTGCTCGGGAAAGCGAAAGCGCTCGTGGTTCGCAAGGAGAATGTCACTTATGGTGCCAAGCTACTGCATGCGGATGTGCAGCGTGATCTTTGCTTGCTAAAAGTCGACAATTTCAGCGCTACTCAGGTTGAAGTTGCTCCGCTTTCTCAAATCAAGGTTGGCTCTAAAGCCTACGCCATCGGAAACCCAAGGGGGTTTGAGCAAACCATTAGTGAAGGACTGGTTTCAGGCATACGACGCAACGACAAGGATGAAATTGAGTTCATCCAAACATCCGCAGCGATTTCACCCGGATCAAGCGGAGGTGGTCTGTTCGATGACCAAGGACGACTGATTGGCGTGACGACGCTTGGTTTTCTTGAGAAAGCACAAAACCTCAATTTCGCCGTCCCGGGACAGTGGATTGCTGAAGTTCCAGCCCGGGCGGCGGCAGCCCTTGCTGCCCGTGAGCTTGCAAGACAACCCGCCACAAGAAGCTCTGGTGTCGGGGGTGCATTGCGGTCGTTCTCAGGTGATCAGACTATTCTGGCCGGCGATTGGTACTCTTACCAGCATACGGATCTGGTCACATCGAGCCGCAAAACAGTGCCCTATGTTGTGGACAAGGTCGATGAATTGAGCGTCAGCTACAACAGCGGTACTAAGATCGAGAACCTGGACGGGCAGACGACCGTACTCAAGAAATATGAACTTGGGCTGTATGAAGTCTTTACGCCTGTCAGCGGGTGGGTAACTTCGAATATGAAGGTGGGCAATAGTTGGGAAGCGCAAATTATCCCAAGGCATAGCGGTTACTTTGACCCGGCCACAAACCCCTCCGCCAATACGTCTGGAACTGTTAAGGCCAGGGTTGTTGAGGACACCACCATCCGGACGCCAGTGCGCGAGTTCAAGGTTTTACGTATTGAGTACGAAAGTTGGCTCGGCCCTCCCGCTTTTCGATATCGGATGTCTGCGACAGGATGGTGGTCGATGGAGCTGAAAAGATTCGTTTTGTTCGAATCCCTCTTTGGCACAGGCCGTGAGCGCGTAGAACTGGTCAAGATTGAGCGCATGTCCACGCAATAAGCATGGACCGGTGCAGCCTATCCACAGGCAGCAGCTCGCGCTACACCACTGCCCGCAATTGGTGACCATCGGCTTGATCTCCTTGCAGCGTGTCGACGAATTCGGAGGAGGATGTGACGACGATCCTCAGTGCGACTGGCCCAGAAAAAGCGGCCGTCAGGGTTTGCACCCCGACGACCGTAGCCCTTCAACCAAAGGGTTCTGTCTGCGGCCCGCGGTGCGGGCCGCCATTCCTTTTTCTGACTGCCGGCCTCAGGCCAGGTCGAAGCGGTCCAGGTTCATCACCTTGTTCCAGGCCGCCACGAAGTCCTTGACGAACTTGGCCTGGTTGTCGTCCTGGGCGTAGGCCTCGGCGAGGGCGCGCAGCTGCGAGTTGGAGCCGAAGGCCAGGTCCACGCGGGTGGCGGTCCACTTGACGGCACCGGTCTTGCGGTCCTTGCCCTCGTAGGCGTTGTCGCCGCTGGGCTTCCACGCCACACTCATGTCGACCAGGTTGACGAAGAAGTCATTCGTCAGCTGACCCACGCGCTGCGTGAACACGCCGGCCTTGGAGCCGCCCACATTGGCACCGAGCACGCGCAGGCCACCGACCAGCACCGTCATCTCGGGCGCCGACAGGGTCAGCAGCTGGGCCTTGTCGAGCAGCATTTCCTCGGGTGAGACGCTGTAGGCCTTCTTGCGGTAATTGCGGAAGCCGTCGGCCACGGGCTCGAGCACGGCGAAGGACTCGGCATCGGTCTGCTCCGCGGTCGCGTCCATGCGGCCAGGGGTGAAGGGCACCTCCACCGCGTGACCCGCCGCCTTGGCCGCGGCCTCGACACCGGCACAGCCGGCCAGCACGATCAGGTCGGCCAGGGAGACGCGCTTGTCGCCCTTCTGTGCGCCGTTGAAGTCCTTCTGGATGCCCTCGAGCGCCTTGAGCACCTTGGCCAACTGGGCCGGCTGGTTGGCCTCCCAGTCCTTCTGCGGGGCCAGGCGGATGCGCGCGCCGTTGGCACCGCCGCGGCGATCGGAACCGCGGAAGGTCGAGGCGGACGCCCAGGCGGTCGACACCAGCTCGCTCACCGACAGGCCGCTCGCGAGGATCTTGGCCTTGAGATCGGCGATGTCCTTGGCGTCGATCACCGGGTGGTTGAGCGCGGGGATCGGGTCCTGCCAGATCAGGTCTTCCTTCGGCACCTCGGGGCCCAGGTACAGGCTCTTCGGGCCCATGTCGCGGTGGGTCAGCTTGAACCAGGCGCGGGCGTAGGCATCGGCGAACTCCGCCGGGTTGTTGAGGAAGTGGCGCGCGATCTTCTCGTAGGCCGGGTCGAACTTGAGCGAGAGATCGGCCGTGGTCATGGACGGCGGGTGCTTCTTGCTCGGGTCGTGCGCGTCGGGGATCATGTCCTCGGGCGCCACGTTCTTGGCGCGCCACTGGATGGCGCCGGCGGCCGTCGTCATCTGCTCGTAGTCGTACTTGAACAGCACCTTGAGGTAGCCCATGTCCCACTTGGTCGGGTTGGGCTTCCAGGCGCCTTCGAAGCCACTGGTGGTGGTGTCACCACCCTTGCCCGTGCCGTGCTTGTTGATCCAGCCGAAGCCCATCTCTTCCATGGGCGCGCCTTCGGGCTCGGGGCCGACCAGGTTCGCGGGACCGGCGCCATGCATCTTGCCAAAGGTGTGGCCGCCGGCCACCAGGGCCACGGTCTCGTAGTCGTTCATGGCCATGCGCGCGAAGGTCTCGCGCACGTCACGGCCGGATGCCACGGGGTCGGGCTTGCCGTCCGGGCCCTGTGGGTTCACGTAGATCAGGCCCATCTGCACCGCGGCCAGCGGGCTCTCCAACTGGCGGTCCCCGCTGTAGCGACTGTTGGGCTTGTCGCTCGTGGCCAGCCATTCCTTCTCGGCGCCCCAGTAGACGTCCTCTTCAGGGGCCCAGATGTCGGCACGGCCGCCGCCGAAGCCGAAGGTCTTGAAGCCCATGGTTTCCATGGCCACGTTGCCGCAGAGGATGAACAGATCCGCCCAGGAGATGGCGTTGCCGTACTTCTTCTTGATCGGCCACAGCAGGCGGCGGCCCTTGTCGAGGTTGCCGTTGTCGGGCCAGCTGTTCAGCGGCGCGAAGCGCTGGTTGCCGGTGTTGGCGCCGCCCCGGCCATCGGCCGTGCGGTAGGTGCCTGCGGCGTGCCAGGCGAGGCGGATGAAGAGGCCGCCGTAGTGGCCATAGTCGGCGGGCCACCA
>DNQP01000126.1 GCA_003500955.1 Curvibacter sp. | reverse complement strand
GCGCTTCTCGGCACAGACACAAGGGCGAGGGAGATCAACAGCCTAACAGCCGAACCCCACAAGGACGCGCCATGGCGAGGCAAAGAAAACCCGCTACGCGGGTTTCGATAAAGGTACCTCGCCCGCCGGGGCGAGACCCGGCTTGCCACGTAAACAAGGGCATATCCAGAAATCAGACCCGCGCGACCTGTGTTTGCCTAGAAAATCTTGTATGCGCAGGGATAGATCAGAGATGGTCTGGCAGTCGCTCGATGCATGCCCCGTTGTGCCCCTACCGGTCTGCAGGTGGTGAGTCGCCCCAAAGTCCTGGGAGATAATCCCAAGCATGAGCGGCAACACCTTCGGACACCTCTTCACGGTCACCAACTTCGGTGAATCCCATGGCCCGGCCATCGGCTGCGTGATCGACGGCTGCCCGCCCGGCATGGCCCTGTCCGAGGCGGACATCCAGGCCGAGCTCGACCGCCGTCGCCCCGGCACCTCCAAGTTCGTGACCCAGCGCAACGAGCCTGATGCGGTGGAGATCCTCTCCGGCGTCTACGAGGGCCGGACCACGGGCACGCCGATTGCCCTGCTGATCCGCAACACCGACCAGCGCAGCAAGGACTACGGACAGATCCTGCAGACCTTCCGTCCCGGCCATGCCGACTACACCTATTGGCGCAAATACGGTCTGCGCGACCCACGTGGTGGTGGCCGCTCCTCGGCCCGCCTGACCGCGCCCACGGTGGCGGCGGGTGCCGTGGCCAAGAAGTGGCTGAAGGACAAGTACGGCACCGAGTTCCGCGGCTGCATGACGCAGATCGGCGAGGTCACCATTCCCTTCGAGTCATGGGAACACGTGCCGAACAACCCCTTCTTCGCACCAGTGGCTGATGTGTCCGCATTGGAAAACTACATGGAGGCGCTGCGCAAGTCCGGCGACTCCTGCGGCGCGCGCCTGCGCGTGACGGCCACGAAAGTGCCCGTGGGCCTGGGCGAGCCGCTGTACGACAAGCTCGACGCCGACATCGCCTACGCCATGATGGGCCTCAATGCCGTCAAGGGCGTGGAGATCGGTGCCGGTTTTGCCGCGGTGGCGGACAAGGGCAGCACCCATGGCGACAGCCTCACGCCGAACGGCTTTGTCGGCAACAAGGCCGGTGGCGTGCTCGGTGGCATCAGCACCGGCCAGGACATCGAGGTGTCGATCGCTATCAAGCCCACGAGCTCCATCCTGATCCCGCGCGAATCGATTACCACCGACGGCCAGGCCACCGAGCTCATCACCAAGGGCCGCCACGACCCCTGTGTGGGCATCCGCGCCACGCCCATCGCCGAGGCCCTGCTGGCCCTGGTGCTCATGGACCACGCGCTGCGTCACCGCGCCCAATGCGGTGACGTGCAGCTGCCTGTGCCGCCGATCCCCGGCAGCGTCTGAACATGAAGGCGATGACCGAGGCCGAGCGCGCCACGCGCGTCGATCTGGCCGCGGCCTACCGCCTGGCTGCGCTCAATGGTTGGGACGACACCATCTATACCCACATCTCCGCCGCCGTGCCCGGCGAGGAGGGCGCCTACCTCATCAATCCCTACGGCCTGCTGTTCAGCGAGGTCAGGGCGTCCAACCTGGTCAAGGTGGACACCCGGGGTCGCAAGCTCGATGACTCGCCACACGCGGTCAACCCCACGGGCTTTGCCATCCACGGCACCATCCACGCGGCCCGCCCGAGTGCGCGCTGCGTGCTGCACCTGCACACCGAATGGGGCCTGGCCCTGGCCATGGTGCCGGGCGGCCTGTTGCCCACCACGCAGCACGCCATGCGCCTGTACCAGCGCCTCGGCCGCCATGCCTACGAAGGTCTGGCGCTGGGCGAGGCCGAGGGTCGGCGCCTGGTGGCCAACCTCGGTGAACTCGACGGCCTGATCCTCGAGAACCACGGCACCTTGACCGTAGGCCGCAGCGTGGCCGAGGCCTATATGCTCATGCACCATCTGGAGCGCGCCGCACGCGCCCAGCTGCGCGCCATGGCCGCCACCGGCGGCCGCGTGCTCGTGGCGAGCGACGAGGTGGCCGCCCGCACCTACGCCCAGTGGGTCGGCGGTGGCAGCGAGCGCGACGGCGATGCCGAGTGGCCCGCGCTGCTGCGCCGGCTTGACCAGATCGATCCATCCTACAAACTCTGAAGGAGACCACCATGCCCACCATCCGCGTCGAGATGTTCGAAGGCCGCACGCCCGAGCAGAAGCGGGAGTTCGTCAAAGCCATCACCGAGGCCACCGTCCAGACCCTGGGCAGCTCGCCCGAGGCCGTGGACGTGATCATCACCGACATCAAGAAGTCGGACTGGGCCACGGGCGGGGTGCTCTGGAGCGAGAAAAAGTAGGTCCCGCCATGTCGGTGGCGCGCCGGCAGCTGCTGCCCTTCTCGGCCCTGTCGGCCAGCTACTTCGCGCACATCGGCTTCTTCAATCCGTATCTGCCGCTCTGGCTCAAGGACCTGGGCTACAGCCTGATGACCCTGAGCCTGCTGATGATCGTGCCGCCGGCCACGCGCCTGGTCGGTCCGCTGGCCTGGGGCTGGCTCAGTGATCACACGGGCGAGCGCGTCAAGCTCCTGCGCTATGCCTCCAGCGCGGCGCTGCTGATCTCGCTGGGCCTGTGGATCGAGGGCGGCACCGCCTGGCTGGCGCTGGTGCTCTTCCTCGTCTTCCTACACACCAGCGCCATGATGCCCATGAGCGAGGCCGCGCTCGCGCACCTGGTGAGCTCCGGCGGCGCCTTCGACGCCAAGCGTTACGGCCGTGTGCGGCTCTGGGGCTCGCTCGGTTTTCTGGTCACGGTCTTCGTCGCCGGGGCCTGGTTCGAATGGCGCGGCCTGGGGGACTTCCCGGCCTGGACGGTGGGCTCCCTCGCTGTGGTCACCCTCAGTGCCTGGTGGCTGCCCGATCTCAAGGAAGAGCCGCTGGCCCATGCGCCCCGGCCCTCCTTGTGGCCGGTGCTACGCCAGCGCGCCATGCCCTGGTTCTTCGCCTCGGCCCTGTTCCATGTGCTGGCGCACATGGGCATGTACATCTATCTTTCCCTGCACCTCGATGCGCTGGGTTACGGCAAGGATGCGATCGGCCTGATGTGGGGGATCTCGGTGATCGTGGAGATCGTCTGGTTCTACACCCAGGGCCGCTGGCTGCCGCGTCTCCCGCTGGCCGGCTGGCTGGTCCTCTGCGCGCTGCTCACGGCCTTGCGCATGGCGATGACCGCCGAAGGGGCGGCCTGGTGGCCGGTGCTGCTGGTGGCGCAGGCACTGCATGCCTTCACGTTTGCGGCGCACCACGCGACCAGCACCGCGCTGCTCTCGCATCATTTCCCGGGGCGCCTGCGCGGCCGCGGTCAGGCCCTGTATGTCACGCTGGGCTATGGCGTGCCCGGCGTGCTCGGCGGCCTGGCGGGTGGCGTCATCAGCAGCCGCCTGGGTTTGCCGGCCGTGTTCTGGGCCTGTTCGGTGTGTGCGCTGCTGGCCGCTTTCTGCGCCTGGCGCGTCTGGCGGCTGCTGGGCTCAGCCCGTCCAGTCTGAGAGGCGAGGCGCTGCATCGTCCGGCTCCCGCGCTTCCAGCGCGCGCGTGGGCGTGCCGATGCAGGTGAAACCGACGAGCTGTTCGCCCTCTTCGCAGAAGGCCCGCGTCAACGCTGGATGCTGGCATTTGCGGCCGCTGAGGATCTTGGCGCCATAACCCAGGGCGTGCACGGCGTTCATGAAGTTGCCCATGGCTGCGCCCACGCAGATCCATTGTTCGTGCGGCGGCACCTTGTCGACCGGGGCGATCCGCACCACCCAGGCCACAAGCACCGGGCCGTTGAAGGCTCGCGCGCGCTCGACGGCCACGTCGTCCTCGTTCTTGCCATCGTCGCGTGCGAATTGCTCAAACAGGTCTGCCAGAGCCGGGCGCTGTGCCGAGCTGATCTGCACCAGGCGCCAGGGCTGCAGGCGGCCATGGTTGGGGCCGCGCAGCGCGGCCCGCACAGCCAGCTGCAGTTCGGCCGCATCGGGGCCCGGCGTGACCATCCAGCGTGGGCCCAAGGAGTGGCGACCCAGCAGGGCCTGCAGGGCCGGGGGCAGCTCGCCGGGATGCATCAGTAGCGCAGCTTGTCGTGGATGTGTCGGGCCGCGGCCAGCAGTTTGTGGTCTTCGCCCATGCGCCCCACGAGCTGCAGGCCCACAGGCAGGCCCTTGGCGTTGCGCAGCAGGGGCAGGTGCACGGCAGGCAGGCCCAGCAGGGACCAGCTGCGACAGAACAGCGGGTCCCCCGTGGCGGCCAGGCCCTCGGGAGCCGCGCCGGTGGTGCTGGGGGTGAGCAGCACGTCGTGACGCTCGAACAGCGCGTCGATGCGCAGCCGCCAGTCGGCCGTGCGCTGCAGGTTGGCGGCATGTTGCGCGCCGCTGATGGCCATGCCTGTGTCCAGCAGGGCCTGCAGGGCCGGGCTCAGGGCCTCGCGGTGGCGCAGGCGCTCGAAGCTCAGCGAGCGCGCCATCTCGTAGCTCATCACGTCCTTCTGCAGCTGGATCAGCTCGCCGAAGTCCTGCACCAGGGCCTGGTCCTGGCAGTGGTCGCTGTTCTTCGCCAGGGCCTGCGTGGCCTGCTCCCAGGCCTTCTGCGTGTCGGCATCGGCCTCGGGCCAGGACGGGGAGGGGAAGAGGCCGATGCGCAGCGCACCGTGCACATGGTTGTCCAGCAGGCGCAGGTCGCCCGTGAGCACCGCGCCCAGCAGGGCCGCGTCCTCCACACTGCGACCAAAGCCGCCGATGACGTCCAGCGTGGGCGACAGGCTCTTGACGCCCGCGTGCACCACGCGGCCCAGGCTGGGCTTATAGCCGACCACGCCGCAGTAGGCCGCGGGCCGGATGATGGAGCCCGCAGTCTGCGTGCCCAGGGCCAGCGGCACCATGTGGTCGGCCACCGCCGCGGCCGAGCCGCTGGAGGAGCCGCCGGGCGTGTGCAGGGCGTTGTGCGGGTTGACCGTGGGCCCGGGCGTGAAATAGGCGAACTCGGTGGTGACGGTCTTGCCCAGAACGATGGCGCCGGCCTCGCGGCACAGGGTGACGCTGGCGGCGTCGGCTGCCGGACGGTGGTGGGCATAGACGCCCGAGCCATAGGCCGTGGGCAGGTCGGTGGTGTCGAACAGGTCCTTCACGCCCAGCGGCAGGCCGTGCAAAGGGCCACGCACGGGGCCGGCGTCGAGCGCGCGGGCCTGGGCCAGGGCCGAAACCGCGTCCACATGGGTGAAGGCATGGAGGGCGTCGTCACGCGCGGCCACGCGCTCCAGGCAGGCGCGTACCAGATCCTCGGCTTTGAGCTCGCGTCGCTGCAGCAAGGCCGCGGCCTGGGCGGCACCGAGTTCGTGGAGCTTGGGGCTGGGCATGGTATCTCCTGTGTTCTCGTCTGTTCCGATGGTAGCCCAATGGCACAATCAGCAGACCACCGCACGGGAAACCACGCATGAAAACCGTCCTCGTCCTCAACGGCCCCAATCTCAACCTGCTCGGCACACGCGAGCCGCAGGTTTATGGCTCGCAGACCCTGGCCGATGTGCAGGCCCTGTGCGAGCGCGCCGCCGAGGTTCACAACCTCCGGCTGGATTTCCGCCAGAGCAACCATGAGGGCGAGCTGGTGGACTGGGTCCATGAGGCCGGTCGCGCCCAGGCCGCAGGCACGCTGGCCGGGGTGATCCTCAACGCCGGTGCCTACACGCACACCAGCATTGCGCTGCACGACGCCATCAAGGGCGCGGGCGTCACGCTGATCGAGCTGCACATCAGCAACGTCCATGCGCGCGAGGCCTTCCGGCACCGGTCCTACATCTCGCCGGTGGCCCAGGCCGTGATGGCCGGCTTCGGCGTCAACGGCTATGCCCTGGCCATTGCCGGGCTGGCCCAGCTGGCGGAGCAGCGATGAGCCGCAAGGCGCCCGAGCTGCTGGCACCGGCTGGCTCGCTGGCCATGCTGGAAACGGCGTTTGCTTTCGGCGCTGACGCGATTTACGCGGGCCAGCCGCGCTACTCGCTGCGCGTGCGCAACAACGCCTTCGGCAGCCTGGAGGTGCTCCAGGCCGGCATAGCGCGCGCGCATGCGCTGGGCCGCAAGTTCTTCCTGGTCTCCAACATCTTTCCGCACGGCAACAAGGTGCGGCACTACGTCAACAACATGGCGCCGGTGATCGCCCTCGGCCCGGACGCCATGATCATGTCCGACCCCGGCCTCATCATGCTGGTGCGCGAGCGCTGGCCCGAGATGGAGATCCACCTGTCGGTGCAGGCCAACACCGTCAACTCGGCGGCGGTGAAGTTCTGGAACAGCGTGGGGGTCAAACGCATCATCCTCTCGCGCGAGCTCTCGCTGGATCAGGTGGCCGAGATCCGGCAGGACTGCCCGGACTCCGAGCTGGAGGTCTTCGTGCACGGCGCGCTGTGCATCGCCTATTCGGGCCGCTGCCTGCTATCGGGCTATTTCAACCACCGTGATGCCAACCAGGGCAGCTGTACCAATGCCTGCCGCTGGGACTACAAGACCCACACCACCCAGGTGGATGCCAGCGGCGACCTGCTCACGCCCGCCACCGCGAGCGCCCACGCCTGCGGTTCGGGTGGCCAGACCCTGGAGAAGGAGGCGCGCGACTCCATCGCCTATCTGCTCGAGGAGAGCAAGCGCCCGGGCGAGTTCATGCCCATCGAGGAAGACGAGCATGGCACCTATGTGATGAATTCGAAGGACCTGCGCGCCATCGAGCACGTGCAGCGCCTGGTGGAGATCGGCGTGGACTCGCTCAAGATCGAGGGGCGCACCAAGAGCCCCTACTACGTGGCGCGTACCGTGCAGAGCTACCGCCAGGCCATCGCTGACGCGGTCGCCGGCCGCGGCCTGGGCCCGGCCCTGCTGGGCCAGCTCGAAGGCCTGGCCAACCGCGGCTACACCTCGGGCTTCTACCAGCGCCACACGCCGCAGGACATGCAGAACTACCTGCAGGGCTATTCCGAATCAGGGCGCAGCCAGTACGTGGGTGACGTGGTGGCCTACGACGCGGCACGCCGGCTGGCCGAGGTACGGGTGAAGAACAAATTCTCCATTGGCGACCGGCTGGAGCTGATCCAGCCGGCCGGCAATATGGACTACGAGATCACGCGCATGGAGAACGCCGAAGGGCAGCCGGTGGATGTTGCCGCCGGCGATGGGCACACGGTCTGGCTGCCGCTGCCCGAGAGTGCGGTGGGGGCGTTCTTGGCGCGTTATTTGAACCTGGACGCTGAAGTGCCGCAGGTCGTGGCTGCCTGACAGGTACTGCCCGTGCCACCGGCGCCGTTGCAGGTCGATGAAGCCGAGGTGCAGATCAGTGCCATCCGCGCCCAAGGGGCTGGTGGGCAGAACGTCAACAAGGTGTCCAGCGC
>DNQP01000042.1:7877-8105 GCA_003500955.1 Curvibacter sp. | reverse complement strand
GTTCGATTCCTACTGCCCCTGCCACCTGATCCGCAAGGATCGGAGTGCACAACAAGCCCGCCACACCCTGGCGGGCTTCAGCGTCTCAAGGGGCGCATGGGTTTTGGTACGGACGCGAAGCGGAATTCTTGAAAATGGCAACGTCACAAGTGGAAACGGTTGGTAGTGGGGCAGACAAGCTCAAGCTGGCTGCGGCAGTGTTGCTGCTGCTGGCGGGGCTGGTGGCCT
>DNQP01000042.1:0-7575 GCA_003500955.1 Curvibacter sp. | reverse complement strand
TGCTGCTGGCGGGGCTGGTGGCCTTCTACTGGCTGGGCAAGCAGGGTGCCCTGGCGCAATGGGGTGCCTTGCTGGCAGGCGTGGTGGCAGCTGTCGCCGTGTTCTTCTCGGCCCAGCCCGGTCGCGACCTGTGGGTCTTCGGCCGGGACGCCTGGCGCGAAGTCGGCAAGGTGGTCTGGCCCACGCGCAAGGAATCCGTCCAGATGACGGCCTATGTCTTCGCGTTTGTGGTGGTCATGGCCCTCTTTCTGTGGCTGACCGACAAGACCCTCGAATGGGTGATCTTTGACCTGATCCTGGGCTGGAGGAAGTGATGACTGACGTGCTGGATACCTCCGCGGCAGACGCCAAGCCGAAGAACCCCGACCTGCGCTGGTACGTGGTGCACGCCTACTCCGGCATGGAGAAGGCGGTCGAGCGCAACATCATCGAGCGCATCAACCGTTCGGGCATGCAAGACAAGTTCGGCCGCATCCTGGTGCCGATGGAAGAGGTGGTTGAGGTCAAGAACGGCCAGAAGCGCACCACCGAGCGCAAGTTCTTCCCTGGCTACGTGCTGGTGGAAATGGTCATGGACGACGACACCTGGCACCTGGTGAAGCACACCAACAAGGTGACGGGCTTCGTGGGTGGCGCCAAGAACCGCCCGGCCCCGATCTCCGAAGAAGAGGTCATGAAGATCGTCAACCAGATGCAGGAAGGCTCAGACAAGCCGCGTCACAAGGTTGAGTTCGAGGTGGGCGAGTACGTGCGCGTCAAGGAAGGCCCCTTCACCGACTTCAACGGCACGGTCGAGGAAGTCAACTACGAAAAGAGCAAGGTGCGCGTGGCGGTCACGATCTTCGGCCGCTCGACACCGGTGGAGTTGGAGTTCTCGCAGGTCGAGAAAACTTGATGATTTGCGGGTCAGACCACTTGCAAGGCAATGTGCTCTGACCCCAACTGATCAGGGGCTGTCAGGTTTTCAGTTCGCGCTTCCCGACTCGGCGCGGATGTTGTTTCGATGAGTCGTCAACCCCGGGGAGCCGAGGCCACAGGCCGAGGCGTTACAACCCGCAAGGAGTAAAGCATGGCGAAAAAAATCGTCGGTTTTATCAAGCTGCAAGTGCCGGCTGGTAAGGCCAATCCCTCGCCGCCGATTGGTCCCGCTCTGGGCCAGCGCGGTCTGAACATCATGGAGTTCTGCAAGGCGTTCAACGCCCAGACCCAGGGCGTCGAGCCCGGTCTGCCGCTGCCGGTGGTGATCACCGCCTTCGCGGACAAGAGCTTCACCTTCATCATCAAGACGCCCCCGGCGACCGTGATGATCAAGAAGGCCATCAAGCTGGACAAGGGTTCGGCCAAGCCCCACACCGACAAGGTCGGCAAGATCACCCGCGCCCAGCTCGAGGAAATCGCCAAGACCAAGATGAAGGACATGACGGCCGCCGATCTGGACGCTGCCGTTCGTACCATCGCCGGTTCTGCCCGTTCCATGGGCGTGAATGTGGAGGGCGTGTAAATGACCAAGCTCAGCAAAAAAGCCAAGGCCCTGCAGGGCAAGGTGGACAGCAACAAGCTGTATCCCCTGACCGACGCGCTGAAGATCGTTCAGGAGTGCGCGACCGCCAAGTTCGATGAGTCCATCGACGTGGCCGTGCAGCTCGGCATCGATGCCAAGAAGTCGGACCAGGTGGTGCGTGGCGCCGTCGTGCTGCCGCACGGCACCGGCAAGACCAAGCGCGTGGCCGTGTTCGCCCAGGGCGCCAAGGCCGAGGAAGCCAAGGCCGCCGGCGCCGACGTGGTCGGCATGGACGATCTGGCTGCCCGCGTGAAGGCTGGCGACATGCCCTTCGACGTGGTGATCGCCGCCCCCGACGCGATGCGTGTGGTCGGTACTCTGGGTCAGGTGCTCGGTCCCCGTGGTCTGATGCCCAACCCCAAGGTCGGCACCGTCACCCCCGACGTGGCCACGGCCGTGAAGAACGCCAAGGCTGGTCAGGTGCAGTTCCGCGTGGACAAGGCCGGTATCGTGCACAGCACGATCGGTCGTCGTTCCTTCGACGCTGCCAAGCTGCAAGGCAATCTGGCGGCCCTGATCGATGCGCTGAACAAGGCCAAGCCCGCTTCGAGCAAGGGCGTGTTCCTGCGCAAGGTGGCGGTTTCGTCCACGATGGGTGTCGGTGTCCGTGTCGACACCCAGTCCATCTCGGCGTAATCGCGGAAGAGAGATTTGGGTGGCCGGAAACGGCTGCCCGGAGTGGTGGGTCGGCCGGTTGCAAGACCGGTCGGGCCATCCAAGACCGCTGGCGCACAGTTCTGCTGTGCTTAATCAGTGAAAGCCAGCGTAGATGGCGATCCCGCTGCAGATGGACCCCGTTCCAAAAACAGTTGGTCGCTGCAAGAAAGGCGTGTTCCCAGGCTTCGGCCGAGGAACACATTTTGAAGGAGTTAGACCTTGAGTCTGAATCGCAGTGAGAAAGAAGCGGTCATCACCGAAGTGACCGGCCTCGCCGCTAGAGCTCAAACGCTGGTGATGGCGGAATACCGCGGCATCACGGTCGCTGACATGACCAAACTGCGCTCGACCGCCCGCAGCCAGGGTGTGAGCCTGAGTGTTCTGAAGAACACCCTGGCCCGCCGTGCTGTGGCTGGCAGCCCGTTTGAAGTCGCGACCGAGCAGATGACCGGCCCGCTGATCTATGGCTTCTCCGTCGATGCCGTGGCCGCCGCTCGCGTGGTGGCCGATTTCGCGAAAACCAACGACAAGCTGGTGATTCGCGGCGGTGCATACGGCGGCAAGGCCCTGGACGTCAACGGCGTGAAGCAGCTCGCAAGCATTCCCTCCAAGGAAGTGCTGCTGGCTCAGCTGTGTGGCTTGCTCAAGTCGCCGATCTCCCGCACCGCCGTGGTGCTGGGTGCCCTGGCGGCGAAAAAAGGCGAAACGGCTGCCGCCTGAAACGGCGCAGTCTGCTAACCAACTTATTGGAATCTGAAGGAAATCAAAATGGCATTCGATAAAGACGCATTTCTGACCGCCTTGGACAGCATGTCGGTCATGGAACTCAACGACCTGGTGAAAGCCATCGAAGAGAAGTTCGGCGTGAGCGCCGCCGCCATGGCCGCTCCGGCCGCTGGTGGTGCCGGTGGTGGCGCTGCTGCCGCCGCTGAAGAGAAGACCGAGTTCAACGTCGTCCTGACCGACGCTGGCGCCCAGAAGGTCGGCGTCATCAAGGCCGTGCGCGAAATCACCGGCCTGGGCCTCAAGGAAGCCAAGGACCTGGTGGACGGCGCTCCCAAGGTCGTCAAGGAAGCCATGCCCAAGGCTGACGCCGAGGCGGCCGTCAAGAAGCTGGTGGAAGCCGGTGCCAAGGCTGAACTGAAGTAATTCAGTCCTGCTCGAAGGCTGGAGTGTCTGAAAAGGCCTCCAGCCTTTGGCGCTTACAGAGCGCACCCAAAAACCCCCTTGCGAGGAGCTTTTTGAGTGTTTTCTGACCCGACTGCAGAAGACGCCTTGGTTCGGGCCGTGTGCAATGCGCGGCCGTCCGCCATTGGTTGGTAGCGGCCAACCACCAAGCCTGCTGGGTGTGATGCCCGGCGCGCCAGTCGCCAAAGACCTCAATAGCCCGGAGATCTCATGGCCTATACCTATACCGAACGCAAGCGAATTCGCAAGAGCTTCGGCAGCCGCGACAGCGTGCTCGACATTCCTTACCTGCTGCAGATGCAGAAAGACGCCTACACGGCCTTCCTGCAAGCAGACCGCGCGCCCAACAAGCGCACCCCCGAGGGCCTGCAAGCCGCCTTCGAGGCCGCCTTCCCCATCGTCTCGCACAACGGTTTTGTCGAGATGAAGTTCCTGGAATACAACCTGGCCAAGCCGGCCTTCGACGTCCGTGAATGCCAGACGCGTGGCCTGACCTTCGCGTCCGCCGTGCGTGCGCGTGTGCAGCTCATCATCTACGACCGCGAGTCCTCGACCCCGCAGAACAAGGTCGTCAAGGAAGTGAAGGAACAAGAGGTCTACATGGGCGAAGTGCCGCTCATGACGACCAAGGGCTCGTTCATCATCAACGGCACCGAGCGCGTGATCGTCTCGCAGCTGCACCGTTCGCCCGGTGTCTTCTTCGAACACGACAAGGGCAAGACGCACAGCTCGGGCAAGCTGCTGTTCTCGGCCCGTATCATCCCCTACCGCGGTTCCTGGCTGGACTTCGAATTCGATCCGAAGGACGTGCTGTACTTCCGCGTCGACCGCCGTCGCAAGATGCCGGTCACCATCCTGCTCAAGGCCATCGGCCTGAACCCCGAGTCCATCCTGGCGAACTTCTTCGTCAACGACAACTTCCGTCTGATGGACAGCGGCGCGCAGATGGAATTCGTGGCCGAGCGCCTGCGCGGTGAAGTCGCCCGCTTCGACATCACCGACAAGAGCGGCAAGGTCATCGTGGCCAAGGACAAGCGCATCACCGCGCGCCACACCCGCGAACTGGAAACCACCGGCACCACGCACATCAGCGTGCCCGAAGATTTCCTGGTCGGCCGCGTCGTGGCCCGCAACATCGTCGATCCGGACACCGGCGAGATCATCGCCAAGGCCAACGAGGAGCTGACCGACGCCCTGCTCAAGAAGCTGCGCACCGCCGGTGTGCAGGAACTGCAGTGCATCTACACCAACGAACTCGACCAGGGTGCCTACATCTCGCAGACCCTGCGCATGGACGAGACGACCGACGAGTTCGCCGCCCGTGTGGCCATCTACCGCATGATGCGCCCCGGCGAGCCGCCGACCGAGGACGCCGTGCAGGCCCTGTTCCAGCGCCTGTTCTACAACCCGGACACCTACGACCTGTCGCGCGTGGGCCGCATGAAGTTCAACGCCAAGATGGGTCGCAACGACCCGAATGGCCCCATGGTGCTGACCAACGAGGACATCCTCGCCGTGGTCAAGATCCTGGTGGACCTGCGCAACGGCCGTGGCGAAGTGGATGACATCGACCACCTGGGCAACCGCCGCGTGCGTTGCGTCGGCGAACTCGCCGAGAACCAGTACCGCGCCGGTCTGGCCCGTATCGAGAAGGCCGTGAAGGAGCGTCTGGGCCAGGCGGAGCAGGAACCCCTGATGCCGCACGACCTGATCAACTCCAAGCCGATCTCTGCGGCCCTGAAGGAGTTCTTCGGTGCCTCGCAGCTCTCGCAGTTCATGGACCAGACCAACCCCCTGTCCGAGATCACGCACAAGCGTCGCGTCTCGGCCCTGGGCCCGGGCGGCCTGACTCGAGAGCGCGCCGGCTTCGAAGTGCGCGACGTGCACGTCACCCACTACGGCCGCGTCTGCCCGATCGAAACGCCGGAAGGCCCGAACATCGGCCTGATCAACTCCCTGGCCCTGTACGCCCGCCTCAACGAGTACGGTTTCATCGAGACGCCGTACCGCCGCGTCGAGGATGGCAAGGTCACGAACAAGATCGACTACCTCTCGGCCATCGAGGAAGGCAAGTACGTCATCGCCCAGGCCAACGCCACGCTGGACAAGGACGGCAAGCTGACCGGCGAGCTGGTGTCCGCGCGTGAAAAGGGTGAATCCATCCTCTGCAGCGCCGACCGTATCCAGTACATGGACGTGTCGCCCGCGCAGATCGTGTCGGTGGCGGCTTCGCTGGTGCCCTTCCTGGAGCACGACGACGCCAACCGCGCGCTGATGGGCGCCAACATGCAGCGTCAGGCCGTGCCCGTGCTGCGTCCCGAGAAGGCCTTCGTCGGCACCGGCATCGAGCGCGTCTCCGCGGTCGACTCCGGCACCGTGGTCACGGCCAACCGCGGCGGCGTGGTCGACTATGTCGACGCCACCCGCATCGTGATCCGCGTGAACGACAACGAAGCCGTCGCCGGTGAAGTGGGCGTGGACATCTACAACCTCATCAAGTACCAGCGTTCCAACCAGAACACCAACATCCACCAGCGTCCCATCGTCAAGAAGGGCGACAAGCTGGCCAAGGGTGACGTGATCGCCGACGGCGCATCGACCGACCTGGGCGAACTGGCCCTGGGCCAGAACATGCTCGTGGCCTTCATGCCCTGGAACGGCTACAACTTCGAAGACTCGATCCTGATCTCCGAGCGCGTGGTTGCCGACGACCGCTATACCTCGATCCACATCGAGGAGCTGGTGGTCATGGCGCGCGACACCAAGCTGGGCGCCGAGGAAATCACCCGCGACATCCCCAACCTGTCCGAGCAGCAGCTCAACCGTCTGGACGAGTCCGGCATCATCTACGTGGGCGCCGAAGTCATGCCCGGCGACACGCTGGTGGGCAAGGTCACGCCCAAGGGCGAGACCACGCTGACCCCGGAAGAGAAGCTGCTGCGCGCCATCTTCGGCGAGAAGGCTTCCGACGTGAAGGACACCTCGCTGCGCGTGGACCAGGGTTCGCAGGGTACCGTCATCGACGTGCAGGTCTTCACCCGTGAAGGCATCCAGCGCGACAAGCGCGCCCAGCAGATCATCGACGACGAACTGAAGCGTTTCCGCCTGGACCTGAACGACCAGCTGCGCATCGTGGAAGCCGACGCCTTCGACCGCATCGAGAAGCTGCTCAACGGCAAGGTTGCCAACGGCGGCCCGCAGAAGCTGGCCAAGGGTTCCAAGATCGACAAGGCCTACCTGGCTTCCGTCGAGAAGTTCCACTGGTTCGACATCCGCCCGGCCGACGACGAAGTCGCCAGCCAGCTGGAAAGCATCAAGAACTCGCTGGAGCAGACCCGCCACAGCTTCGACCTGGCCTTCGAAGAGAAGCGCAAGAAGCTCACGCAGGGCGATGAACTCCCGGCTGGTGTTCTGAAAATGGTCAAGGTCTACCTGGCCGTCAAGCGCCGCCTGCAACCCGGCGACAAGATGGCCGGCCGCCACGGCAACAAGGGCGTGGTCTCCAAGATCGTTCCGGTCGAGGACATGCCCTACATGGCCGACGGCACGCCGTGCGACATCGTGCTCAACCCCCTGGGCGTGCCGTCGCGCATGAACGTGGGCCAGGTGCTCGAAGTGCACCTGGGCTGGGCCGGAAAGGGCATTGGCCAGCGCATCGGCGACATGCTGCAGCAGGAGGCCAAGGCCGCCGAGCTGCGCAAGTTCCTCGAGGCCTTCTACAACACCTCGGGCCGCACCGAAGACCTGAGCAAGCTGACCGACGCGCAGATCACCGAGATGGCGACCAACCTGTCCACGGGCGTGACCTTCGCGACCCCGGTGTTCGACGGCGCCTCGGAAGACGAGATCCGCGCCATGCTCAAGCTGGCCTATCCGGACGAGATCGCCAAGGCCAAGGGCCTGACCGAGACCCGTACCCAGGCCCGCCTGTTCGACGGTCGCACCGGCGAGCAGTTCGAGCGCCCGACCACGGTCGGCTACATGCACGTGCTCAAGCTGCACCACCTGGTGGACGACAAGATGCACGCCCGTTCGACCGGCCCGTACTCCCTGGTCACCCAGCAGCCGCTGGGCGGCAAGGCCCAGTTCGGCGGCCAGCGTTTCGGCGAAATGGAAGTGTGGGCGCTCGAAGCCTACGGCGCTTCCTACACCTTGCAGGAAATGCTCAC
>DNQP01000251.1:4157-8596 GCA_003500955.1 Curvibacter sp. | reverse complement strand
ACCACGGTGAAGCTCACGCCCTCGCGCTCGGCGAACGCCGCCAGCACTTCCGGATCGGTCAGCGGCGCGTTCTGCAGACGCTTGTCGAGCGCGGTGCCGCCGTTGCCCGGCGCCACGTACACCAGCTGCACCTTGGGCGACTGGGCCAGTTTCCAGGCCAGCGCGTGTTCACGGCCACCGCCGCCGATCACTAAAACTTTCATATCCTGCGTGTCCTATTCGCCAGCCGCTGTAAGCGCCGGCCAGGCCGGCGCTTACAGCGCGGCGTTGTGAAAAACGTCCTGCACATCGTCCAGGTCTTCCAGGACGTCGAGCAGCTTCTGCATCTTGGCAGCGTCGTCGCCGCTCAATTCGATGGTGTTCTCAGGGCGCATGGTCACACCGGCCACCTCGGCCTTCAGACCCGCCGCCTCCAGCGCATTCTTCACGGCCTCGAAGTCGGCCGGGGCCGTCAGCACCTCGACGGCGCCGTCGTCATCGCTGACCACGTCCTCGGCACCGGCTTCCAGCGCCACTTCCATGACCTCGTCCTCGCTGGTGCCCGGCGCAAAGATCAGCTGGCCGCAATGCTTGAACTGGAAGGCCACCGAGCCCTCGGTGCCCATATTGCCGCCGTGCTTGGAAAAGGCATGCCGCACTTCGGCCACGGTGCGCACGCGATTGTCGGTCATGGTGTCGACGATGATGGCCGCGCCACCGATGCCATAGCCCTCGTAGCGGATCTCCTCGTAGTTGACACCTTCCTGGTTGCCCGTGGCCTTGTCGATGTTGTACTTGACGCGGTCGGCCGGCATATTGGCGGCCTTGGCCTTGTCGATGGCCAGACGCAGGCGCGGGTTGGCCGACGGGTCGCCGCCGCCGGCTCGGGCGGCCACGGTGATCTCGCGGACGATGCGCGTCCAGATCTTGCCGCGCTTCTCATCCTGGCGGCCTTTGCGGTGTTGGATATTGGCCCATTTACTGTGTCCAGCCATGGGAAAGTCCTTGTTTTATGGTTAGGCTATGCGGGAGACTAGCGGCTCGCTCCTGCCGGAACGAACGCGCAAAACACCATCGATTGTACTTTTAGGCATACCCATGGCTGAACCCATCCTGATCGCACGCCACGGCGATATCCAGTGTTTCCTGCGCCCCGACAAGGCCAACCGCCACGGCCTGATCACCGGTGCCACCGGTACCGGCAAGACCATCACCCTGCAGACCCTGGCCGAGGGTTTCTCCAGGATCGGCGTACCGGTGTTCCTGGCCGACATCAAGGGTGACCTGACCGGCATCTCCCAGGCCGGCAAGATCGGCGACAAGCTGGCCAAGGTGCTGGCCGAGCGCGGGCTGGATGCCCCCACTCCCCTGGCCTGCCCCACCACGCTCTGGGACGTCTTCGGTGCACAGGGCCACCCGGTGCGCGCCACCGTCAGCGACCTGGGCCCCCTGCTGCTGGGGCGCATGCTCAACCTCAACGACACGCAGGAAGGCGTGCTGCAGCTGGTCTTCAAGATCGCCGACGACCAGGGCCTGCTGCTGCTGGACCTGAAAGACCTGCGCGCCATGTGCCAGCACGTGGGCGACAACGCGGCCCAGTTCCGCACCCAGTACGGCAACATTAGCGCCGCCAGCATCGGCGCCATCCAGCGCGGCCTGCTGCAGATCGAGGAACAGGGCGGCAGCCAGTTCTTCGGCGAGCCCATGCTGGACATCGCCGACTTCATGCAGACCGATGGCAAGGGCCACGGCGTGGTCAATGTGCTGGCGGCCGACAAGCTCATGAACTCGCCGCGGCTCTACGCCACCTTTCTGCTGTGGCTGTTGAGCGAGCTGTTCGAGCAACTGCCCGAGGTCGGCGATGTGGACAAGCCCAAGCTGGTCTTCTTCTTCGACGAGGCCCATCTGCTGTTCAACGACGCGCCCAAGGCCCTGATCGAGCGCATCGAGCTCGTCGTGCGCCTGGTGCGCTCCAAGGGCGTGGGCGTGTATTTCGTCACCCAGAACCCGCTGGACATTCCGGACACCGTGCTGGGCCAGCTGGGCAACCGCGTGCAGCATGCCTTGCGCGCCTTCACGCCGCGCGACCAGAAGGCGGTGAAATCGGCCGCCGAGACCATGCGCGCCAATCCCAAGCTGGACATCGCCACCGCGATCACCGAACTCGGCGTGGGCGAGGCCCTGGTGAGCTTCCTCGACGAGAAGGGTCGCCCCTGCGTGACCGAGCGCGTCTACGTGCTGCCCCCGGGCAGCCAGATCGGTCCGGTCAGTCCCGAGCAGCGCCAGGCCCTGATCACGGGCTCCGTCGTCGCCGGTGTGTACGAAAAGGTCGTGGACCGCGAGTCGGCGTTCGAGCTTCTGAACCAGCGCACCCAGGCCAAACAGGCCGAGGCCCCGACCCCGCCGCAGGCCGAGGAGAAAGCCGGCGGCGGCCTGCTCGGCAGCCTGGGCGGCATGCTCGGTGGCGGCCCCAGGGGCACGCGTGCCAGCGCCGGCGAGCAGCTGATCAAGAGCGCCGCAAGCTCCATCGGGCGCGAAGTCGGGCGCCAGATCATCCGCGGGGTGCTGGGCAGCATCCTGGGTGGCGGCAAGCGGCGCTAGGAGCAAGGACCGTGGCCATTTCCAATCCCAAAGCCGCCGGCAACGCCAAGAAGACCGGCGCCAACAGCGCCAAGGACACGCTCGACTGGCGCATCAAGGAGTTGCGCGCCTTCGATGTCTCCCGCATCCAGGACCGCTGGGACCCGGTGCTTGAGAGTCTGCACAAGAGCGTCAACGAGGCCCTGGCCGAGGTGCTGGGCGGCAACTCGCCCGACTACCGCAAGTTCGCCATCGAGACCTTCGATGCCACCCTGCCGGTGGACTTCGGCGGCCGCTACTCGGTCGAGGAATTGCAGCGCGCCGTCCAGGAGAGCGTGGCCCAGGCCATCGTCACGCTGGACCGCGTCAAGGCACTGGTGCGGGAGCGTGCGCGGCAGCAGCCACCGGCGTCCGTAGTCCCCGCGGCGCCCGTCGCCCAACCTGCACCTGCACCTGCACCTGCACCTGCACCTGCACCTGCACCTGCGCCCGTCGCCGCGCCGCCAGCCGCTGTGGCACCAGCGCCGGCGTCCCCCAAACCTGCGCCCGGACCATCCGCTCCGACAGCGCCTGTTGCGGCTCCAGCACGCGCCGTTGCAACTCCCTCCGCCACGGCACCGGCGATGGTGAAGACGGCTGCGCCACCGGTCAATCCCGCACCTGCCGCGGCATCGGCACCGATCCCTGCTCAACCCGCGGTCAACCCTGCGCCACCCGCTGCCGCGGCCCCTGCGCCGGCAGCGATCAAACCGGCGACTGCACCCGCAGCCCCGGTCCAGGCGGCACCGCCCCCCTCACCAGTGGCTGTGCCGCCTGCCGTGCAGCCTCAGGCGCCTGTCGCGCCTGCGCCTACACCGCCCAGCGTGCGCGTGGCTGTCCTCGGGGGTGAGGCACAGGCCCGCCAAGCGGTGCTGGACTTCGTCCAGCAACTCGGCCTGCAGCCCGCCAGCGCCGCAGCAACACCCCAGACGGCGCTTTTCATCGACCGGCTCGATGAGCTGCGCGACCTGCGGTACGCCGTGGTGCTGCTGCCCGCCCAGTCCCTGGACCCGAGCTCGGGTGCGCCGACGGCCGTTGCGCCTGCGCTGTTGATGGAACTCGGCCATGTGCTCGCGACCGTGGGCCGCAGCCATGTCTGTTTCCTGCTCAGCGGTGCGGGCAAGCCGCCGGCATGGCAGGGCATCGGCAACCTGCGCCTCGATGACGAGGGCCTGTGGCACCTGCTGCTGGCCCGCGCGATGAAACAGGCCGGTCTGGATGTGGACCTGAACCGCGCGATCTGAGGCGCGGTCTGGCCGGGACGGCTCGTCCCGGCCAGGTCAAGAGAAAATGGCGGCGCTGTGCTCAGCGCCTTACTGCGCTGCCCAGCCCCCGTCCATATTCCAGGCCACACCGCGCACGTTGTCGGCGGCCGGCGAGCAGAAGAACACCGCGAGACCCCCCAGCTCCTCGGGGGTGGTGAACTGCATCGACGGTTCCTTCTCACCCAGCAGCACCCTCTTGGCCTCCTCGTTGGAGATCTTGAGCGCGGCGGCCTTGGCGTCCACCTGCTTCTGCACAAGCGGGGTCAGCACCCAGCCCGGGCAGATGGCGTTGCAGGTCACGCCCGTGGTGGCGTTCTCCAGCGCGGTGACCTTGGTCAGGCCCACGATGCCATGCTTGGCCGCGACATAGGCCGACTTCTCGGCCGAGGCCACGAGGCCGTGCACCGAGGCCACGTTGATGATGCGACCCCAGTTCGCGGCGCGCATGGCTGGCAGGGCCAGGCGCGTGGTGTGAAAGGCACTGGTCAGATTGATGGCGATGATGGCGTCCCAACGCTCGACCGGAAAGTCCTCGATGCGCGCCACGTGCTGGATGCCGGCGTTGTTGACCAGGAT
>DNQP01000251.1:3138-3854 GCA_003500955.1 Curvibacter sp. | reverse complement strand
CCGGCGTTGTTGACCAGGATGTCCACGCGACCGAACTGCGCCGCGGCGAACTTCATCATCTCCTCGATCTCGCCCGCCTTGCTCATGTCGGCGCCGTGGTAGGCCACCTTGACGCCGAACGCAGCGATTTCGGCCTTGGGGCCCTCGGCATCGCCGAAGCCGTTGAGCACGATGTTGGCGCCCTGGGCGGCCAGAGCCTTGGCGATGCCCAGACCGATGCCGCTGGTGGAGCCGGTGACGAGGGCGGTTTTACCTTTGAGCATGTGTAGTCTCCAATGAAAGGCACGGGTTTGAATTAGGATGATGCCACGCACATCCGATCCCGTTTGACTGCCATTGCACCATGTCCGAGCCTACGCTGAACTACGTATCCTGTCCCGACGCCCACGGCGGCCATCGCATGGCGTACTGGCAGTGGGGCCGGGCCGATGCACCACATGTGGTGCTCTGCGTGCATGGCCTGTCACGACAAGGAAGGGACTTCGACACCCTGGCCCAGGCCTTGCTGGCGCGCGGCGGTGACACCCTGCGCGTGGTCTGCCCCGATGTCGTGGGCCGTGGCCAGAGCGACTGGCTCCAGGACCCCCAGGGCTACCAGGTGCCGGCCTACGCCGCCGACATGGCGGTGCTGCTGCAGACCCTGAAGGCGCACACGCTGGACTGGGTCGGTACCAGCATGGGCGGGCTGATCGGCATGGCACTGGCGGGCCAGCCCC
>DNQP01000251.1:0-2832 GCA_003500955.1 Curvibacter sp. | reverse complement strand
CATGGCACTGGCGGGCCAGCCCCAGCTGCCCTTCGCGATCCGCAAGCTGGTGCTCAACGACGTCGGCCCCGCGATCTCCTGGCAGGCCATTGAGCGCATCGGCACCTACCTTGGCGATCCGCTCCGCTTTGCCTCGGTGGAGGAAGCCGCCGAGGCACTGCGCCGTATCTCCCTGGGCTTCGGTCCGCACACCGACGCGCAATGGCTGGCCCTGACCCGCCCCATGCTCAAGCCCGCCCCGGAGGGCGATGGCCGGCTCATGCTGCATTACGACCCGGCCATCGCCGTGCCTTTCCGTGCCATGACCCCCGAGGGCTCGCTCCGCAGCGAGGCTCTGCTCTGGCAGCTCTACGACGCCATCCGCGCCGAGACCCTGCTGCTGCGCGGCACCGAGTCCGATCTGTTTGCGCGCGAAACCGCGCTGGCCATGACGCAACGCGGGCCACGAGCCCGCCTCGTCGAGTTCGCCGGCGTGGGCCATGCGCCCACCCTGGTCGCCGACGACCAGGTGCGCACGGTCTGCGATTTCCTGCTGGGGCGATGAGGTGCTGACATGAAAAGTCACGCCTCCGAACTCAGCGGCGGCGAAGCCCGCGCGCCGCTGATCGAAGCCACCGCGCACAGCCTGCCCGAGCAGGCCCACGCCTTGTCGCGTGCGCGCGCCTTCGCCGAACCGCTGCTGGCCAGCGAGACGCTGGACACGGGCGAGAACACCCTGGCCCACGCCGATGCGGTGGCCGCCATCCTCAAGACCATCGGCGGCTCCGAAGCCATGCAGGCCGCCAGCTACCTGGTCTATGCCTGCCAGCATCTGAACAAGCCGCAGGAGACCATCGCCAAGGCTTTCGGCGACAGCTATGCCGAGCTGGCCGTGGAGACCACCAAGCTGGTGCAGGTGCAGCGCCAGGCGCGTGCCGCGCAGCTCGCCGCCGAGCGCAGCGGCACGCCCGTGCCCATGGCCCAGACCGGGGCCATGCAGACCGAGAACGTGCGCAAGATGCTGCTGGCCTTCTCGCGCGATCTGCGGGTGGTGCTGCTGCGCCTGGCCTCGCGCCTGCAGACCCTGCGCCATTTCGCCGCCACCAAGCAGCCTGTGCCTGCCGGCCTGGCGGCCGAGTCCCTGCATGTCTTCGCGCCGCTGGCCAACCGTCTGGGCATCTGGGAGATCAAGTGGGAGATGGAAGACCTGGCCTTCCGCTTCCTCGAGCCCGAGACCTACAAGCAGATCGCCCGCCTGCTCGACGAAAAGCGCATCGAACGCGAGGACTATGTGAGCCGCCTGCGCGAGCGGCTCGAGGCCGAGCTGCGCGCGCAGGGCATCACGGCCGAGGTGCAGGGCCGGCCCAAGCACATCTACAGCATCGTCAAGAAGATGCGCGGCAAGTCGCTGGACTTCGACCACGTCTACGACGTGCGGGCGCTGCGCATCATCGTGCCCTCGGTGCCCGACTGCTATGCCGCCCTGAGCTGGGTGCACAGCCAGTTCACCCCGGTGGCCGAAGAGTTCGACGACTACATCGCCAGACCGAAGGCCAACGGCTACCAGTCGCTGCACACCGTGGTGCGCGACACCGAGGGCCGCCAGGATGACCAGGGGACGGCACAGGGCCGTCCCGTGGAGATCCAGATCCGCACCCGGGAGATGCACCAACACGCTGAACATGGCGTGGCCGCGCACTGGGCCTACAAGGAAGCCGGCGCCAAGGGCTACGCGGGTGTGACGGCCGACAGCGCCTACGACGCCAAGATCGCCGTGCTGCGCCAGCTGCTGGCCTGGGAGCGCGATCTCTCGGGTCCGCAGCAGGGCCAGGCCGTGTTCGACGACCGCATCTACGTGCTGACCCCCGACGCGGCCATCGTCGAACTGCCGCAGGGCGCCACGCCCGTGGACTTCGCCTACAGCGTGCACACCAATCTGGGCCACCGCTGCCGCGGCGCGCGCGTCGACGGCGCCATGGTGCCGCTGAACACCCAGCTCAAGAACGGGCAGACGGTGGAAGTCGTCGCGGTCAAGGAAGGTGGCCCTTCGCGCGACTGGCTCAATCCCGAACTCGGCTTTCTCGCCAGCCCGCGCGCGCGCTCCAAGGTGCGCGCCTGGTTCAATGCCCAGGCCACGCACGAGACCATCGCGCGCGGCCGCGAGGCGGTGGAAAAGCTGCTGCAGCGCGAGGGCAAGACCGCCATCAAGCTCGACGACCTGGCAGCCCAGCTCGGCTTCAACTCGGCCGACGCGCTGTTCGAGGTGGTGGGCAAGGACGAGCTGTCCCTGCGCAGCATCGAGACCGTGCTGCGCCCCGCCGAGCCGCTGCTGCCGCCGGATGAGCATGCCCTGCTCAAGAAGATCCGCACCGGCAGCGACAGCCGCGGCGGTGTGCTGGTGGTCGGTGTCGATTCGCTGCTGACCCAGCTGGCCAAATGCTGCAAGCCCGCGCCACCGGACGAGATCCGCGGCTTCGTCACACGTGGCAAGGGCGTCAGCGTGCACCGGGCCGACTGCGCCAATCTGCGCGAGCTGATCCGCCAGAACGGCGAGCGCGTGATCGACGTGGAATGGGGCACGGCCAAGGGCGGCGTGGCACCGGTCTACCCCGTGGACGTCTCGATCGAAGCCATCGACCGCCAGGGCCTGCTGCGCGACATCCTGGAAATCTTCGCCAAGGAAAAGATCAACGTCATCGGCGCCCAGACTCAGACGGTCAAGGGCGTGGCCTGGATGACCTTGACGGTGGAGGTGTCGGATTCGGGGCGGCTGGGGAAGGTGTTGTCGATGGTGGCGGCTTTGGCGGGGGTGAGGACGGCACGGAGGCGCTGAATCCTCTCTCCCTCTCTCCA
>DNQP01000015.1 GCA_003500955.1 Curvibacter sp. | reverse complement strand
TGGCGAAGCAAGAGAAAGTGAGTCGCCTGCCGGGGCGAGACCCGGCTTGCCACGAGAGCAAAAAATGCATCGCCGAAGTCGCCTTCTCTTTGCTGACTTTCTCTCGGCAAGGCAAGAGAAAGTGATTCGCCCGCCGGGGCGAGACCCGGCTTGCCACGAGAGCAAAAAAGACAGCGCAGAAAAAAGAAAAGCCACCCCGAGGTGGCCCGTTCAAGACGTCCGAAACTCGCGAAACGCGTCGTCGTCAATCTGCGCCAACGCCGCGTTCAGCCCTTCGGCCAGGGCGACGGCCTCCGATGGCAGGCCGCGCGGGCCCGAGCGGTGCAGGTCCGCACCGTCGAGGGTGTATTCCCAGCCGTAACGCCCGTCGCCACGCGCCACCGCGGTCACCACGATGGCTTTGTCGCGGTAGACCTCGGCACGCGTGCTCACTTCGTGCTCTTGCTCTCGAAGGACAGCAGCTCCGCCCCCACGCCCGCCGACAGCAGGCCCGTGCCGGAATAGATGCCCAGCTTGGCGCGGGTGTCGGTGATGTCGAGGTTGCGCATGGTCAGCTGGCCGATGCGGTCCAGTGGGCTGAAAGGCGCGTCTTCCACCTTTTCCATCGACAGACGCTCGGGTGCGTAGGTGAGGTTGGGACTCTCGGTGTTGAGGATGGAGTAGTCGTTGCCGCGGCGCAGCTCCAGCGTGACCTCGCCGGTGATGGCGTGGGCCACCCAGCGCTGGGCGGCTTCGCGCAGCATGATGGCTTGCGGGTCGAACCAGCGGCCCTGGTAGAGCAGACGGCCGAGCTTCATGCCGTTCATGCGGTACTGCTCGATGGTGTCCTCGTTGTGGATGCCGGTCAGCAGGCGCTCGTAGGCGATGTGCAGCAGGGCCAGGCCCGGGGCTTCGTAGATGCCGCGGCTCTTGGCCTCGATGATGCGGTTCTCGATCTGGTCGCTCATGCCCAGGCCGTGGCGGCCGCCGATCTCGTTGGCCTTGAGGATCAGGGCCACGGGGTCGGCAAAGGACTGGCCGTTCAGGGCCACCGGCTGGCCTTCCTCGAAGCGCACGGTGACTTCTTCGCGCTTGACAGCCACTTCGTCTTTCCAGAACGCCACGCCCATGATGGGGTTCACGATGCGGATGCCGGAGTTCAGCTGCTCCAGATCCTTGGCTTCGTGGGTGGCGCCCAGCATATTGCTGTCGGTGCTGTAGGCCTTTTCGACCGACATCTTGTAGTCGAAGCCGTTGGCGATGAGGAACTCGCTCATCTCCTTGCGGCCACCGAGTTCGTCGATGAAGGCCTGGTCCAGCCAGGGCTTGTAGATCTTGAGCGCCGGGTTGGTCAGCAGGCCGTAGCGGTAGAAGCGCTCGATGTCATTGCCCTTGAAGGTCGAGCCGTCGCCCCAGATGTGGACGTCGTCTTCCTTCATCGCGGCCACCAGCATGGTGCCGGTGACGGCGCGGCCCAGCGGCGTGGTGTTGAAGTAGGTCACACCGGCGGTGGAGATATGGAAGGCGCCGGACTGCAGGGCCGCAATGCCTTCGTGGGCCAGCTGGCGGCGGCAGTCGATCAGGCGCGCGAGCTTGGCACCGTAGGCCAGGGCCTTCTTGGGGATGGCGTCGTAGTCGCTCTCGTCGGGCTGGCCCAGGTTGGCGGTGTAGGCATAGGGCTCGGCGCCCTTCTTCTTCATCCACAGCAGGGCGGCGCTGGTGTCCAGGCCGCCGGAGAAGGCGATGCCGACCTTCTGGCCGATGGGGAGGTTTTGCAGGATGGTGGCCATAGAAGATATCCAGTGTTGTATTCGAAAGCGTCGCGAGGAGTCGTCAGGCGAGGCGCGGGTGCCCGAAGAAAATCCTCACGCACCTCAAGTGCGTTGCGGTTTTCTTCGGGCTGCAACGAAGCATCACGACTCCGCAGGAGCTTTCATCAACCGAAGTGGCAGATGTAGTGGTAGGGCTCGTTGACGCGGATCTCGAAGCTCGAGTTGCCCGGCACGTTGAACTTTTCGCCGGCCGAGGACTTGACCCAGGTATCCGATCCCTTGAGCTTGTACTCGCAGCTGCCGGCCACGCATTCCATGATTTCGGGCGCGCCGGTGTTGAAGGTCAGGGTGGCGGGCAGGATGACGCCGACCGACTTCCTCGTGCCGTCGGCCAGGGTGATGCTGTGGCTCACACACTTGCCGTCGAAATAGACATTGGCCTTGGTCGTGACGCTCACGCCGTTGTATTGCTCGGTGCTCATAGAGGGACTCGGTAGTTTGCGGGGCGAACCCGCGATTTTAAGCCAGGGGCTATTGCAGGCGGCTTTGCCAGCTGGCGGCGTCAAAACCCACGGACACGTCCCGGGTGTTCCATTCCACCAAGGGGCGCTTGATCAGGCTGGCCTGGGCCAGCATCAGTGAGCGCGCGCTCTGGGCATCGCGCACGCCGGCCTGGGTGGCCGGATCGAGCTTGCGCCAGGTCGTGCCCTGGCGATTGAGCAGCTTTTCCCAGCCCACCGTGGCCAACCAATGGTCCAGCCGGTCTTCGGGCACGCCCTGCTTCTTGAAATCGTGGAAGGTCACCGCCACCTGCTGTTCCCTGAGCCAGGCGCGCGCCTTCTTGACTGTGTCGCAGTTGGGGATGCCGTAAAGAGTGATGGATTGCTTCATGGGCGACAATTCTGCGCTATGCCGAGTTTGAACACGCTACCCGACTGGCTCGCCCACTGCGAGCGCCTGCATCCCAAGACCATCGAGCTCGGCCTGGACCGCGTCAAGGCCGTGGCGCAGCGTATGGACCTGCGTCTGGACTGCCCTGTGATCACCGTCGCCGGCACCAATGGCAAGGGCTCGACCTGCGCCATGCTGGAGTCCATCCTGGGCCAGGCCGGCTACCGCACCGGGGTCTACACCTCGCCGCATCTGGTGCATTTCGAAGAGCGTCTGCGCCTGCTGGGTGAGTCCGTCCAGGCCGGTGCGCTGCTGCCGTCCTTTGAGCGGGTCGAGCAGGCCCGCACGAAGGGGGACGAGATCTCGCTGAGCTATTTCGAGTTCACCACCCTGGCCATCCTGGACTGCATTGCCCATGCGGGCGTGGACGTGGCCGTGCTCGAGGTGGGCCTGGGCGGGCGGCTGGATGCCGTGAACATCATCGATGCCGACTGCGCCATCATCACCAGCATCGATCTGGACCACATGGAGTTGCTGGGTCCTGACCGCGAGAGCATCGGTCGCGAAAAGGCCGGCGTCATGCGCACGGGGCGGCCTGTGATCGTGAGCGATCCCATCCCGCCGCAAAGCGTGATCGATCATGCGACGGCCATCGACGCCGATCTCTGGCGCTTCGGGCGCGACTTCAACTACTCGGGCGACAAGCAGCAGTGGGGCTGGGCCGGACGCGGGCGGCGCTACAGCGGCCTGGCCTATCCGGCGCTGCGCGGCGCCAACCAGCTGGTCAACGCGGCCGGCGTGCTGGCCGCGCTCACGGCCCTGCGCGAACAGCTGCCCGTCACCGCCCAGGCGGTGCGCAATGGCCTGGCTTTCGTGGAGCTGCCCGGGCGTTTCCAGATCATCCCCGGCCAGCCCACGCTGGTGCTGGACGTGGCGCACAACCCGCATTCGGTGGCCGCACTCACGGCCAACCTCGACGCCATGGGCTATTACCCGACGACCCATGCCGTTTTCGGCGCCATGGCCGACAAGGACCTGGCGCCCATGCTGGCGCGCATCATGCCGCTGATCGACCGCTGGTACTTCACGGACCTGCCCACGCTGCGCGCGGCCGGCGCGGCCGATCTGCAGGCCCGTTGCCAGGCGCTGAACCCCCGTGTACAGGCCGTTTCCAGCACCCATGCCGAGCCCCTGGTCGCCCTGCGTGCGGCCCTGTCCGTGGCGGACCCCGCTGATAGAATCGTGGTCTTCGGATCGTTCTACACAGTCGGTGGCGTTCTGAAGGAAGGCGTGCCGCGCCTCTCAGCCCAGCATCTCCAAAACTGAGTCCCGACTTCATGGCCTTCTTCAAGTTCCGCAAGGGTGGTGACGAACAGACAGCCCCCGCCGCGCAGCCCGAAAGCGTGGAGGTGCTGCGCCGCCGCGCCAAGAACCGCCTGATCGGTTCGGCCATCCTGGTGCTGATCGGCGTCATCGGCTTTCCGCTGCTGGTCGACAAGCAGCCCCGCCCCGTGGCCGTGGACCTGCCGATCGAGATTCCCGACAAGAACAAGGTGCTGCCGCTGGCCGCGCCGCCGGCCCCCGCTGCGGCCAGCGAGACGCCCGCTGCTCCCTCGGCAGCGGCCTCCGGTGTGGTGACCCAGGCCGAACCCGCGCCGGCCGAGAAGCCGGCCACCAAACCGGAACCCCGCTCAGTCAAGCCTGAGGCCAAACCCGAAGCCAAAGCCGAGATCAAGAAGGTTGAGGCGCCCAAGCCCGCGGCCGAGAATCGCTATGTGGTGCAGGTGGGTTCCTTTGCCGAGGAGACCCGGGCGCGTGAGGCGCGCGCCAAGCTCGAGCGCGCCGGGCTCAAGAACTACACCCAGGCCGTCGAGACCAAGGAAGGCAAGCGCATCCGTGTGCGTGCCGGCCCGTTTGCCAGCAAGGCCGAGGCCGAGCGCGCTGCTGAAAAGATCAAGAAGCTTGATTTGCCGGCCTCGGTGCTGAGTCTGTGAGCGTGGCCATGACCGTCCTGGACTGGCTTTTTTTGCTGGGGCTGCTGGCCTCCATCGGTCTGGGCGTCTGGCGGGGTTTCGTGTACGAGGTGCTCTCGGTGCTGAACTGGCTGTTGGCCCTGGTGCTGGCGCAGTGGCTGGGCGACGAGGTGGGGCGCATGCTGCCCATCGATAGCGGCTCCGAGACCCTGATCCACATCGCCGGTTTCGTGCTGGTCTTCGTGGTGTCGGTGTTTGTGGGAGGGGTGGTCGTGTGGGGCCTGCCCAAGCTGATCGAGCAGGCTGGTCTGCGCCCGGTGGACCGGGTGCTGGGTGGGGCCTTCGGCGTGCTGCGCGCCATCATCCTGGTGCTGGCGATGACGGTGTTCGTGCTGATGACGCCGGTGAAGGACCAGGCCTGGTGGCGTGACTCGCTGGTGGCCGACACCTCGATCTGGAGCCTGAAGAAGCTCAAGCCCATGCTGCCCGCCAGCGCAGGAAAGTATTTGCCCTGAAGCGATGGGAGCCGCTGCTCCCGACTGGAAGTGAAACTATGTGTGGAATCGTCGGCGTTGTCAGCAACGCACCCGTGAATCAGCTGATCTATGACTCGCTGCTGCTGCTGCAACATCGCGGGCAGGACGCGGCCGGTATCGTGACCCAGCAGGAACGCAAGTTCTTCATGCACAAGGCCAAGGGCATGGTCAAGGACGTGTTCCGCACGCGCAATATGCGCGCGCTGCCGGGCAACTGCGGCCTGGGCCAGGCGCGCTACCCCACGGCCGGCAACGCCTTCAGCGAGGAAGAAGCCCAGCCTTTCTACGTCAACGCGCCCTTCGGCATCGTGCTGGTGCACAACGGCAACCTGACCAATGCCCAGGCCCTCAAGGCCGAGCTGTTCAACACCGATCACCGCCACATCAACACCGAGAGCGATTCCGAGGTGCTGCTCAACGTGCTGGCTGACGAGATGGACAAGGCCACGCGCGGCAAGCCGCTGCGTGTGGGCGACGTATTCACCGCCGTGCGTGCAGTGCACAAGCGCATCCGCGGCTCCTATGCCGTGATCGCGCTGATCGCCGGCCACGGCGTGCTGGCCTTCCGCGACCCCTACGGTATCCGTCCGCTGTGCTTTGGCCGCAGCCCGGATGGCACGGTCATGCTGGCCAGCGAGTCCGTGGTGCTCGAGGGCACGGGCCATGTGTTCGAGCGCGACGTGGCGCCGGGCGAGGCCGTCTTCGTGGACCTGGAGGGACGCATCAGCGCCCAGCAGTGCGCCGATGTCCCGCGCCTCAACCCCTGCATCTTCGAGTTCGTCTACCTGGCGCGGCCCGATTCCGTCATGGACGGCATTTCGGTCTACCAGGCGCGCCTGAACCTGGGCGAGACACTGGCCAAGCGTGTGGTCTCCACGGTGCCGCCGAGCGAGATCGACGTGGTCATCCCCATTCCCGAGTCCAGCCGCCCCAGCGCCATGCAGCTCGCACAGCTGCTGGGCCTGCCCTACCGCGAGGGCTTCGTGAAGAACCGCTACGTCGGCCGCACTTTCATCATGCCGGGCCAAGCCGTGCGCAAGAAGAGCGTGCGTCAGAAACTCAATGTGATCGGCAGCGAGTTCAAGGGCCGCAATGTGCTGCTGGTGGACGATTCCATCGTGCGCGGCACCACCAGCCGCGAGATCGTGCAGATGGCACGCGAGGCTGGCGCCAACAAGGTCTACATGGCCAGCGCCGCACCGCCCGTGCGCTACCCCGACGTCTACGGTATCGACATTCCCACCGTCGAGGAACTGGTGGCGCATGGCCGCACCGTGGAAGAGGTACGCCAGATCATCGGTGCGGACGCGCTGATCTACCAGGACGTCGATGCCATGAAGCAGGCCGTGGGTCGTCTGAACCCGCAGCTCAGTGGCTTCGATGCCTCCTGCTTCGACGGCATCTACGTCACCGGCGATATCCAGGCCGCGGACATCGAGCGCATGAACTCGGCCCGCGTCAAGGGCGATGAGGAGGATGCCGACACCTCGCGCCTGGCCCTGCCCAACCACCAGGGAGACTGAGGATATGAGCGGCAAGCAAGGCAAGGACGGCCTGCACCTGCAGACATTGGCCGTGCGCGCCGCGGTCGCGCGCAGCCAGTACGGAGAGAACTCCGAGGCCCTGTATCTGACGAGCGGCTATGTGCAGCCCAGCGCCGAGGCCTCGGCGCGCCGTTTCGCGGGGGAGGAAGAAGGCTACACCTACGGCCGCTCCGGCAATCCCACGGTCAGCAGCATGGAGCAGCGCCTGGCGGCGCTCGAGGGCACCGAGGCCTGCATGGCCACGTCCTCCGGCATGTCGGCCATCATGCTCATGTGCTTCAGCCTGCTCAAGGCCGGTGACCATGTGGTCTTCTCGCAGTCCATGTTCGGCTCGACGATCAAGCTCATCGGCTCGGAGTTCGCGCGCTTCGGCGTCGAGTCCACGGCCGTGCCGCAGACCGATCTGGCCGCCTGGAAGGCGGCCATCCGCCCCAACACGTGCCTGCTGTTTGCCGAGACGCCCACCAACCCGCTGACCGAGGTCTGCGACATCCGGGCCCTGGCCGAGCTGGCGCACAACGCCGGCGCCCTGCTGGCCGTGGACAACTGCTTTGCCACGCCGGCCCTGCAGCGCCCCATCGAGATGGGCGCCGACATCATCATGCACTCGGGTACCAAATACCTCGACGGCCAGGGCCGTGTGATGGCCGGTGCCCTGTGCGCGAGCGAGAAGATGGTGCTGGAGAAGTTCCTGCCTGTGCAGAAGAACAGTGGCATGGTGCTCTCGCCCTTCAATGCCTGGGTGGTGCTCAAGGGCCTGGAGACCCTGGACCTGCGCATGCGCGCCCAGAGCGCGCTGGCGCACGAGCTGGCGGTCTGGCTGGAGCAGCACCCGGCCGTGGCGCGCGTGTACTACCCGGGCCTGGCCTCACATCCCCAGCACGCCCTGTCCATGCAGCAGATGAACGGGCTGGGCGGCGCCGTGCTGTCCTTCGACGTCAAGGCCAGCGGCCCCGAGCAGGCGCGTGCGCGTGCTTTCCATGTGCTGGACACGCTGCAGACCCTCTCGCTGTGCACCAACCTGGGTGACACCAAGACCCTGCTCACCCACCCCGCCAGCACCTCGCATGGCAAGCTGTCCGAGGCCCAGCGCCAGGCCGCAGGCATCGGACAGGGTCTGATCCGCGTGGCGGTGGGACTGGAACACCCACAGGATGTGCAGGACGACCTCGCGCGTGGCCTGAACACCCTGTCCTGATTTTTCGAACCGAACTGATAGCTGTGGCTCAACACGTCCGCACCCGCTTTGCTCCGTCGCCGACGGGCTTCATCCATCTGGGCAATATCCGCTCGGCGCTTTATCCCTGGGCCTTCGCGCGCGCCCACGGTGGCGACTTCATCCTGCGCATCGAGGACACCGATCTCGACCGCTCCACCCAGGCTGCGGTCGACGTCATCATCGAAGGCATGGACTGGCTGGGCCTCGATTACGACGAAGGTCCTTACTACCAGATGCAGCGTATGGAGCGCTACAAGGCCGTGCTGGCCGAGTTGCAGGCCGCCGGTCATGTCTACCCCTGCTACATGAGCGTGGAGGAACTCGACGCTCTGCGTGAACGCCAGATGGCCGCCAAGCAGAAGCCGCGTTACGACGGTACCTGGCGCCCCGAACCTGGCA
>DNQP01000020.1:702-17946 GCA_003500955.1 Curvibacter sp. | reverse complement strand
AGGCCTTCTTCACCGGCACCGCCGCGGAAGTCACCCCCATCCGCGAACTCGACCGCGTCGAGATCGGCATCGGCTCGCGCGGCCCGATCACGGAGAAGATCCAGAACGCCTTCTTCGACATCGTGAACGGCCGTAATCCCAAGTACGCCCATTGGCTGACGAAGGTTTAAACCTGGCGGGTCAGACCACTCGCGCAGCGATGTGCTCTGACCCCCACTGATCAAGAGGCAAATATGAGCAAACAGACCGTCGAATTGCTGGCGACCGATTTGAACCACCAGGGCGGGGTCTACTGCCCCAGCCCCAAGGCGGACATGACGCTCTGGAACAGCCACCCCAAGGTCTACCTGGACGTGGCCCACACCGGGGAGGCCAAGTGCCCCTACTGCGGCACCGTCTACAAGCTCAAGGCCGGTGAGCATTTCGCGGCTCACCATTGATTCCCCGACGCGTCGCGAGCGGGTTGGCAGCGCGAAGCCGCGCAGCGAACGACGAGGCATACCTGGAAAGGTAGACGAGGAGTGAGCGAGCACGCGACAAAGCTGCCGGCCCGCGCAGTAGCGGCGCTGGTCATTGCGCCCCAGTGGATCGGCGACGCGGTCATGACCGAGCCGCTCATGCGCCGGCTCGCAGCGCGTGGCGAGCGGCTCACCGTGGGGGCGCTGCCCTGGGTGGCGCCGGTCTACCGCGCCATGCCGCAGGTGGCCGAGGTCATCGAATTCCCCTTTGCGCACGGCGGCCTGCAGTTCAAGGCCCGGCGTGCGCTGGCGCAGCAGTTCGAGGGCCGTTTCCAGACGGCCTATGTGCTGCCCAACTCGATCAAGAGCGCCTTGCTGCCCTTCCTGGCCAGCATCCCGAAGCGCGTGGGTTATCTGGGCGAGGCGCGCGTGGGTCTGCTGACGCACCGGCTCAAGAATCCTGCCAAGGGCAAGCGTCCGCCCATGGTGGCCTTCTACTCAGCCCTCGCTGGCGAGCCCGGCATCGAGACCGATCGGCCGCAGCTGCAACTGGACGCCGCCGCAGTCCAGGCCGTGCTGGCAGCGCAGGGCCTGGCGCGCGGCGGCTACTACGTCTTCGTGCCGGGCGCCGAGTACGGCCCGGCCAAGCGTTGGCCCGTGGCGCGTTATGCGGAACTGGCGCGCTCGCTCGATGCGCCCGTCGTCCTGTTGGGTTCGGGCAAGGAGGCACCGCTGGGTGTCGAGATCTGTGCCCTGGCCACGGGCGCCGATTGCCGCAACCTGGCCGGTGCCACCCGTCTGGACGAGGCCTTTGCGCTGATCGCCGGTGCGCGCCAGGTCATCAGCAACGACACCGGCCTCATGCACGTGGCCGCGGCCCTGGACGTGCCCCAGGTCGCGATCTTCGGCTCCAGCAGCCCCGAGCACACGCCGCCGCTCAGCGACCGTGCCCGCGTGCTCTGGCTCAAGCAGGACCCGGCCTACCAGCCGCCGCTGGACTGCGCGCCCTGCTTCGAGCGCGAGTGCCCGCTGGGCCATCTGCGCTGCCTCAACGACATCCACGCCGAGCGCGTCCTGCAGGCGCTGGCCCCCGGCGGATAAAAAAAAGCCACCCTTGCGGGTGGCTTTGAAAGTCCTCGAAAGGACGTCGTTGGGATCGTTGACGTCGGCCCGCGCTGCTAGAGGAAAACGCAAACCGGCGGTATCTGGAAACTCGTGACTGTGACAGCAGCACGGGTATGAATATATCGGCCGCACCAGGGATTTGATATCCCACAAATTGGGGATAGATGCACGGAAGTGTCGCGAAATAAGACATTCAGGATGCTGCTCTAGCGGAATTGGCTGCTGGGCAGGGGGTTGAAGAGGGCTTCAAAGGCCATGTTGAAGGCTTCCAGGCTGGAGTCCGAAATGAACAGCCCCAGACTGTCCAGCTCGATGGTGTACATGGTGAACGGGCTCAGCAGGTTCCGTTCCACCCGCAGGCCACGAAAGCTGGGGTGACGCTGGACCTGGGTCGGGCGGTCGGTCTGTGAGGGAATGGCGTTCATGATGAGGTCCTGCTGACGTACACCATAGGAAAGACCGGGCTGCAATGCCAGCCCGGCGCGCTGCCCGGGCGTGCGGTTTTTCACGGCCGGGGGCGTTTCTAACCCGGGTCAGTGGGCCAGTGGCAGGCGCAGCAGGAAGCATGCGCCACCGTCTGGTGGCTCCTCGCAGTGCACCGTGCCGCCATGACGCTGGGCGATGGAGCGCACCAGGGCCAGGCCCAGGCCCACCCCACCTTCACGCTCCGAAGCACCCGGCAGGCGGAAGAAGGGTTCGAAGATGCGCTCGCGCAGCGCGGCGGGCACGCCCGGGCCATGGTCGCGGACCCGGATCTCGACGTGCGATCCCGCCGTGCGCAGCGTCAGCGTGACCGAGCCCCCGCCATGGCGGCGCGCATTTTCCAGCAGATTACGCAGCGCGCGCCGCAACAAGCGGGTCAGGCCCGACACCACCACGCTGGTCACGCCTGGCGGCGTCTCGAACTCGGCGCCCGTGCGTGCGCATTCCTCGGCCGCCAGCCCCACCAGATCGACGGCTTCGAGCGGGCCGAGGTCGTCGGGGCTGGCGTCGAGCCGGCTGGCGAGCAGGATCTCGTCGATCAGCTGGTCGAGCTCGCGGATATTGCGCGCGATCTCTTCGCGGGCCGCCGGGCCGGGCTGGCTGTCGAGCAGCTCGAGTCCCATGCGGATGCGCGCCAGCGGTGAGCGCAACTCGTGCGACGCGTTGGCCAGCAGGGCCTTGTGCGACAGCAGCAGGGCCTGCACGCGCGCGGCGGCCACGTTGAAGCGCTGGGCCAGAAAGGCCACCTCGTCCTGCCCGTCCTCGGGCAAGCGGCGCCCCAGATCGCCTTCGCCCCAGCGCTCCACGTCCTGCTGCAAGGCCTCGAGCCGTTTGGTCAGGCGGCGCACGATGGGGTAGGCGCCCAGGGCCACGGCGGACGCCACCAGCGCCAGCAGGGCCAGCAGGTTGTAGGGCGGTCGCCACCAGGAGGGTGGAGGCAGCGGCGGTGGCGGGCGGTTGCCCGGGCGCGGCAGCTGCACCACCACGGTCTGGCCGTCGCGCAGCGGCACCTCGAATTCCCAGCCCTGCCCCGGCACCCGGTTGCCTTTGGCCTGCGCCTGGCCCAGCACCTCGCCCTGGGTGTTGCGCAGGATGATCTCGCGGCCCGGGCGCTGGGCCCGCTCGCGTTCGGCCTCGGCACGCCAGATCCAGCCGAAGATCAAGGTCAGCAGCACGACGGCCGCGACCACCGCGAGCCAGATGCGCAGGTAGAGGCGTTGGGCCAAAGGGGGGGTCATGCTGGGGCGGGGCTCAATCCTGCTGGCGCGCGAACACGTAGCCCACGCCGCGCACGGTCAGGATGCGCTTGGGGTTCTTGGCGTCGGCTTCGATCGCGGCGCGGATCCGGCCCATGTGCACGTCGATCGAGCGGTCGAAGGCCTCGAGTTCGCGGCCGCGCACGGCTTCCATGATCTGGTCGCGCGTGAGCACGCGGCCGGCGCGCTCGGCCAGCGTGACCAGCAGGTCGAACTGGTAGGAGGTGAGCTCGCAGGCGTGGCCGTTGACGGTGACGCTGCGCGCGTCGCGGTCGATGGCCAGCGAGCCGAAGCGCAGCTGGTTGCTGGGGGCGGCACCGCTGCCGCTGCGCCGGCGAAGCACGGCGCGGATGCGGGCCAGCAGCTCGCGCGGCTCGAAGGGCTTGGCCAGGTAGTCGTCGGCGCCGATCTCCAGCCCGATCACGCGGTCCATGGGATCGCCCTTGGCCGTCAGCATGAGCACCGGGGTCTGGGCCAGCCCCGAGGGCAGGGCGCGGATACGCCGGCAGATCTCCAGCCCGTCCATGTCGGGCAGCATGAGGTCGAGGATGAGCAGTTGGGGCGCGGGGTTGGCGGCCTCCAGCCGGGCCAGGCCGTCGGCACCGTTGCCGCACACCTGCACGCTGTAGCCCGAGTGCCCCAGGTAGTCGCTGACCATGGCGGCCAGGCGGGCGTCGTCCTCGATCATCAGCAGGGCTTGGGTGCTCATGTCGGCAAGTCTATCGTCCATGCCCCGATGCTGGCGGGTGGCGGTCAGCGCGTCTTGTCGCGGCCGTAAAGAAAGGTAAACCGGCGCTCAGGTCGGCGCGCGCTGCGCGCGTGCGGCCAGCGCCACCAGCAGCAGCACCGGCAGGCCGAGCAGGGCGGTGGAGACAAAGAACTGGCTGTAGCCGTAGGCGTCCACGTAATGGCCCGAGAAGCCGGCGATGAACTTGGGGGCGAGCAGCATCATGGAGCTGAACAGGGCGTACTGCGTTGCCGAGTAGCTGATGTTGGTCAGGCTCGACAGATAGGCGATGAAGGCCGCCGAGGCGATGCCGCTGGAGAGGTTGTCGGCCGAGATCACGAAGATCAGCGCGTGTACATCGTGGCCGTGACCGGCCAGCCAGGCGAAGAGCAGGTTGCTGGCGGCGCTGAGCACGGCGCCCAGCATGAGCACGCGCATCACGCCCAGGCGCAGGGCCAGCACGCCGCCGACGAAGGCGCCCACCAGGGTCATGATCACACCGTAGACCTTGGTCACGGCGGCTACCTCGTCCTTGCTGTAGCCCATGTCCACATAGAAGGGATTGGCCATGATGCCCATGACCACGTCGCTGATGCGGTAGACCGCGATCAGGGCGAGGATCAGCGCGGCCTGCCATTTGTAGCGGCGCAGGAAGTCGGCAAAGGGCTCGACCAGCGCGCCCCGCAGCCACTCGGCCGCGTTGCGCGCCGGCGGCAGCTCGCGCCGTGCCGGCTCGGGCGAGAGCAGCACGGTGAGCACGCCGGGCAGCATGCTGGCGGCCATCACGAGGTAGGCCGTGGTCCAGGCCGCATTCTGGTAGCCCGTGGCCTGCAGCTCGGCGCGTGCCGCCAGCCAGAGCACGCCGGCACCGGCCCAGATCATGGCCACGCGGTAGCCCGTCTGGTAGGCCGCGGCCAGCGCGGCTTGCCTTTCGCTGCCGGCCGATTCAATGCGGTAGGCGTCGAGCGCGATGTCCTGCGTGGCCGAGGCGAAGGCCACGATCAGCGCGCACCAGACGAGGATCGCTAGGCCCTGCTGCGGGTTGGCCAGCGCCATGCCGATCAGCCCGGCCATGATGGCGAACTGCGACAGCAGCAGCCAGCTGCGCCGGCGGCCCAGCCAGCGGGTCAGGCCGGGCAGCGGCACCCGGTCCACCAGCGGGGCCCAGGCCCACTTGAAGGCGTAGGCCAGCCCCACCCAGCTGAGTTCGCCTATGGTGGCCCGGCTGATGCCCGCCTCGCGCAGGCGGAAGCTCAAGGTCCCCAGCACCAGCAGCAGGGGCAGGCCGGCGGCGAAGCCCAGCGCCAGCATGCGCAGGGTGGCGGGTTCGAGGTAGACGCGCAGCGTGGCGCCCCAGGAAGGCTTGACTTGGGGGCTTTCGGGCGCACTTGGGAGCATGCCGGGCATCATACGCATGCCACGGCAAGATCCTGCCCACCATGACACTGCTGACCCGACGCCTCGCGCTGACTGTGGCGGCCCTGCTGCTGGCCGGGGCCAGCCATGCCGCGCCCGAGGCGCGCGAAGGTGTGGACGTGGGCAAGAACTCCGCGTTCACCAAACTGGCGCCGGCCGAGGAGGTGGAGCGCCTGGCGCTGCAGCAATACCGCCAGCAGCTGAGTGCCGCGGCCGAGAAGCGCGCGCTGGCGCCGCCCGACCATCCCCAGCTCCAACGCCTGCGCGCCATCGCCCAGCGCATCATCCCGCACGCCCTGCCCTGGAACCCGCGGGCGCGGAACTGGCAGTGGGAGGTCAACCTGATCGGCTCGAAGCAGATCAACGCCTACTGCATGCCCGGCGGCAAGATCGCCTTCTACACCGGCATCCTGGACCAGCTGCAGCTGACGGACGACGAGGTCGCGATGATCATGGGCCACGAGATCGCCCACGCGCTGCGCGAGCACGCGCGCGAGCGCATGGGCAAAAGCGCCGTGACCGAAGGCGTGGCCCGCCTCGGCGGCGCCGTGCTCTCGGCCTGGCTGGGCATCGACCCCCGGCTGACGGACGGTGTGGCGCGCGGCGGCGCCAATCTGGCCGTGCTGAGCTTCAGCCGCAGCGACGAGACCGAGGCCGACCTCGTGGGCATGGAGCTGGCCGCACGGGCTGGCTACGACCCGCGCGCCGGCGTGACGCTGTGGCAGAAGATGAGCGCGGCCAGCAAGGGCGCGCCGCCGCAGTGGCTGTCCACCCATCCGGCGGGCAAGACGCGCATCGCCGAGATCGAGCAGAACCTGCCCAAGGTGATGCCGCTGTACGAGCGGGCGCGCACGAGCGGTCAGCGCCTGCCCACGTTCCCATAGGGGCCGCGTTGGGGCGCAATCGGGATGAGTTGGCCGCCAAGATCACGCCGCATGGGCGCATGCCCATGCAAGGGATTTGGTGGGCAAATCGCCCGATTTCGCCCCAACCCGAAGGGCAAGCACCTTGCCGGGTGGTCTGCGGCGTTGCAAAGCCTCGCTGGGCGTCTGCCCAGCTTCGTTTTGCGCCTTGCATCTCATCCCGGCAAGGTGCTTGCGCGGCCCCTATGGGAGCGTGGGCAGGCGCTTAGTAGCGGTAGATCAGGCCCAGCGAGACGCTGGGCAGGTAGCGAAAGCCCAGCCAGCCGTTCTGCTGGGTACGCCAGCCTTCGAAGCCCGTGGCCGGCATGCCGTTCAGGCCGCTGTCGTTGTCGGACGCCGCGCCCATCGACACGCCCATGTCGGCGTAGAAGCCCAGGCCCTTGCCCAACACACCATGCGAACCGTAGCCTATGCCCAGGTAGGTCGTGGTCCGGGGCCGCAGTTGGTAGGCGCCGCTGAGGGCAGGGGTACCGCCCAGCGGGTTGCTCCAGGTGTCGTTGAGGGTCAGACCGCCGACGACCCGAAAGCCGTTGCCGGTGAACGGGAACCAGTCGGCGTACAGGCTGGCGCGATGGAGGTCGGCCGAGGGCCCGGCGTCGGTACGGGGCTCAGGCGCGTTCCACTTGAGGCCGGGAGAGTAGTCGCTGCGCAGACTCCATGACAGACCGGACCCCAGGCCGTGCGGGCCGGGGCTGGTGGTCAGGGTTTGAGCCGTCGACAGGGTGGCCGCCATCGAAAGGATGGCCAGCGCCAGCCGACGGGCGCGCAGGGAAAACATGACAGTTCCTCGAATTCAACACTGGGCTTGATTATTCGGAAACATCGGCAGTTCCGGGGGTTTACTCCAGTGCCGCCCATGGTCTCTGTGCGGCACTGCAACATGTCCGGAAAGACAGTAGCGTGCGCTTACGTCCCGCCCACGAAAGGATTGGACTGACGCTCGCGGCCGAAGCTGCTTTCGGGGCCGTGACCGGGGATGAACACCGTGTCGTTGCCCATCGGCCACAGACGCTCGGTGATGCTGCGGATCAGGTCGCCGTGGTTGCCCTGGGGAAAATCGGTGCGGCCAATGGAGCCGGCAAACAGCACATCGCCGACAAAGGCACGCTGGGCCTCGGGCGAATGGAAGACCACGTGGCCGGGGGTGTGGCCCGGGCAGTGGCGCACGTTCAGGGTGCAGTGGCCGATGCTCACCGTGTCGCCGTCGGCCAACCAGCGGGTGGGCGTGAAGCGCTCGGACTGGGGGAAGCGGAACATTCGGCTCTGCTCGGCCAGCTGGTCGATCCAGAACTGGTCGCCCGGGTGCGGGCCGATGATGGGCAGGTCCAGCTGGCGCGCCAGCTCGGCCGTGCCGCCGGCGTGGTCGATGTGGGCATGGGTCAGCCAGATGGCCTTGAGCCGCACGCCCAGGCGCGCGGCCTCGGCCGTGATGCGCGGCAGGTCGCCGCCCGGGTCGATCACGGCGGCCTCCATGGTTTCATCGCACCAGACGATGGAGCAGTTCTGTTCGAAGGCGGTGACGGGGACGGTCAGGTACTGGAGCATGGCCGGAGGAGACGCAAGTAGGTGGGGAAGGGAGCCAGACGCGATTGTGCACGGCGTGAGTCGGCCACGCCGCAGGACATTGGCGGCACAATGGTGCGCATGAACCACGCCCCTGCCCGCCTGTTGCCGGATGACGACGCCCAGCGCGACCTGCTGCACAACGAGGTCCACGCCCGACCGCCCGCGCGCATCCGGCTGCCGGCGCTGGTAATCTATGTTGCCGTGCTCAACGAGGGCATCAGCCGCGAGCAGGAGTGCGAGCACCTGCGCCGTCTGCCCGGCCAGCAGGACCTGCGGCCCGAGCAGCTGCAAGGCAACTTCCTGCGGCTGCGCTTCGAGGGCTACACCGTCAAGTGGGAGCGCCACACCGAGTTCACACGCTACTCCATCGTCCAGCCCCTGCCTGCGCAGGCCGCGCTGGGGGCGAGCGAGCCGGACCTCAGCAGCGAGCTCGTGGTGGCGCCGGCCTGGTTGCGCGACATTCCGGGGCGCACCATCGCGGCCATCCAGCTGGCCATGGTGCACAGCGAGCTCAAGCCCTGCGACGCGACGATGGCGCTGGCGCGGCGCTGGTTCGGCGACCGCACCGTCGTGGCCTCGGTCATGGGCAACAACGGACACTCCTGGGCCGTGACCGACTTCCAGCTGCGCGAGGACGGCTTCGAGCGCATGCTGGTGCTGGCGCCGCCCACCACCACCGAAACCCGCGCCGGCCGCATTTCGCAGCGCCTGCTGGAGCTGGAGACCTACCGCCTCATGGCCCTGCGCGGCCTGCCCGTGGCCAAGGGCCTGGGGGCCATGCTGGGCGAGGCCGAAGGGCGCCTGGCCGATATCACGGCGCGGCTGGAATACAAGTCCGCTTCCGAGCAGGAGCTGCTCGACACCCTGGTGGCGCTGGCCGCAGGGATCGAGCGCGCCACCGCCGAGCACGACTACCGCTTCGCCGCCACGCGCGCCTATGACACCCTGGTGGGCCAGCGCCTGACCGAGCTGCGCGAGCAGCCCGTGCCCGGCACGCAGACGCTGGGCGAATTCATGCAGCGCCGGCTCTCGCCCGCCATGGCCACGGTGGCCGCCACGTCCCAGCGACTGCGATCCCTGTCCGAACGCGTGGCGCGCACCAGCGCCCTGCTGCGCACACGCGTGGACATTGCCACCGAGGCGCAGAACCAGCTGCTGCTGGAAAAGCTCACGCGCGGGCAGGAACTGCAGCTGCGCCTGCAGACCACGGTGGAAGGTCTGTCGATCGCGGCCATCTCCTACTACGTCGTCAGCCTGTTGTTCTATGCCGTCAAGGCCGTGAAGGCCGCGGGCGTGCCGCTGAATGTGGAGATCGCCACCGGCGCGCTGATCCCGCTGGTGCTCTGGGGCGTGTGGCGCACCACGCGGCGCATCCACGAGAAGATCCGCCACCGCGCCTGAGCCGGCGGACAACATGCGCTAAGCGGGGTGATTCGGCCCCGTTGATCCGGCGGCGGCTTGCGGTGATGCAGGGGCGACCCGGTTGCGCCCGCCGCGTTTGGCCTCGTAGAGCGCCTCATCGGCCGCCAGCAACATTTGCTCGGACGTCGTGTGGTCGGTGGGCACCCAGCTCACCACGCCGATGCTCAGGGTCACCACATCTGCCACCGGCGAGCGCTGATGGGACAAGCCCAGTTCCATCACCGCCTGGCGCATGGCTTCGGCCTTGGCCTGGCTGCCTGCCGCATCGGTATGGGGCAGCAGGCAGACGAACTCTTCGCCGCCGTAACGCGCCAGCAGATCGTGCGGTCGCCCGATCTGCTTGAGCAAGGTCTTGGCCAGCAGCTGCAGGCAGGCATCGCCGGCCTGATGGCCGTAGTGGTCGTTGTAGAGCTTGAAGTGATCGACATCGATCAGCAGCAGGCCCAGCGGTGTGCGCTGACGCAGGCACTGGCGCCATTCGGTCTGCAGGCTCTCGTCGAAGCGCCGTCGGTTCGCCACGCCCGTCAGACCGTCCAGGAAGGCCAGCGAGCGCAGGGTCTCGCTCTGGGCTTCCAGCCGGGCATTGAGCTCGAGCAGCGAGCGCTGGTCGGCCCGCGCCTGGGTGATGTCCCGCGCATCGGCGAAGATCAGTCCCCCCTGCGATACCGCTTGCCACTCGATTTCACGGTAGCTGCCGTCCTGGTGGCGGTAGCGGTTGCACAGGCCCACGACCTTGTGGCCCTGCTGCAACTGCGCCACGGCGGCCCAGGTCTCGTCCCTGTCCTCGGGGTGCACGAACTCCAGGAAGAACCGGCCTTCGAGCTCCCCGACCGGATGGCCCAATACGTCCTCCCAGGCCGGGTTGAGCTTAACGAAGCGCCCTTCGAAGTCGGCGATGCACAACAGGTTGAGCGTGTTGTCGAAGTAATGTTGCTGCTCTTCGGTCTTCAGGCGCAGGGCCTCGCGGGCCACGCTGATGTCCTGAAGGCTCTTCAGCTTGCGCCGTTGCAGCAGGTACAGAACCGTGCTGGTGCTCAGCATGAGCAGGAGCAGCAGTAGCCCGCGGCTCCACGCCTCCTTGCGCCAGGGGGCATACAGCGCCTCCAGGTCACGTCCGATGGCCAGCACCAGGGGGTAGTCCATGTTCAGGCTCGGGGGCTGGATGGTGTGCTGCGCCAGCATGCGGAACTCATCGGTGAGCCGGACCTTGCCGGTCATCACCGTGGCACTTTGTCCGCTCTCAAGGTGCCGCATGAAGAACGAGCCGGGCTGGGCCAGGTTCACGCCCAGCTGCTCCGTGCGCTCGGGTTCGAACAGGAAGATCAGGCCTCCGCCATGGGCCAGGGCCGACCATACATCGGGGGCGTAGTTGATGGAACGCAGGGTCAGCTTGAAGTCTTCCGGATCCAGTGTGGCGGCGACCAGGCCAGCAAATTCGCCCTTCGGGCCCGGAATCATGCGCACCACGTTGATGCCCCAGACGTTGAGCGCGGTCCGGAAGGGCGGGCTGAGGTAGAGCGTGTCCGCGCGGGGGTTCTTCAGTACCTGCTGAAAGTAGTTGCGTTCCCGCAGATCGAGGCCGATGAGCTGGGTGAAGTTGCTGGCCCGCAGCTTGCCATCGGCATCGATGATGAACAGGCCGCGCACACCGGGCATGGCATCGACAAAGGCCTTGAGGCGCGGCACAGCAGCGCTGACCGAGCCGTCTTTGAGGCTGGCGGCGGGCCACTCGGTGCGGATGTTGAGCAGGGCCCGGTTGGTCGATTCGAGCTGGCGGGTCAGGTCGTCGTGGATCACCTGGGCCTGCTTGGCGAGGTGCTCGTGTTCGCGTTCTGCGATCGCCCGATGGTCTTGCAGGAGCGTATAGCCCAGCCCACCCCCGAGAGCGAGTACCGCCCCCAGGACCAGCAGCCATTCAGTCAGGAAGATGCGAAAAGGCGTGAACGGACCAATGTCCGAGTTCGGGGCGGGATCGGGTCTGGGCATGTCGTGTGGCCATGGTCGCCCCCTGTGCCTGTCCGGCCCACGCATGAGCGCGGTTCGGCAGGTCCCCTTTTTGTGTGGTCATCATACCCGCAGCCACGCCTTCAACGTGGCGATCGCCACCAGCGCGCTGATCCCGCTGGTGCTCTGGGGCGTGGTAACCACAGCTTCCCAAATCCGGGACGGATGAACAACCTACTGAAACATCACATCTAGGCCGGGCTGGCGGCGGCGTCGCTGTCGAGCAGTTTCACCCGGTTGCGGCCGCTGTCCTTGGCCAGGTAGAGGGCGCGGTCAGCGCGTTGCAGCAGGCTGTCGAAGTCGGCGTCCTGCGCCGTCAGCGCGGCCACGCCGATGCTGACCGTGAAGCGCACGGCGTCGCCGGCCTTCGTGCGCACGCTGTCCTCATCTTGCACGCTCTGGCGCAGCCGCTCGGCAATGACCCGGGCACCTGCCAGCGAGGTGGCCGGCAGCAGCAAGGCGAACTCCTCACCGCCCAGGCGCCCTCCCAGGTCCTGGCCGCGGGCCAGAGCGCGCAAGCTCTGGGCCACGACCCGGATCACCTGGTCGCCCGTGGGATGGCCCCAGCGATCGTTGATGGACTTGAAGCGGTCGATGTCGAGCATGAGCACGGCCAGCTCCTGGCCGTAGCGTCGTGCGCGTGCGTACTCCTGGGCGCCGGCGTTCATCAGGTGACCGCGGTTGGCGATGCCGGTCAGCGCGTCGGTGGTGGCCAGCGCGCGCAGCTCCTCGCGCTGGTGCAGCATGGCCAGCTGGATGCGCAGCATCAGCAGGGTCAGCACACACAGCACGGCATAGCCAGCCAGCAGCTGCCAGGCCCGGTGCCGCCAGCCTTCCAGCACGGTGCTGCGGTCGAAGCCCACGAGCGCCACCAGGGGGAAGTCACCCAGCCGCGAGGCGCCGTACACGCGCAGGCGGCCGTCCACGGGCGAAGGGTCGGTGAAAGTGTCCACGCCGACGAGTTCGCTGAAGGGCAGCTGGCTCGGGGTGGGAGGCAGGCGCTGTCCGATGGCCTGGGGCAGGGGCGGGATGCGCGCCAGCAGCACGCCATCGGTATCCAGCAGGCTCAGGTTGTCCTGCGGATCGACATCGAAGCTGGCCAGCCAGTTCTGCGCGTACTGCAGGTCGAGCACCGCCAGCGCGCCGCCGAGCAGCCGGCCCTGCGCATCCCCGACCGTGCGCGCCATCACCACCACCGGGCGTTTGGAGGCCGAGCGCTCCACCGGCAGATACTGCATGTGCAGCCGTTCGCCGGGGCCGACCTGCAGGTCGGAGCAGAAGCGCTGCGTGCTGCGGCGGCCGTAGAAGTTGCCCTTGGCAAAGGCGGTGAAGATGCAGTCGCGGTTGAACAAGGCCACGTCTTCGAGCACCGGTATCGTCGCGGCCTTGAGTCGCAGCAGGCCCTCGATGCCCTGGCGGTGGTCGGCGTCGGGCTCGGGATAGCGCAGGTCGCGGTCCAGGCGCACATGACCGAGCACATCGCGCAGCACATAGTCTGCCGCCAGGAAGGTGTCGCCGAAGGCGCGGGCCATGAGCTGGCTCTTCTGCATCACCAGCCGTGCCGCCAGTTCCAGTGTGCGCTCGCGCTCGCGCCACAGGTCCCAGGCCAGCCAGCTGCCGAGCAAGAAGAGAAAGAGCAGGACGGCGGCGTACAGGCCGCGCGGTCTGCCGGGAAGTGCCGGCGCGACCTGCGCATGCGGCCCGGGTCCCTCAGGCGGAGCGGTCGGCGGTGATGGAGCGTCGCGCACGGTTCTGGTGGGCTCAGAGGCCCAGCTCGTAGTCGATGGTCAGCGGTGCATGGTCGCTGAACTTCTCGCCCTTGTAGATCGACTCCCGGCGCGCCAGCGCGGCCAGCGCCGGTGTGGCCAGGTGGTAGTCGATGCGCCAGCCCACGTTCTTGGCGTAGGCCTGGCCGCGGTTGCTCCACCAGGTGTAGGCGGCGTCGGTCGCGTCCGGTTGCAGCTGGCGGTAGACGTCGACCAGACCGCCTTCGCTCAGCGTCTTGCTCATCCAGGCGCGCTCCTCGGGCAGGAAGCCCGAGTTCTTGAGGTTGCCCTTCCAGTTCTTGAGGTCCATCTCCTTGTGCGCGATGTTCACGTCGCCGCAGAGGATGAACTCGCGCTGTTGGCGCAGCGTCTGCAGATGCGGGTAGATCAGGTCGAGGAATCGGTACTTGGCCGCCTGCCGGTCTTCGCCCGAGGAGCCGCTGGGGAAATAGCAGCTGATCAGCGAGAGCTTGCGCTGCGGCGTGTCGAAGCGCAGCTCCACATAGCGGCCCTCGGCATCGAACTCGCCGCCGTCAAAGCCGACGATCACATCGCTGGGCGTGTGCCGCGTGTAGACGCCCACGCCCGAGTAGCCCTTTTTCTCGGCAAAGTGGAAATGACCTTGCAGACCGGCGAGCGACTCGAACTTGCCGGCCACATCGGGCGCCTGGGCCTTGACCTCCTGCACACAAATACAATCGGGCCGCGTCTGCTCGATCCAGGCTTCCAGCCCCTTGCTGGTGGCCGAGCGGATGCCGTTGAGGTTGAGGCTGACAAGTTTGAACAAGGACTTTCCCATGGCAGGCGGTACGGCAGGTGGTGTGGCAGGGCAGGACGGCCTGGCCCAGGATTTTGTGGCCTTTGCGGTCGCGTGCGGTGTGCTGCGCTTCGGCGAATTCAAGACCAAGGCCGGCCGGCTGTCCCCTTATTTCTTCAATGCAGGCCTTTTCGACGACGGCGCCAAGCTGGGCCGGCTCGCCGAATTCTATGCCCGCCGCCTGATCGCCTCCGGCATCGAGTTCGACATGGTCTTCGGCCCGGCCTACAAGGGCATCCCCCTGGGCGCGGCCCTGGCCGTGGAGCTGGCGCGCCACGGTCGTAACGTGCCCTTTGCCTACAACCGCAAGGAAGCCAAGGACCACGGCGAGGGCGGCACCCTGGTGGGTGCGCCGCTCAAGGGCCGCGTGCTCATCGTCGACGACGTCATGTCGGCCGGCACCGCCGCGCGCGAGTCCATCGCCCTGATCGAGGCGGCGGGCGCCAAGCCACACGGCGTGGTGATCGCCCTGGACCGACAGGAAATGGCCACCGAGAACGGCCAGGACGTGCCCTACAGTGCCGTGCAATATGTCCGCAACCGCCTGGGCCTGCAGGTTGCCGCCATTGCGAAGCTGGCTGATTTGCTGCAGTATCTGGAGCAGCACAGCAAGGACGGCCTCGCCGCCGACCATGCCCGAGTGCTCGCTTATCGACAACGCTACGGTGTCCAGGACAATTGAAATGCTGCGTTTGGCAAGGGTGGTGCTGACAGGGTGGATGCTGGGCGTGTGCGCCCTGCCTGCGCTGGCACAGACCGGTGGCGGTGGGATCTACAGCTGCGTCGATGCCAAGGGCCGCAAGCTCACCTCCGACCGTCCCATCCGTGAGTGCGCCGACCGCGAACAGCTGCTGCTCAACCCCAGCGGTACCGTGCGCGCGGTGATACCGCCCTCCCTGACCGGCCCCGAGCGCGCCGCACAGGAGGCCCGGCAGCGCCGTGAGGCCGAGGAGCGCGCCCGCCAGGCCGAGGAACGGCGGCGTGAGCGCGCCCTGCTGGTGCGTTACCCCAACCGCTCCGTGCACGACAAGGAACGCGCCGAGGCCCTGAGCCAGATCTCCGTGGTGCGCCAGGCGGCGCTGAACCGCGTCAAGGAACTGCAGCGCCAGCGCAAGGAGCTCGACACCGAGCTCGAGTTCTACGCCAAGGATCCGGAGAAGGTGCCGCCCTCCCTGCGCCGTCTGGTGGACGACAACGAGAAGAGCATGGCGGTGCAGGAACGTTTCATCGCCGATCAGGAGGCCGAGATGGTGCGCGTGAACGCCCGTTTCGACGAAGAGCTGCAGCGCCTGCAGCTGCTCTGGGCCCAGATCGCCGCGCCCGCCGCCGCCAACTGAAGCCGCGCCGTCTGGCGCGGCCCCCTGTTCAAGCCAGCTTGCTGCGCAGCAGATCGTTGACCTGCTGCGGATTGGCCTTGCCCTTGCTGGCCTTCATGACCTGACCCACGAGCGCGTTGAAGGCCTTGTCCTTGCCGGCCTTGAACTGGGCCACGTTGTCGGGATTGGCGGCGATGACCTCGTCGATGATCTTCTTCAGCGCGCCGGCGTCGTTCATCTGTTTGAGACCCTTGGCTTCGATGATGGCGTCAACGTCATTGCCTTCGCTGGCCCACAGTGCGTCAAACACCTGCTTGGCGGCGTTGTTGGAAACGATTCCTTCAAAGATTCGTTTGATAAGCGTGCCCAGTTGAATCGGGCTAACAGGAATCTTGTCGAAATCAATCTCGTCAGCATTTAGCTTGCGCGAGACCTCGCCCATTATCCAGTTGCTGGTCAGTTTTGGTTGGCCGCTCACCGCGGTTGTTTGCTCAAAATAGTCCGCCATACCCCGACTGGAGACCAGTGTCCGCGCGTCATACTCCGGAAGTCCGTATGTGACCTGGACGTACGCTTGCTCGATGTCGAGCCGCAATTGAACACGATAGGTGTCGGTGCTGACGAAGCGGCGGATGTAATCGCTTGGCAGTGCAGGCATAGACGCCCGGATCTCCTCCACCCACTCCTGCGCAATCACCAGAGGCGGCAGGTCCGGATCTGGGAAGTAGCGGTAATCGGCCGCATCTTCCTTGGTGCGCATGGCGCGCGTCTCGCCCGTGTCGGGGTCGAAGAGCACCGTGGCCTGCTCGATGGCGTGGCCGTCCTCGATCTGCTCGATCTGCCAGCGCACCTCAAAGTCGATGGCCTGCTGCATGAACTTGAAGCTGTTCAGGTTCTTGATCTCGCGGCGGGTGCCCAGGGGCTGGCCCGGCTTGCGCACCGAGACGTTGGCGTCGCAGCGGAAGCTGCCCTCCTGCATATTGCCGTCGCAGATGCCGATCCAGGTGACGATCTTGTGCAGCTCCTTGGCGTAGGCCACGGCCTCTTCGCTGGAGCGGATGTCGGGCTCGGTCACGATCTCCAGCAGCGGCGTGCCGGCGCGGTTGAGGTCGATGCCGCTCTGGCCGATGAAGTCCTCGTGCAGCGACTTGCCCGCGTCTTCCTCCAGGTGCGCGCGCACCAGGCGCACGGTCTTCTTTTCCTCACCGAGGTAGAAGCTGATCTCGCCGCCCTGCACGACAGGGATCTCGAACTGGCTGATCTGGTAGCCCTTGGGCAGGTCGGGGTAGAAGTAGTTCTTGCGCGCAAAGACGCTGCGCGGGGCGATGTGCGAACCGATGGCCAGCCCGAGCTGGATGGCGCGCTCGACCGCACCAACGTTCATCACGGGCAGGGTACCGGGCAGGGCCAGGTCCACGGCGCAGGCCTGGGTGTTGGGTTCGGCGCCGAAGGCCGTGGGCGCGCGGCTGAAGATCTTGCTCGCGGTGGAGAGCTGGGCATGCGTCTCGAAGCCGATCACGACCTCGTAGCCCTGGACGAGTTTGGGGGTACTCATTTCAATAGCCCTCCGGGGTGCGGAGGTGGAAGTCTGTCGCCTGCTGGTAGCGGTGCGCCAGATTGAGCAGCCGGCCTTCCTGCAGATGGTTGCCGATGAGTTGCAGGCCCACGGGCATGTGGCCTTCACCGAAACCCACGGGCAGGCTCATGCCCGGCAGTCCGGCCAGCGAGCCGGGCAGGGTGTAGATGTCGGCCAGGTAGGCGGCCACCGGGTCCTCGCTCTTGTCACCGAGCTTCCAGGCCACGGTGGGCGCCACGGGGCCGGCGATCACGTCGCAGTGCTTGAAGGCGTTCTGGAAATCGTCAGCGATCATGCGGCGGATCTTCTGTGCCTGCAGGTAATAGGCGTCGTAGTAGCCGTGCGAGAGCACATAGGTGCCGATCATGATGCGGCGCTTGACCTCGTCG
>DNQP01000020.1:0-394 GCA_003500955.1 Curvibacter sp. | reverse complement strand
TGATGCGGCGCTTGACCTCGTCGCCAAAGCCTTCGGCGCGGGTCTTCTTGTACATGTCGAGCAGGTCCCCGTACTTGTCGGCGCGGTGGCCGAACTTCACGCCGTCAAAGCGCGAGAGATTGGAGCTGGCCTCGGCCGGGGCGATGATGTAGTAGACGGGAATCGCGAGCTCGGTGCGCGGCAGCGAGATCTCGACCAGCTTGGCGCCGAGCTTCTCGTAGTCCTTGAGGGCGACGTCGATCGCGGCGCGCACGTCGGGCGCCAGGCCGGCGCCGAAGAATTCCTTGGGCAGGCCGATGCGCAGGCCGTCGAGCTTGTCGTGGAGCGTGCGGCTGTAGTCTTCCGCGGGCACGTCCAGCGAGGTCGAGTCGCGGTCCAGGTCCGGGCCGCACAT
>DNQP01000065.1:2590-15043 GCA_003500955.1 Curvibacter sp. | reverse complement strand
GTCGGGGAATTACTAAATCAGAACATCTAGCTTTCTCCGATCAGTAGACCCAAGGCACAAACCGCTTGGTCTGCTCGCGGTAATGCGCATACCCCGGATGCTGCGCCAGCATCCAGCGCTCCTCCAGCCCTGACTTGATCCCCAGCACCAACAGCAGCGCGCCCCAGGCCAGCCAGGCCGCACCCGTGTCCGCCGTGCGCGCCAGAGCCAGGGCGCCGAGCAGCAAGGACGAGTACATGGGATGGCGGATCCAGCCGTAGGGGCCGCTCGTGACCAGGGTGCCGCCCACGCGCGGGCGGGGATGGATGTTGAAGTTGCCCGGGCGGTTGGCCCGCAGGGCCCAGGCTGCCAGCAGCAGGGCCGCGCCGGCCATGAGCCATGCAGCCAGCGGGATGGTACCTTCTGCTATGGCAGGCCAGGCCAGCAGCGCCAGTACGCCCAGCAGGCCGAACTGCAGCAGCACCAGCAAGGAACCGGTCCAGAGGCGCTGCCGTTCAGTCATGGTCTAGCTCACAGTTTGGCGAGTCGTTCCAGCGCAGTGTGCAGCGTTTCGTCCTTCTTGGCAAAACAGAACCGCACCACCTTCTGGTCGAAGCCGTTGCCGTAGAAGGCCGAGAGTGGGATGGCTGCCACGCCGATTTCGGTGGTGAGCCACTTGCAGAACTCGGCCTCGTTCAGGTCACTCACGGCCGAGATGTCCACGCACTGGAAATAGGTGCCCTGGCCGGGCAGCATCTTGAAGCGCGTCTTCTTCAGCCCATCACGGAACAGATCGCGCTTGCGCTGGTAGAAGGCTGGGAGGTCCAAGTAGGGGCGCGGGTCGGCCATGAAGTGGGCCAGGCCGTGCTGCACCGGGGTGTTGACGGTGAAGACGTTGAACTGGTGCACCTTGCGGAACTCGGCGGTGAGTGGCGCGGGGGCGGCTACATAGCCCACCTTCCAGCCGGTGACGTGGTAGGTCTTGCCGAAGCTGCTGACGATGAAGCTGCGGGCGGCCAGGGCGGGGAAGCGCGCGGCGCTTTCGTGTGCCTTGCCGTCGAAGACCATGTGCTCGTAGACCTCGTCACTGATGACGAGGATGTCGGTCGGCGCCAACAGCTCCTGCAGCTGCAGCATTTCTTCTTTCGTCCACACCATGCCGCTGGGGTTGTGCGGGCTGTTGATGAGGAGGGCGCGGGTCCTGGGCGTGATGGCGGCGGCGATCTTGCCGAAGTCCGGGCGGAAGCTGCCGGGGGCGAGCGGCACCCGCACGACGGTGCCGCCCGCCAGCTCGATATTGGGCACATAGCTGTCGTAGCAGGGCTCGAGCACGATGACTTCGTCGCCCGGGTGCACGATGGCCAGGATGATGGTCAGGATGGCCTGGGTGGCGCCGGCGGTGATGGTGATCTCGGTGTTGGCGTCGTAGCGGTGGCCGTAGATGGCCTCGACCTTCTTCGCAACGGCTTCGCGCAGCGCGGGTACGCCGGTCATGGGCGGGTACTGGTTGAGGCCGCCTTGCATGGCTTGCGTGACGGCGTCGACCAGGCGCGGGTCGCCCTCAAAGTCAGGAAAGCCCTGGCCCAGGTTCACGGCGCCTTTTTCGGCGGCCAGGGCGGACATGACGGTGAAGATGGTGGTGCCGACCTTGGGCAGGCGGCTGACGAGTTCAGGGGTACGTGCGGTGGTCATGGTGAGAGGATACGCAAAGCTAGGATGTTTTTTCAGGGCTCCCGTGGAGCCGGCTCTGCCGGGCCACTGGGAGCGTCCCCCGCCACCGAAGGATGAGCGGGGGAAGGCGGGCAGCGCCTCAGGGGGTCATAGCTCATATTCCGTGTGTTCGCCACGCATCACGCGCGCAACGAGCTCACGCTGCAGGCGGTCGCTGAGCAGTTCGGCGAACTCGTAGACGAAGTTGCGCAGGTAGGCGCCTTTCTTGAAGGCCACGCGCGTGACGTTCTTGCCGAAGAGGTGGCCCAGGGGGCGCACCACCAGCTCTTCGGTGCCGGCCAGCACGGGCATGTTGCGCACGGCCATTTCGGCTACCAGGCCCAGGCCCATGCCGAGCTTGACATAGGTGGTGATGACGTCGGAGTCGATGGCTTCGAGCACGATGCGCGGGCTGAGCTTGCGCTGGGCAAAGGCTGTGTCGATGCGCGTGCGGCCCGTGAAGGTGGGGTGGTAGGTGATCAGTGGCTCGGCGGCCAGATCTTCGAGGCTCAGGCGTTCCTTGCCGGCCAGGGGGTGGCTGGTGGGCAGCACCAGCACGTGCTGCCATTCGTAGCAGGGCAGGGTGACGAGTTCGTCGTAGTCGGCCAGCGATTCGGTGGCGATGCCGATCTCGGCGATTTCATCGATGAGCATGCGCGCCACCTGGTCTGGGTTGCCCTGGTGCAGCGAGAGGTTGACCTTGGGCCAGGCCGCGCGCAGCTTGGCCACGGGCCCGGGCAGCACGTAGCGCGCCTGGGTGTGGGTGGTGGCGATGGACAGCGTGCCGCTGTCCTGCTTGCTGTATTGCTCGCCGATGCGCTTGAGGTTGCCGACCTCGCGCATGATGAGCTCGATGCTCTTGAGCACTTGCTGGCCCGGCTCGGTGATGCGCTTGAGGCGTTTGCCGTGGCGGGCAAAGATATCGATGCCCAGCTCTTCCTCGAGTTCGATGATGGCCTTGGACACGCCGGGCTGCGAGGTGTGCAGGGCCTTGGCGGCTTCGGTCAGGTTGAGGCCATGGCGCGCGGCTTCCTGGACGAAGCGGAACTGGTGCAGGTTCATGGTGAATTCCGGATAAAGCTGGCGTTCATTATGCCTCCTGCATCTATCAAACAGCTGTTTCTGCGCGGGGTAGAAGCCTGGCCTTGCCCAATAGCCCTAGCTTGCAGTCAAGGTCTGGCTACGCCTGATTCAAAATTTCCTGAGTTTTCAGAAAATACTGAAAATACAGAAAGGCCAGGCATGAAGCTTCCACCCCTGACGCAGCGTTTCGTGCTGCATTTTGGAGAAATGGGCAGTCGCTGGGGCATCAACCGCACGGTGGGGCAGATCTATGCGCTGCTCTATGTGTCGGCCCAGCCGCTGAACGCGGACGAGATCGGGGAGGCCTTGACGTTTTCCCGCTCCAACGTGAGCATGGGGCTCAAGGAACTGCAGTCCTGGAACCTGGTGCGCCTGATTCATCGGCCGAATGATCGGCGGGAGTACTTCCAGGCGCCCGAGGATGTGTGGGCCATCTTCCGTACCCTGGCCAACGAGCGGCGCAAGCGCGAGGTGGACCCCACGCTGTCCATGCTGCGCGAGGCCTTGATGGAGCAGCCGGGTACGGCGGAGGACATCCACGCGCAGGAGCGCATGAAGCAGATGCACAGCTTCATCGAGTTGATGACCAACTGGCTCGACGACGTGCAGAAGATGGATTCGGAGACCCTGGTCAGCCTGATGCAGATGGGGGCCAAGGTGCAGAAGTTGCTGGAGATGAAGGAGCGGGTGAAAAACGTTTTCAGCCCGGCCAAAACCAACAAGGAGGAGACCTCGCATGGACAGTCTTGACCCGGTGGTGCTGGCGCGCATCCAGTTCGCGGCCAACATCAGCTTTCATATCCTGTTCCCGACCATCAGCATCGGCATGGGCTGGGTGCTGCTGTTCTTCAAGCTGCGTTTCAATGCCACGGGGCAGGCGCACTGGATGGATGCGTATCAGTTCTGGGTCAAGGTCTTCGCGCTGACCTTTGCGCTGGGTGTGGTCAGCGGCATCACCATGAGCTTCCAGTTCGGCACCAACTGGCCGGGCTTCATGAACACCGTGGGCAATGTGGCCGGGCCGCTGCTGGCCTACGAGGTGCTGACGGCGTTTTTCCTGGAGGCGACGATGCTGGGCATCATGCTCTTCGGGCGTGGCCGCGTCAGCGAAAGGGTGCACACCCTGGCTACCTTCCTCGTGGCGGCGGGCACCACGGCCTCGGCCTTCTGGATCCTGGCGCTCAACTCCTGGATGCACACGCCGGCCGGCTTCGAGATGATCGACGGCAAGGCCCATGTGACGAGCTGGATGGAGGTGATCTTCAACCCCTCCTTCCCCTACCGCATGACGCACATGCTGCTGGCTTCGGGCCTGACGGTCGCTTTCCTGCTCGCCGGTCTCAGCGCCTACCGCTGGCTCAAGGGCGACCAGGGGCCCACGGTGCAGGCCAGCCTGCGCACGGGCCTCTACGTGGCGGCGCTGCTGATCCCGGTGCAGATCTGGGTGGGCGATATGCACGGCCTGAACACGCTCAAGCACCAGCCGGCCAAGCTGGCCGCCATGGAAGGCATCTGGGAAACCCAGCGCGGTGCGCCCGCGGTGCTGTTTGCGCTGCCGGACCAGGCGACGCAGAGCAACAAGTACGAGCTGGCCATCCCCAAGCTGGCGTCCCTCTACCTCACGCATGACTGGGATGGCGAGGTCAAGGGCCTGAAGGACTTCGGCACCGAGCATCCGCCGGTGGCGCCGGTGTTCTGGGCCTTCCGCACCATGGTGGGCGTGGGCCTGCTGATGCTGGCGGTGAGCTGGCTGGGGGTGTGGCAGGTGCGCAAACGCGGCCTGCAGCCCTGGCTGGCGCGCGCGCTGGTGGGCATGACGTTTTCGGGCTGGGTGGCGCTGCTGGCCGGCTGGTACGTGACCGAGATCGGCCGCCAGCCCTGGCTGGTGCAAGGCGTGCTCAAGACCGCGCAAGCTGCGTCGCAGGTGCCAGCCCACAACATCGCCTTCACGCTGACCATGTACCTCGTGCTCTACGTCGCGCTGTTGATGGCCTATGTGAGCGTGGTGTTCTATCTGGCGCGTAAGGCCGCCAAGACCGAGATGGAGGTGAGCCATGCTTGAGGTCACGAATCTGCTGACGGTGCCCGACCTGAGCCAGCCCGCCGGCTGGCTGCCCGTGGTGTTCGCGCTGGTGATGGCCCTGGCCATGCTGGCCTATGTGATCCTGGACGGCTACGACCTGGGCGTAGGCGTGCTGCTGCGCCGCGCCGATGACGAGGCGCAGAAGGACATGATGATCGCGAGCATCGGCCCCTTCTGGGACGCCAACGAGACCTGGCTGGTGCTGGGTGTGGGCGTGCTGCTGGTGGCTTTTCCGCTGGCGCACGGCGTGATACTGGGCGCGCTCTACCTGCCGGTGGCGCTGATGCTGGTGGCGCTGACGCTGCGCGGCGTGGCCTTTGACTTTCGTGTGAAGGCGCGTGCCGAACACAAGCACCTGTGGGACGGGGCCTTCTATGTGGGCTCCACGCTGGCGTCCTGGTCGCAAGGTTTCATGCTGGGCAGCCTGGTGACCGGTTTCGCCACCGACTGGGGCAGCCGTGCGTTTGCGGCGCTGATCGGCCTGTGCCTGATCGCGGCCTACGGCCTGCTGGGCGCCGGCTGGCTGATCATGAAGACCGAGGGCGCGCTGCAGCGCAAGGCCGTGCGCTGGGCGCAGGGCAGCCTGTGGCTGACAGCGGCGGGCATCGCGGCGATTTCGCTGGCCACGCCCTGGGTCAGCGAACGCATCTTCGACAAGTGGTTCAGCTTTCCCAATGTGGTGCTGCTGCTGCCGATTCCGGCCGTGACCGTGGCACTGTTCATCGTCATCGCGCGCAGCCTCAAGCGCCTGCCGCTGCGCCTGGACCAGGGCAACCAGTACGGCGCAGCGGTGCCTTTCGCCTGCACGGTGGGCATTTTCCTGCTGGCGTTCTACGGTCTGGGCTACAGCCTCTTCCCTTGGCTGGTCGTGGACAAGCTCACGATCTGGCAGGGCGCGAGTTCGCCTGAAGCGCTGCTGGTGATCTTCTACGGCGTGGCCGTGGTGTTGCCGGTGATCATCGGCTACACCGTCTATGCCTACCGCGTGTTCTGGGGCAAGAGTACGGCGCTAAAGTATTGACAGGGCACGCAGCGGGCCACCTTCGCGGGCCTCCTAGGTGCTGCCGGCAGAGCCTAGACGAGCTGCCGTATCGTGTGAAGCGCGCGCCGGTTTGAGGGGCTGGCCGGAGGCAGCGACCCCGCTCACCACCTGTCGCGGCGGCTGCCGCCGCGGCTGAGGGGACGCAGGACCAGTTTCAAGACGGATCGGGATCAGGCGTGAAGCAGCCGCCGCAGAGAAGCCCACACCGCTTGAGCGAACCCATGCGGCATGCTCGGGCCGGCGTCGCCCGGGCCCCCTCGCCCCGGCGCTGCCGCTTACTGAACGAAGCGGTTGCCGCGCGAGAGGATGGTGAGTTCCACCCAGTTGCTGCCGTGGCGCTGGCCCGGGCCGAAGTTCAGGCTGAATCCTTTGAGGTCGACCCGGCCCAGATTGCCCATGGCCTGAAGCAGGCTGGCACGCGTGACCTGGGGGCCGGCCTTCTTGAGCGCCTCGATCAGCACCTTGGCACCGATGCACGACTCCAGCGAGGTGTAGTTCAGGCGTGCGCCGTTGAGGGCATTGAGCGCCTCGGCGCATTCCTTCATGAGCGGCACCGAGATCTGGTTGGCGCTGCGCGGCGACGGCATGACCTGGGCCACGACAGTGCCGCGCGCGAGATTGCCCACGGATTCCACGAGCTCATCGGGATTGACGAAGGAGAGGGCGGCCACGGGAATGTTCGTGCCCTTGTCGTTGGCGATCTTGAGGAACTCACCGACCACGTTGAACTGGGTGGTGGCCAACACGTAGTGCGGGCTGTCCTTGGCGATGGCGTCCACCACGGCTGCGTCCACCGCGACGCCGCTGCGCTTCACCGCCACGCCGCGGGGGCGCTCCAGCCCCTGGTCGGCGAAGGTACTGGCCACGGCCTCGTAGTTGCTGCGGCCCACCTCGTCGTCATAGTGGATGACCACGGCCTTGTTGGCGCCGACTGCACGCTTGGACTCGAGGATCTTGAGCGTTTCATCCTTGTAGGAGGCGCGGATGGTGTAAACGTTGGGATGGCTGCGCAGGCTCATGGAGCCGCTGAAGGGGGCAAAGAACAGCATGTTGTTCTGGGCCACCAGGGGCAGGGCGTCCACGCTGTTGGTGGCTGAGTTGTAGCCGAACAGCGCCAAAGCACCCTGACTCACGAGCTGCTGGGAGTTTTCGGCGGCGCGTTGGCGGTTGTTGGCGTTGTCCAGCGTCACGAGCTGGATCTTGCGTCCGCCCAGCTGGTTGCTGGCGTTGAACTTGTTGAAGATGGCCAGCGCGCCATCGCGCATGTCGCGGCCTATGTCTGCGTTGCTGCCACTCAGCGGCACCGATTGGCCAATGACGATGTCCTGGGCCCAAGCGACGGGGCCGAAGGCCAGGAATACGGCACAGGCAAGAAACTTTCTCATCTTCCGGTCTCCTCAGGCTTGGGCGCTGGCAATCCTGGGTCGTCTCTGACGGACGACCTTCTGTGTGCAGTTTGTCACACACAGGAAGGCTGAGATACAGAAGAGTGGTCGAAACTGGCCTGGATTTGTATCAAATATTTTCAGCGTGTATCAAGGTTGGCTTGACTACCGCGAAATGTTTCAAGATGAAGCCCAGGGCCGCTCGCGGTACCAGGCCTGCTGCGCCAGGCGCAGCATGGGCTTGTCGCCCGAGGTGTCGCCGTAGGCGTGCAGCTCCGGCCTTGCGTCGCCGAACTGCTGCGCCAGCCAGGCCTGAAGGCGGCGCACCTTTTCCTCGCCGTGGCAATTGGGCGTGGCCATGCGGCCGCTGTAGCGGCCATCGAGGACTTCCATTTCGGTGCAGAGCACGGCGTCCACACCCAGGCTCTCGCCTACGAGATGCATGTAGGGACTGGTCGAGGCGCTGACGAGCACGCAGCGATGGCCTTGCCTCTGGTGCGCGACCAGTCGCTGCAGGGCCCAGGGTCGCCACTGCGCAGGCAACTCCTGCTGCACAAAAGCCCGGGCGCAGCGCGCGACCTCGGCCACCGAGCGCCCGGCCAGGGCGACCTGCAGCAGGCGGGCCTTGGCGCGGTCGTTGCTGGTGAGGCGCAGCACATAGGCGACGAGCCAGGGGCTGCAGGCGAAGAGCAGCCAGAGGTAGCCCGGGGTGCCGAGCAGGCGGCGCAGAAAGGGGCCCAGGGTGTCACGCCAGGTCAGCGTGCCGTCGAAGTCGAAGGCCGCGACCACGTGCGCTGGCGCGGCGCTGTCCGGGTTCAGGGCTTCGGACATTGCACCTGGCCGCAGTAGCGCACGCAGTAGGGACAGCCCGTCATGGGCAGCCAGGAGGGGATGTTGTAGTAGCGCTTGAAGACCTCGCCCAGCACGCCTTGGCGGTAGGCTTCGTAGTTGAAGTTCCGGCCTTCGACGACATGGAAGGTCACGCCGCTTTGCTGCACGGTGAAGGCGCGCACGCTCTCGAAATAGGGGCTGTACTCGGCCAGGTCGGGCGCGTCGGCCATGAGCACGCGGATGGTCTGGCCCTGGTAGACGGCGTAGTCGACGAGCTGGTCATCTTGGCGGGCGTGGAACTTGCCGGGACCGAACACGGGGACGTACTGCTGCAGCACATAGCCGTAGACCGCGGCGGGCGAGTAGGCGTTGGCCATCAGCACGCTGTCGGGCGTGCGCACCTGGGCCAGCAGCTCGGGGGTACGGAAGGCGCGCACGAAGCTGGTGTAGCCCGGTTTGCCCGCCCACTGGTCCAGCGTGGTGAAGGAGACGCCCAGCACCAGCACGACGTGCGCACCAGTGAACCAGGCCAGACCCTTGGAGGCGGTCTTGAGCGCAGCTGGTGGCAGGGCCAGCGCGTACAGCGCGAAGGCGAAGGGGTAGAAGGACAGCACCCAGTGCAGGCCCACGACCTTCTTGAACGAGAGCAGCGCGAAGAAGATCAGCGGCACCACGAGCAGCAGGGCCAGCAGGCGTTGCTGGCGCGCGGTCTCGCGCAGTGCGGCGCGGTGCTTCCAGCCCAGCCAGAGCAGCGCCGGCGTGAGCAGATAGGCCAGCATGCCCAGGTACATGAAGGGCTTGCGCACTTCGAAGACGGCGTCTTCGTTGCGGTTGATGGCGTTGAACATGATGTTGGACCAGCCGTGGTCCATGTTCCACGCGATGTTGATCGCCGGTCCGGGCAGGGCGCAGAGCACGAGCAGCACGAAGGCCTTCCAGCGCTCGCGTCGGTAGAGCGCGAAGTACACCAGATAGGCCAGGCCCAGCACCACGGAGAAGTACTTGGAGAGGAAGGCGCAGCCCAGGGTCAGGCCGGACAGGGCGTACAGGCCCAGGGTGCCGCCGTCGACCTGCGCACGTCGCTCGGCGCGCAGCAGCAGGGCGGCCGAGAGCACAGACCAGAAGATCAGCGGCGTGTCGGTGGTGATCAGGGCCGTGATCCAGTTCAGCGGGGCCAGCCAGATCAGCAGCGCGGCCCAGGCGGCGCGTTCACGGTTGAGGGGTTTGAAGGCCCACCAGACCAGACCGCCCACGGCCAGGGGCAGCAGCACGATGGGCAGGCGGATGGCCCAGGTGGCCTCGCCGAAGAGCGTGCGCATGAGCCAGATCAGCCAGCCCACCATGGGCGGGTGGTCGGAGTAGCCCCAGTCGGGGTAGACGCCCCACCAGTAGAAGAAGGCCTCGTCGCCGGTGATGGGCAGGGCGACGGCGATCCACAGGCGCAGGGCCAGGGCGCCGAGCGCGGTGAAGAGCAGCCAGCGCGGCAGGTTCAGGTACGGGTCTTGGGTTGAGAGGGTCATCAGCGCAGGGAGATGTCGCGGGAAACAGCCGCACTATAGAGGAGAGCGAGCGCGCCCAGGGCCACGGCCAGCCAGAGCGTGAGCAGGCGCGCCAGCACGGTGATGGCCAGGGCCGTGGCCAGGCCTGCGCCGTGCAGCACGAGCAGGCCGGTCAGCAGGGCTTCGGTGCCGCCCAGGCCGGCCGGCAGCAGCGAGAGCGCGCCACCGACCATAGCCAGGGCGTAGAAGCCGATGGCCAGCTCGGGGGCGATCGGCGCACCGAGCTCCAGGCAGAGCAGCCACAGGGCCAGGCCCTGCGCGGCCCAGGCCACCAGGGTCTGGACCAGCCAGAGCCACGGGCGATGGGCCAGGCAGCGCCAGGCCGACTGAAGCCAGGGCAGGCGCGCGAACAGGGCGTGGCGTTGCCGGTAGAGCACGGCAGCCAGCAGCAGGCCGGCGAGCAACAGGCCCAGGAGCAGCGGCCATTGCCAGGCGGCGGCCTCGGGCCGCTGCAGCAGCCACCAGAGCCCGGGCAGGGTCAGCAGCAGCAGGGCCAGCAGATCGGCCACGCGCTCGGCACCGAAGACGGCCAGGCTGTCGGCCGTGCCCAGCGGCTCACGCAGCAGCAGGCCGCGCGCGGCTTCACCCACATTGCCCGGCGTGGGGGTGAAGGTGTAGCCCGCGAGGTAGAGGCGCAAGCCGCGGCGCACGCCGAAGGCCCGGCCGTATTGGGCCATCCAGCCGCGCCAGCGCAGGCCGCGCAGGCCGTAGTTGAGCAGGCACAGGGCCGCGGCCGCGGCGCCCATGGGGGTCCACAGGGCCAGTCCGAGCTGGGCCAGCGGTGCGTCGCCGGTCAGCAGCAGCAGGACGGCATAGACGGTGGCGGCACCACCGATGACGAGCAGCAGGGGCTTGAGCGGGAGCTTCACGCGGATGGGTGGCTTCAACGCCAGAGCCGCGTGGCGAGAAAGATGGCGAGCCAGGCGATGCCAGCGACGACGATCCAGGGGTCGCGCAGCAGATCGCGCGAGACATCCTCGCCACGGCCACGGTGTACCTGGTAGGTGTAGCGCAGCAGGCCGAAGACCACCAGGGGCACGGTGTAGATCAGGCGTCCGCCGTGCTGTTGCAGGGCCTCGATGCTGGTCGCGTAAAGACCGTAGGTGATGACGGTGGCCGTCATGGTGGCCGCCATGAAGGTGTCGAGCAGGGCGGGTGGGTAGTGCTCCAGCACGGCGCGCTGCTGCTCGGGGGCGTGGAAGGTCTCGGCCTTGCGCTTGGAAAAACCCAGGAAGAGCGCGATGAACAGCCCGGTGAGCAGCAACCAGCGCGAGGGCGGGATACCCACGGCCACGGTACCGGCCAGCAAGCGCAGCATGAAGCCGCTGGCGATGATGGAAACGTCGACCACGGGCACGTGCTTGAGCTTCCAGCTGTAGGCGAGGTTGAGCGCCACGTAGCAGCCCAGCAGGAGCAGCAGCACGGTCTGGCCCCAGGCCAGACCGACCGCGATCAGCGCCAGCACGGCCGCCAGGCCCAGCGCCGTCTGCGGGCTGACCGCGCCGCTGGCCAGCGGGCGCAGGCGCTTGGTGGGGTGCTGGGCATCGGCCGCGCGATCACGCCAGTCGTTGAGGATGTAGACCAGGCTGGAGGCGGCGCAGAAGGCCAGGAAGGCCCAGAGCACCTGCTCGACCAGCGGGCCGCGGTGCCAGGTCTGGCTGAACATCAGGCCGGCGAAGACGAAGACGTTCTTGAGCCACTGGTGCGGGCGCATCAAACGCAGCAAGGCGAGCGGGGTGGAGTGCTGGGTGCTCATGGGGCGCGGGAGGGTAGGCAGGCGCGGGCTTCAGGCCCCGGCCAGCGCAATGCGCGCCAGCATCTCGACCACGCGCTCGTCCTCGCCGATGGCGGGGCGCAGACTGAAGCGCACCTGCGGGTGATCCCGGCGCAACTGCTCCACGAGCACGGGCAGGTCCTCGCGCGCGTGCCGGCCGACGCCCAGGAACATGGGCACGATGGTGATCTCGTGCACTCCTTCGGCGGCCAGCGTGGCCGCACAGGCGGGCAGGTCGGGTTCCATCAATTCCAGGTAGGCGCAGGCCACGCGGGTCTGAGGATCCAGCGCCGCTGCACGGGCCGCGACGGATTCCATGGGCGCGCGCCACTGCGGATCGCGCGAGCCATGGGCAAAGAGGATGAGGCCGTGTGTCAAGTCGTTCTCCGTTGTCATCGGCGCAGCACCAGCCAGCCGAAGGCGCCCAGCGAGATCAGCATGAAGATGAAGCCGGGCGCCGCAGCCGTGATCCAGGGCGTCCAGCGCTGCAGCTCGCCGATGTAGCCGAACATGTTGTTGAGGAAAAAGAAACTGATGCCGGCCATGACGCCGCCGAAGACGTAGAGCGAGATGCCCTCGCTGCGGAAGTGCAGGTAGGCGAAGGGCAGGGCCATCATGACCATGACCAGGCAGGACAGGGGGTAGAAGACCTTCTTCCAGAACTCGATCTCGTAGCGCTCGGCGCTCTGGGCATTGGCCTTGAGGTGGCGGATGTACTGGAACAGGTCGACCGCGCTCATGCGGTCGGGCTTGAGCACGGCGGCCGAGATCATCTCGGCCGAGATGGCCGTGGGCCAGCGGAAGACGGGCACGGTGGTGCGCTCGATGCGGCTGAGCTGGGCGCCGCCGGCATTGAACTCGGTGCGTTCGACGTTCTCCAGCAGCCAGGCCTCGTCTTCGGTGAAGCGTGCGACGGGCGCCTGCATCATGGAGACCAGCGAACTCTGGTTGTCGAATTCGAAGATGCGTACGTCGCGCATGGAACCGTCGGGCGCGAGCGAGCCGAA
>DNQP01000065.1:0-2272 GCA_003500955.1 Curvibacter sp. | reverse complement strand
CCGACGTTGACGCCGTACTGGGCATAGGGCTCACGCTCGCGCAGCCAGGCGCCGGTCTGGCCCACGGTCAGGATGTTGCCCTGGTAGTGGGCACGCAGCAGCTGGCCCGTGCGGTCGGCCCAGGGCGTGAGGTAGTCGCCGATCACGAAGGTCAGCAGCGCGAAGGTGAAGCCCGCGGCCAGCAGCATGCGCAGCGCGCGCCAGGGACCCAGGCCGCTGGTGCGCAGGATGGTGAACTCCGAACTCTGCGCGAGCCGCGTCATCACGTAGATGGTGCCGATCAGCACGGTGATGGGCAGCAGTTCGTAGAGATGGCTGGGCACGAGCAGCAGCACATAGAGTGCAGCTTGCGGGATCTGGTAGCCCGGCATGTTGGGCTTGCCAACCGAGGCGAGCTGGTCGACGAAGTCGAAGAAGGCGAACAGCGCCAGGAAGCCCAGGGTCACGTAGATCACCGCGGTGAAGATCTCGCGGTGCAGCAGACGGCGGATGGTGTGCATCATGCCGGCTGGCCTCCGGAATTCTGCTGTGCAGCAGCGCCTCGCCGACGCACAGGCCACCAGTTCCAGTTGTACTGGCGCTTGGCCAGCCAGAGCAGGCCGGCGGCAAGCATGCCGCCATGGAGCAGCACATTGAAGACGGTGAAGCTGACCTGGCCGCGCGCGATCCAGTTCTGGCCCAGGATCAGCAGGTTCAGATAGACCTGGAACAGCAGCAGCGAGAACAGCAGGTTGCCGGTGCGGCTGACGCGCGGGTTGATGCGCGTGGCCGCCAGGGCGAAGATGATGAGGTTGAGCGAGGCCACGGCGTAGCCGATGCGCATGGTGAGCTCGCCCAGGTTTTCGCGGGTGGGCTGGCGGATCAGTTCCATGGTGGGGCGGCTGTTGAGCGTATCGACGGCACCGCGGACCAGCGGGTCGCGCGCCACCAGCATCCGGTATTGCTCGAACTCGCTGACCTTGACGCCTGGCTCGCCGGTGTAACTTTCCAGGCGCTGGCCGCGTTCGAGCACCAGGAAGCGGTCGCCGTCGACCAGCTCCGTGTAGCCGCTGCGCGCCGAGATCACGGTGCGCTTGTCGCGTTCCGAGGTGGCGACGAAGACGTTGCTGGCCTTGAGCTCGTCGATATCGCCTTTCTCAACAAAGAAGACGCGCGAGCCGTCGGCTGATTCCTGGAATTGCCCGGGCTGCACGCGTTCCAGGTCGCCGCGGCGCTCGTAGTGCGCGCGCATCTCGTCGATCTGGTCCTTGGCCCAAGGACGCACGAAGAGCGCCAGCACGCCGATGGCCAGCAGCACGGGCCAGGCAAAACGCAGCAGGGGCTTGAGCAGGCTGCCCAGGCCGACCCGGCTGGAGAACCAGATGACCATCTCGCTGTCGGCGTACAGGCGCGAGAGCGTCATGACCACCGCGACGAACAGGCCCAGGTTCATGAGGTTGGGCAGGTAGGTCAGCACCGTGTAGCCCATCACGAGCATCACGTCCGAGGGATTGAAGCTGCCGCGCGAGGCCAGGCCCAGGGCACGGATCAGGGTCATGGTCATGACCACCGTGACCAGCACGATCAGCGTGGCGCCAAAGCTGCGCGCCAGCTCCTTGCGGATGGAGGAATCGAATAACATTGCTCGGAAGGAAACCGCCATTATGAACTTTGAACTGCTCACCCTGGACCTGGCCGGCGCTGCAAAACAGCCGGCCGATGCCTTGATCGTGCTGACGCCTGCCGGTTTCAAGCCCGGCAAGGATGGCTTGGGGGCCCTGCTGGCCCAGGCGCTCAAGGCCGGCGACCTGGACATCAAGGCCGGCAAGCTGCTGGCGCTGTACCGCCCAGCCCAGGTCAAGGCACCGCGTGTGCTGCTCGTGGGCACGGGCGAGGGCACGGTGCGCCAGGTCCGCCAGGCGGTGAGCGCGGCGTTGGGGGCATTGCGCAGTGGCGGGCCGGCCGTCAAGAAACTGGCGCTGTGCTTCGCCGCCGCGCCCCAGGCCGGCGCGCTGCGCGCGGCCGTGCAGACCGTGGCCGACGCCAGCTATGTCTACACCACGACCAAGTCCAAGGCCGAGGGTCGCAGCCTCACGCGCGTGACCCTGGGCGTGCCCAAGGCGGCCGCGCTGCAAGTCGAGTTCGCCCAGGCCACGGCCGCCGTGGCCGGCATCGAGCTGGCCAAGGAATGGGCCAACCGTCCGGCCAACCACGCCACGCCCAGCCATCTGGCTGATGCGGCACGCGCCCTGGCCAAGCTGCCGAAGATCAGCTGCCAGGTGCTGGGGCCGCG
>DNQP01000054.1 GCA_003500955.1 Curvibacter sp. | reverse complement strand
TCTTCGAAGATCACTTCGTCCATGCGGCTGCCGGTGTCGACCAGCGCGGTGGCGATGATGGTCAGCGAGCCGCCTTCTTCCACGTTGCGGGCCGCACCCAGGAAACGCTTGGGGCGCTGCAGGGCATTGGCGTCCACGCCGCCGGTCAGCACCTTGCCCGAGGAGGGCACGACGTTGTTGTAGGCGCGGGCCAGGCGGGTGATGGAGTCCAGCAGGATCACCACGTCCTTCTTCAGTTCGACCAGACGCTTGGCGCGCTCGATCACCATCTCGGCCACGTGCACGTGGCGGGCGGCGGGTTCGTCGAAGGTGGAGGCGATGACCTCGCCCTTGACGGTGCGCTGCATCTCGGTCACTTCTTCCGGGCGCTCGTCCACCAGCAGCACCATCATGTGGCTGTCAGGGTAGTTGGCGGCAATCGCGTGGGCGATGTGCTGCATCATCACCGTCTTGCCGCTCTTGGGCGGGGCGACCAGCAGGGCACGCTGGCCCTTGCCGATGGGGGCGATGATGTCGATGACGCGGCCCGTGATGTTCTCTTCGCTCTTGAGGCCGTCCTGCTCCAGCTTCATCTGGACCTTGGGGAACAGCGGGGTCAGGTTCTCGAACATGACCTTGTGCTTGTTGGTCTCGGGCGAGCCGCCGTTGACCTTCTCCAGCTTGTTCAGCGCGAAGTAGCGTTCACCGTCCTTGGGGGTACGTACTTCACCTTCGATCATGTCGCCGGTGTGCAGGTTGAAGCGGCGCACCTGGCTGGGAGAGATGTAGATGTCGTCCGTGCTGGCGGTGTAGCTCGAATCCGGGCTGCGCAGGAAACCGAAGCCGTCGGGCAGGATCTCCAGCACGCCGTCGGCGAAGACCTGTTCGCCAGCCTTGGCGCGCTTCTTGATGATGGCGAACATCAGCTCCTGCTTGCGCATGCGGCCGGTGTTTTCGATCTCCAGGGCTTCGGCCTGCTGGAGGATTTCCGACACGTGCAGTGCCTTGAGTTCGTTTAAGTGCATGGAAGTAGCCCCAGAGGGGATATCGATCAAACGGGGGGAGGTGGGGGCAGGGCCGCCGCGGGGCGGGACTGCCGGGAATTCAGGCCGGCTCCGACAGGGAGTCAGCGGTTGGTTTTGATTATGACAGGAAAAACGGCCGCCGCCCACAAGGGGTCCGGCGGCCGTTGGGCACGGGTGGCAGGCAGGTCAGGCCAGTTGCTGGTCGATGAAGGCCGTCAGCTGGGCCTTGCTCATGGCGCCCACCTTGGTGGCGGCGAGCTGGCCACCCTTGAACAGCATGAGGGTGGGGATGCCGCGGATGCCGAACTTGGCGGGGATGTCGCGGTTTTCGTCCACGTTCATCTTGGCCACCTGCAGTTTGCCCTGGTAGGTGCCGGCCACTTCGTCGAGCACGGGGGCGATCATCTTGCACGGACCGCACCACTCGGCCCAGTAATCGACGAGCACGGGCTGGTCGGATTTGAGGACGTCGTTTTCGAAGGAGGCGTCGGAAACATGCTTGATGAGGTCGCTGGCCATCGTGGGCTCCTTTGTGTCTAGGCGTTGCGGCTACAGTTGCGGCATTGTGACAGAAACCATGGATCAACGTTGGCAACAGTGGCTTGCCGGCATCGCCAGCGCCATGCAGTCGCGCAGGGCTCATGCGGCGCGCACCGTGGTCCTTCTGCCTTACGCCCAGCTCATGCCGCAGGCCGCGCGTCACTGGGCCCGTCTGCATCCCAACGGCTTCGCCCCGCGGTTCGAGACCACGCAGAACTGGTGCCGCAGCCTGGGGGGGCACAGCCCCGCGCCCACGGATTACAGCGGCGATGCCGCCCTCGACGCGCTCACCGCCCGCACTCTGCTGGAGCAGGCTGGCCTGCGCGAGCGTGCGGAACTGGCCACGCCCTTGCTGCTGGATGCGGCGCGCGAGCTGGCGTCTGTGGCTGCGGCGGTGCCGCCACCCGGGCGCGCCGCCTGGGGGCAGCGTGTCCGCAGCGCCGCGATGGCGGGGCTGGAGGCCGGTGTGCTGGCACTCGAAGCGCAGGTGGCCCAGGTGGCCGTGGCCTGGCTGGCGCAATCTTCCTATCCCAGCGATGTTCTTTTTTCATCGGAGCTGATCGCGTTTGTCGACTGCCTGATCATCGTGCCGGGCTGGCAGCCCGACCCCTTGCCGGCGGGCCTGCAGGCGGTCTGGGGCGAGCGACTGTGCGTGCTCGATGCGCCTGCCGCCGGTGCGTCGACATCGTCGCTCGCCTTCCATGCGGCGGCGGATGCGCAGGACGAAGCGCTGCGCGCCGCGGCCTGCGTCCTGCGTCATCTCCAGGCCGGGCGCTCGCCCGTGGCGGTGGCCGTGACCGACCGCGCGCTCACGCGCCGTGTGCGTGCCATGCTGGCCAGCCACGGCGTGCAGATGCGCGACGAGACGGGCTGGAAGCTTTCGACCAGCCGGGCCGGCGCGCAGCTCATGGCAGCCATGCGCGCCGCGGCCTGGAACGCGAGCAGCGATGCCGTGCTGGATTGGCTCAAGCATGTGCCGGCCTGTGATGCGCAGGCGCTGCGAGAGCTCGAGGCGGCCTTGCGCCGTCGTCCCCAGCGCGCCTGGCGCCATGTGCCGGACGCACTCGAGCTGCGCCCGCCTTCGGCCCTGCCCGAGCTGCTGCAGCGCATCGAGGCCTGGCGCGCACCCTTGCAGGGTACGCGCCCGCTGGCCCAGTGGCTGGGGGTGCTGCGTGAACTGCTGCAGGCCACGGCGCAGTGGACCCTGCTGCAGGAAGACCTGGCCGGCGCCGATGTGCTGGCTGCGCTGCGGCTGGTCGAGGCGGCGGCCCTGCCGCCCGATGCCCTGTGGGCACGTCGGCGCCTGAACCTGATGGATTTCACCCACTGGGTGGATCAGGTGCTGGAGGCCTCCAGCTTCAAGCCCGCTTACCCGGTGCAGGAGCAGGCCGTGTTGCTGCCGCTCGCGCAGATGCTGGGCCGCGACTTCGCGGCCGTGGTGCTGCCGGGCTGTGATGAGGTGCGCCTGCCGGTGTCGCCCGAGCCCGCAGGCCTGTGGACGGCGGCGCAGCGCACGGCACTGGGCCTGCCAGCACGCGAGGTGCTCGAGATGGCCCTCCGCGCGGCCTGGGCCGACGCGCTGGCCCGGCCTGCCGTGGACGTGCTCTGGCGCTGCGGCGACGAGGGCGGCGAGCCCCTGCTGCCCAGCCCGCTGGTGCAGCTCGCGCGCAGTGATGCAAGCGCGCAAAGCGCGTCGGACCCCTGGGCCACGCGCACGCTGATGCCTGCGCCTGTCGCGCAACCGGCACCGGCTGCGCCTGCGTTGGCTCTGAACCGGATCTCGGCCAGCGCTTACCAGGACCTGCGGCACTGCCCTTACCGTTATTTCGGCCTGCGGCTGCTCGGGCTCAAGGAGGCCGAGGAGATCGAGGGTGAACTCGACAAGCGCGACTTCGGCCTCTGGCTGCATGCCGTGCTGCAGCGTTTCCATGCGGGGCTCGACAGCACGCAGCGGGCCCGTCGCCGTGAGTTGATCGACGCCGCCGCTTGGGAGGAGGCAAGGGCGCAGCGCCTGGCCGAAGATGAGTTCCTGCCTTTCATGGCGGCCTGGCCCCAGGTGCGTGAGGGCTATCTGGACTGGCTGGTGCAGCACGAAGCCGGCGGCTTGCGTTATGTCGATGGCGAGCGCGACGCCAAGCAGCCGCTGGGGACGCTGACCCTGTTCGGCCGGCTGGACCGCATCGACCGCGGCGCGGACGGCCTGAACCTGCTCATCGACTACAAGACCGAGGCCCAGCAGGTGACGCGTGAACGCATCCGCGAGCCGCTGGAAGACACGCAGCTGGCCTTCTATGCCGCCCTGCAGCCCGAGGACCGTCTGCGCGCGGCCTATGTGAACGTGGGCGAGCGTGAGGGCTGTCGCACCTTCGAGCAGGAGGATGTGGTGGCCGTGCGCGATGCGCTGATCGAAGGCTTGCTCAGCGATCTCGGGCGCATTTCCGCAGGCGCCACCATGCCAGCCTTGGGTGAAGGCAAGGTCTGCGAGACCTGCGCCGCGCGCGGCCTCTGTCGCAAGGATTTCTGGGCCGAGGGGCCGACGCCATGACACCGGCCTACGAACGCAATGGCGCCCCGGTGGCGCGTGAGGACTTCTACAGGATCGCCTGCGATCCGCAGCGCCACGTGGTCGTCGAAGCCTGCGCGGGCGCGGGCAAGACCTGGATGCTGGTCTCGCGCATCCTGCGTGCCCTGCTCGAAGGGACGGCGCCGCAAGAGATCCTGGCCATCACCTTCACCAAGAAGGCCGCCGGCGAGATGCGCCAGCGCCTCATGGAATGGCTGGAGGACTTCGCGCAGGCGGACGACGAACGTCTGCGCAAGGAACTGCTCATGCGCGGCGTCGACGCGGCGCGTGCACCCGCGCTGATCGAGCCGCTGCGCCAGCTGCACCGCAGCCTGTTGTTGCAGGGGCGCACGGTACAGATCCGCACCTTTCACAGCTGGTTCGCCGCCTTGCTGCGCAACGCGCCCGTGGCCATGCTGGAGGAACTGGGCTTCCCTGCGGCTTACGAGTTGCTGGAGCAGGACGCGCCGGCCATCGCCCAGCTCTGGCGTCCCTTCCAGGCCCGTCTGCTACGCGAGCCCGGGCTGCGCGCCGACTATGAGGCCGTGGTCGCCACGCACGGCCGCAGCCAGACCGAGAAGGGGCTCGAAGCGGCCCTGCAGCGGCGTGTGGAGTTCATGCTGGCCGATGCGCTGGCCGTGATCGAGCAATCGGTGCCTCCGGCGGCCGAGGTGTATCCGGACCTGCCTGTGACTGACGCACCGCTGGACCTGCTGTTGGCTCCAGGTGATCTGCGCAAGGCGCTGGAGCAGGCCGCGCGCCTGCTCGGCCTGGCCAGCCAGCCCAGCTTCAGCGCCAAGGGCGTGGAGCTTGAACAAGCGCTCACGCAGGGTGATGCGCCCGGCGTGCTCAAGGCGCTGCTGACGGCCGAGGCGCAGCCGCGCAAGTTCAGCGACAAGGTGAGTGGCATCGAGGTGATCCGTGCAACCCAGACCCTGGTGCTGCAGTTGCTCGAGGCGCAGCAGCAGCACGAAGCCTGGCTCTACCAGCAGCGCATGACGCGGCTCTCTCGTCTCTTGATCGATGAATACGCCGCGCTCAAGCGGGAACGCGGCTGGGTGGACATGAGCGACGTCGAACGCGCGGCCCTGCACCTGCTGTCCGACTCGACGCTCAGCGCCTGGGTGCAGGAGCGGCTGGACGCGCGCACGCGGCATCTGCTGATCGACGAATTCCAGGATACCAACCCCCTGCAGTGGCAGGCCCTGCACGCCTGGCTGAGTGGCTACGCGGGCAGTGGCGGCGGGGCGACGGCACCGCGGCTCTCCATCGTGGGTGACCCGAAGCAGAGCATCTACCGCTTTCGCCGCGCCGAGCCCCAGGTCTTCGAGGCGGCCAAGGCCTTTGTGCGCGAACTCGGCGGCGAGCAGCTGAGCTGCGACCACACGCGCCGCAACGCGCCCGAGGTGCTGGCGCTGGTCAACACCGCCTTGGGCCAGGCGCGCGACGCGGGCGAGTACGCTGGTTTCCGCACGCACAGCACCGAGTCGCAGCAGGCGGGCGCGGTGCTGGCCCTGCCCGCAGTTGCGCGCCCGGAGAAGGAGAAGAAGGAGGCGGCGACCGATTGGCGCGACAGCCTGACCCAGCCCCGCCACACGCCGGAAGACACGCTGCGCGAACGCGAATGCCGCCAGGCCGCGCGCTGGATCGCGAGCCAGATCACGGCCGGCCTGCACCCGCGCGAGGTCATGGTGCTGGCGCGCAAGCGCGACCGCCTGACGGCCATGGAGGCCGAGCTGCGCGCGCTCGGCATCCCGGCCTTGCAGCCGGAGAAGACCGAGCTTGGAGAAGCCCCTGAGGTGCAGGACCTGCTGGCCCTGCTCGACGTGCTGGTCTCGCCCGCGCACGACCTCTCGCTGGCGCGCGCGCTCAAGTCGCCGCTCTTCGGCCTGCCGGACGAGGCCCTGGTCGAGATCGCCTTGCGCCAGCGCATGCACAAGCTGCCCTGGTTCGATCTGCTCCAGCAGGAGGGCTGGTCACCGGCCCTGCAAGGCGTGGGTGCGCGCCTGCAGCGCTGGCAGCACTGGGCGGCCAGCCTGCCGCCGCACGACGCCCTGGACGCGATCTACGAGGATGGCGACGTGCTGGCTCGCTTCGTGGCCGCTGCGCCGCCCACGCTACGTGCCGGTGTGCGTGCGAACCTGCAGGCCCTGCTGTTGGCCGCACTGCAGCTGGACGGCGGACGCTACGCCACACCCTACGGTCTGGTGCGCGCGCTGCGCGCGGGCGGCGTGACAGCGCCCCAGGCCGCCGGGACCGATGCCGTGCAGCTGCTGACCGTGC